>JBDUAS010000384.1:0-5810 GCA_040004535.1 Deltaproteobacteria bacterium
TCCTCCCGTTCCTGCGGGAGAAGGACCTCGCGGCGATCTCGAAGAGCAGGGGCGTGCCGTCGGCGGTGGTGGCGCAAGCGCGCAAGCTGATGTCGCAGCGCACGACCGGCGCGAAGAAGTGAGCCTGGGCGACAACACCGCGCTGCCATCCGTCAGCACTGCCTCGCCGGTGCAGGCGCGGCTCGTCGCCCGGATCGGGCTCGCGATCACGAATCCGCGCTCGGCGTTCGCCGTGGCGGCCGATCGCGACCACCCCGGCCGCTCGGGCAGCGACCTGCTCGCCGCGATCGCGGTGCTGTTGATCGCGACCCAGCTGCGCTGGCTGGTCCAAGCCGCATGGCTCGGCATCGCGGTCGCCGGCAAGCTCGGCCTCGCGTCGCTGACGAAGATCCTGACCGGCACGCTCACGCTCGAGCTCGCCGCGCTCGTGATCGCCGCGCTGATCCTGTTTGTCGCCGCCGGCGGCAAGCGCGAGCCGGGCCGCGCGTTCGACATCGCGTGCGTCGCGGCCCTGCCGCCGATCCTCGTCCACCTCGTGGCGCAGACGATCGTCAGCATCGGCAACTTGCCGATGCCGCCGGCGATGCGCTGGAGCGTCGAGATCGCGTCATTCGGCTGGATGCTCGGCCTCGTGATCCTCGCGGTCGTCGTCGAGCGCGGTCCCGCGCCGGCGTCGCCGCTGAAGTCCGTGCCATTCGCGGCGCGCCGCGCCGGTTGGATCGTAGCGACCCTCGCGCTCGCGAGCTTCGCAGTCCAGATCTTGTGGATCGCCGAGAACACCGACCTCGTCCGCCCGTTGCAGACCGGCGCCGCGGCCCCGGCGTTCTCGCTCGCCCGGATCGGCGCCAAGGGCCAGCTCGGCGCGCACGTGTCGCGCACGTCTGGCCGGATCACCGTCGTCGACTTTTGGGCCACGTGGTGCGGCCCGTGCCTGCGCTCGATGCCGCACCTCGACCAGCTCGCGCGCAAGCACCCCGAGATCGATGTCCTGACGATCAACCTCGACGACGCCGCCGAGGCGCGCGCGATCTTCGACCGCGCCCACTACCAGCTCCAGCTGCTCGCCGACGACGGCGAGACCAGCGACCGGTTCGGCGTCGTCTCGATCCCGCACACCGTGCTGATCGACGGCAAGGGCATGTTGCGCGACACGTCGAGCGGCGAGCTCGAGGCCCAGATCCGCGCGATCGAATAGTCGAGCAAATAGTCGATCGGATAATCCGGCATAGATGTGTCCCGGCACCGCGGCGAGAACGTGGGTGACGATGCGATCGATGCTGACTAGTATCGCGCCGTGCGTTGGTCGGTCGTGTGGTTCGGAGTCGCGGCGGCGCGGATCGCGCACGCGGGCGTCGACCTCGCGTGGCATGCGCCGGCGGCGTGTCCCGACCAGGTCGCGCTGCGCACCGCGATCGTGCAGCGCCTCGACACGGCGCCCGATCAGATCGACCTTGCCGTCACGGTGGACGTCGTCGCGACGGCAGAGGGATTCGTCGCGCACCTCGCGCTCGGCGACGAGAAGCGCGAGCTGACGAGCACGAGCTGCGCCGAGCTCGCAGATGCCATCGCGGTCGTCGTCGCTCGGGCCGGTGCCGACGCCCACGTGACCGCGCCGGAGGTCATACCTGCCGCCCCAGCGGTCGTCGCGCCGGTCGCCGCACAGGTCGCCGCACAGGTCGGCGACGCGCCGGTGGGACGCAGCGTCGCGGCTATTCCTCGTCCGCGGACTTCTCCGTGGAACGCCGCCGTACGCGTGGCGGCGCTCGCGGGCACGGGCGTCTCTCCGGATCTCGACATCGCGGGCGAGCTCGCGATGTGGGCGAGTTATCGCGACTTCGGGGTCGAGCTTGCAGGCTCGCGATGGGCCGCGACAACCGCCGAGGTCGGAACGCTCTCCGGTGTCGAGGTGGGGCTGTCCGCGGTCGCCTTGCGTGCGACGTGGTCGCCCACCGAGCACGTGCGGGGCTGGATCGTCGGCGAGCTGGGCTCGCAGCGCGGGATGGGCGTCGGCTTCACCGATGCGAGCGCGGGCTCTGGCCGGTGGAGCGCGGTCGGCGCCGGCGCCGGGTTCGGCTGGCCGATCGCCCCGCACCTGACCGCCGTGGTCGCGGGCGAGCTCGAGGTCGCGATCGAGCGAACCGCGTTCGCGCTCGCCGGTAGCGACGGGAGCGCCTCCACGGTCTACGAGGCGCCGCGGTTCGCTCCCAAAGCCCGGCTGGGGCTGGAGCTTAGCTGGCGTTGACGATTTCGTGACGAATCGCGTGTGGTCCGAGCACCAACGCTCTTGTTCATGACGGCGCTCGCCGCACCGCTCGATGCCGCCGTGCCGGCCGCGCTGACCTTCGAGGAGGTCTACGCCCAGCACGTCGCGTTCGTGTGGCGGGTGTTGCGCTCGCTCGGGGTCGCGCCCGCGCAGCTCGAGGATGCGGCGCAGGACGTGTTCGTCGTCGTCCACCGCAGGCTCGCCGACTTCGAGGGCCGCTCCGCGATCACGACCTGGCTGTTCGGGATCACCCGCAAGGTCGCCGCGAAGCATCGCAAGCGCACGCCGGTGATCGGGCCTGCGAACGAGCTCGTCTCGACCGCCGATCCATTTCGCGACACCGCACGCACCGAGGCTGCCGCCCAGGTCGCCGCGATCCTCGATCGCATGGACGACGACAAGCGCGTCGTGTTCGCGCTCGTCGAGCTCGAGCACGTCAGCGTCGCCGAGGTCGCGCGCATGCTCGGCGTCAACTCGAACACGGCGAGCTCTCGACTCCGGCTGGCGCGCGCCGAGTTTGCAGCCGCAGTGAAGCGCGAACGCGCGAAAGGATCGCGATGACGGACGACGTGATCGACGCCGGGATGCGCGCACTCCTCGATCTCGGTCGCGACGAGCTCGCGCCGGATCCCGCTACCGTCGCGCGCTTGCGCGGTCGGATCGAGGCCACGGTCGCGGTCGCGGGCACCGGGCTCGGCGTCGCCGCGATCGCGAAGGGACTCGGCGCGAAGGCGATCGCGATCAAGCTCGCGGTTGTCGCGACGGTCGCCGTCGCGACCGGAACGGTGGTCCACGTCGTCCACGTGGTGCGTGCGGAGCGCGACGCTCGAATCGTGGCGCCGGCGATCACGCTGTCACCCGAGCGCGAGCCGGACGAGGTCGTGCGCCCGAGCATCGCGATCGCGCGTCGCGATGTCGATGCGGCGGTCGAAGTGCCAACGCCCGCGGTGATCGTTGCTCCAGCGCCACGGCCGGCAACGCCGCGCCCGGCGCCACACGCGTCGCTCGCCCGCGAGACCGAGCTCGTCGAGCTCGCGTCCCACGCGTTGCGCACCGGCGATCTTGCAGCCGTCCACGCCGCGATCGCCACGTACACCCACGAGACCGGCGGTGCCGGTCAGCTCGCCGAAGATATCGGCGCGATCGAGGTCGAAGCGCTATGCCGCGCGAACGATCCGAGCGCGTCCACCAAGCTCGCGGCCTTCGACGCACGCTGGCCCCATGCGGGGCAGCGCCATCGTCTGGTCGTCGCATGTCAAGGAGGTCACTGATGCGCATCCTCGTCGTTATGTTGCTACTCGCCGCGTGCACCGATCACGCCGATATCGTCACGGTCGGCCAGCTCCAGGACGTGCTCGTGATGCCCGCGATCCCGAACCACGATCTCGACGTGCTGTTCATGGTCGATGACTCGCCGTCGATGCTCGACAAGCAAGAGTCGTTGCGCACGAGCTTCCCGACGATGATGGATCAGCTCGCGCTACTGCCCGATGGCCTACCGAACCTCCACGTCGGCGTGATCACGAGCGACATGGGAACGAGCGAGCTCGACGGTAGGGCCGCTCCGAGCATCGGTGGGTCTGCGCAAGGTGGTTGTTCGGGGACGGGCAAGGGCGGTGCGTTGGAGACGTTCGACACCACCACGATCACCGGCAAGTTCATCTCGGATGTCGCGGGCGCCACCGGGCGCGACCGCAACTACACCGGCGAGCTGCGCGACGCGTTCTCGGTGATCGCGAACGCCGGCGCGAACGGCTGCGGCTTCGAGCAGCCGCTCGCATCGATCCGAGCGGCAGTCTCCCCAGGCAACACGGCGAACGCGGGGTTCTTGCGCGACGAGGCGAACCTCGCGGTCGTGATCCTGTCCGACGAGGATGATTGTTCGATGGCCGAATCGACGTTGTTGACTGCCGACACGAGCACGCTGGGGCCCCTGCAATCGTTTCGCTGCACGCGCTTTGGCGTGACCTGCGACGAGGGCGGGACGACGACCGATGCAATGAACCAGGTCGGGCCGAAGACCGCGTGCCATCAGAATACGAACGCGCCGTACCTCGCGGACGTCCACGCGCTCGCGCACGAGCTGCAAGCGCGCAAGGCCGATCCTTCGCAGGTCATGGTGGCGGCGATCGTCGGCGACCCGACGCCGGTCGAGGTCGAGCTCCGCGCGCCATCCGGCAGCACGACCCCGATGCCCTCACTCGCGCACTCGTGCTCGTATGCGGGCAACGACGGTCCGGCGGTCGCGGATCCCGCGGTGCGCCTCGCCGATTTCGTCGCCGACTTCGGCAGCCGCGGCGCACTCGAGTCGGTGTGCAACGCGGATCTGACGCTGCCGCTCACCCAGATCGGCATCTCGACGCGCCAGATGATGGGCGACGGCTGTCTCGCGGTGAGGCTCGCCGACACGCGCAGCGATCTGGTCGGGGTCCAGCCGATGTGCGAGGTGACGGACGGCGACACCGAGCTCCCGAGCTGCACCACCGCGGGGGCAGGCCAGGACTGCTGGCTCGCGATCGGGGACCCGAACCGCTGCCCCGACAGCCCCGACAACCTCCGGATCGAGATCGATCGCACCGCCGTGCAGGTCACGCAGCGTTATGCGCACGTGAAGTGCTTGACCGCGGAGTAAGAAGATCCGGAAGTGGATATCGAAGCGCGGCTCTGGTAACCAGAGACATGGCCAGCCTGGTCTGCGCCACTTGCCGCAAGCTGATCCCACCTGGGACCGCAGCGATCCGCTGTACCGTCGCTTCTTGCAACACGGGCCGGATGAAGCTGCGGTTTTGCTCAGCCGTGTGCTGGGAGAAGCACGTCCCGACCGCCCGCCACCGCAAGGCGAATTACGTCGTCGAGGGCGGGAGTTCCGGTTGAATCACCGCACGTGATATTTTTATGCGGTGCGGTTAGGGACCTGCATCGCGCTCGAGCTCGTCTGCGCGGTGGGCGCCGCGGCGGGCGTGTGGGTCGTTGCGGGCCACGGCGTCCAGCTCGCGGGTGAGTACCTCCAGCCCGAGGCCTCGGCGGCCACCGCTTCCACCGGCACGGTGACGCGGCTGCCGAGCGCGCGGCTCGAGGTCGGCACGCCGATCGGCGATACGACCGTGTTCGAGCAGCCCGATGATCAGCTGCTCGCGCCGCTCGCCGCGACACCGATCACCGGGATCAAGCTCAACCATGGCGGCACGTCGTTGTCGCTGCGGATCGATTTCGCGAGCGGCGCGCGCGCGGCGTTCAAGCCGCAGCAGATCCATCCGCAATCGGATCCGCGTCGCGAGATCGCGGCGTATCGGATCGATCGGATGCTCGGGATCGGTCACGTCGCTCCGGCGAAGTCGGCCACGTTCGCGCTCGCGGATCTGATCGCAGCGGCGCCGGCGGACTCGCGCGACTACACGACCCAGCGCCTGGTGGACGAAGCGATCGCGCACGGCGGCAAGGTCTCGGGCGAAGTGCAGTGGTGGATTCCGGAGATTCGCGACGCCCAGATGGGCACGCATCGCCTCGACGAGCCCGAGGGCATGATGGAGTGGGTCCAGTACCTCCA
>JBDUAS010000385.1:0-5764 GCA_040004535.1 Deltaproteobacteria bacterium
TCGACGCTTCCTTGCCGAGCAGATCGATCAGCTGCCGCCACTGGCGGCGCTTCGTATAGATCTCTTTGAGCCGGTTGATCGCGTCGGTGTCCGTCGGCGTGAGCTCGGCGATCCGCTCGAGCGGCTTGATCGCGTTCGCGAAGTTGCCGAACCGCTCCGACCACAGATCCGCGACCTCGCGGAGCAGCTTGACGCGCTCGTGGTCGGGCACGTTCAGCGCTTCGCTCTTGCGGGTCAGCACCGCGATCAGATCGTTCCACCGGCCGAGCGCACGGAACTTGCCGGCGAGCTCGTCGCCGGCGCGCTGGTTGTCCGGATCGATCTTGAGGATCGCGTTGTAGGTGTTGATCACCATCACGTCGAGCTTCAGCCGGTCGCGATAGATCTCCGCGACCTCGAACAGCCGCGACACCTTCGCCGCGACCTCGTTGTCGCTCAGCCGATCGATCTCGTCCTTCATGAGATCGAGCAGCGCGTTCCACTTTTCGGTGCGGCGATACAGCCGCGCGAGCGAGCTGCGCGCCTGGACCGAGGTCGGATCCTGGCGGAGGTGTTGCTTCCACGCCTCGATCGCCTTCTCGGGATTGTTCTGCGCTTCGGCGAGCTCCGCGATCTCGATCGAGATCGACTTCTCGCCCGATTCGCTGCGCGCCCGGCCGGCGGTCTGCGCCGTCTTCTCGGCGCTCTTCAGCATCGTCATCAACTTCCCGGTCTCGCCCTTCGCCGTGAAGTACGTGCGATAGAAGTCGAGCGCGGCCGGGTGGCTCTGATCGATCTTGCGGATCCGGCGGAAGTACTCCTCGGCTTGATCGAGATCGTTCAGGTGCTTCCACAGCACCATGCCGATCTGGAGCAGCATGCCGAGGTCGTCGTCGCGGCGGCCCTTGAGCGCGGCCTGGTACGCGGCGACCACTCCGGGCCAATCGCCGGCGGCAGCGGCGGTATCGGTGACGAACCGCAGCGCGCGTGGATGCGCCGGATCGATCGCGAGCACGCGCTTCAACGCGCGATCGGCACGCGCGACATTCGCGAGCGGGCCGCGGCCGAGGTCCGACAGCGCGATCAGCGCCGCGACCTTCTCGTCGCCCGTCGCGGCCTTCTCGGCGCGCTCGTCGAGGAGCTCGCCGAGATCCTGCCAGCGCTCCGCGCGGCGCAACATCCGCGCGAGGTGGAACGCGGCCTTGCCATTCTTCGGATCGATCTCGAGCGCGCGGCGTAGATAATGCTCGGCTTCCGGCGCAGCCGGTGCGAACCGAACGTAGGCCTCCGCCGCGGAGACATAGAGCCCGGTCGCGAGGCTGCGATCGGTGGACCCAGCGGCCTCCTGGACGTACTTGGCAGTGAACTTCTGCCAGTTCTCCTCGGCGACGTTGAGCTCTTCGAGCGCCTCGATCGCCATCGCGTCGTTCTTGCGGAGCTCGAGCACCGACGCGAACGCCGCGTGCGCGGCCGGCACGTCGAGCAACTCGCCGTCGAGCACCATGCCCTTTTCGAGCAACAGATCGGCTTGCTTCGCCTTGTCGTCGGTCGCCGCGAGCTCGACGTCGATCAGGTGAACGACCGCATCCGGACGGCCGCGCGTTGCGAGCAACTTGCGCGTCGCGGCAAACCGGCTCGCGCGCAGATCGGGCGGGGCTTGACGCGCGGCCGCGGCCAGCGCCTCGAATGCCTGGCTGTCGTCGGGGTCGTGCTCGAAAACGGAGAGGAGAGAAGGCAGGTCAGCCATGACGTGTCGAGGTGGCGATGGTATCGGCCTGCGTACCCTCGTACAACCGCGAGACCATTTGATTCACCGAGTTACGGCGACGCTGGAGATCGATCCGGAGTGATGAGTTGCCCCGCGAACGAGCCCCGTCACATGGCACGGTGTATACGTCGGTCGTGAGTAGTCAGGGCCGAAGCTCGCTCGGCTACCTTCGTCCATATCGTCGGATCATCGTCGCGGGGGTGCTGTCGCTGATCGCGACCAACGCGTGCTTCTTGGGGGTCGCGATCGCGCTGCGCGACGGCGTCCAGGCCCTCAAGGATGCCCGCGAGATCCAGACGATCGCGGACTGGCTCCACACGTTCCACTTCTCGCCGAGCTACATCGATGCGGTCGCGCAGTGGCGCCACGCGTCGGTCGCCGTCACGCACCACGCGGCGGTCCACGCGGTGATCATGCTCGTCGCCTACGCGACGGCGACCGCGATCACCCGAATCTTCTCGCGGGTGTGGATCTTCAACGCCGCACGCGCCGCCGAGTACGACCTCCGCAGCGATCTGTTCGGCCACGCCCTCGCACTTGCACCGAGCTACTACCGCGATCATCCGACCGGCGACGTGATGTCGCGGCTGACGAACGACGTCCAGGTCGTCCGCGCGATGTGGGGCGCCGGCCTCGTCCACCTGTCGAACGCGGTCACGTCGTTCGCGACGGTGTTGCCGCTGATGCTCGGGATGTCGTGGAAGGTCGCGCTCTGCGCGGTCGTGCCCTACCCGCTCATCTTCTTCATCGGCCAGATGATGTCGCGCCGGATCTACACGTCGATGCGCGCGGTCCAGGGCGAGCTCGGCGCGCTGTCGGGACGGATCCAGGAGGATCTCGGCGCGATCCAGGTGATCAAGACGTACGGGCTCGAGGAGCTACGCCGCACCGGATTCGTCGCTTCGAGCAAGCGGCTGCTCGACAAGAACATGGTCGCAGCGATCGTCCGGATCCAGCTGACGCCGACGCTGAACGCGCTCGCATCGTCCGCGGTCGCGATCCTGATCGTCGTCGGCGGCCGCGCGGTGATCCACGCGGACCTCGATGTCGGAGAGTTCACCGCGTTCGCGGCGCTGCTCGCGCGCCTCGTCTGGCCGACGCTGACGCTCGGCTTCATGCTCGCGCTCGTCCAGCGCGGCCGTGCGTCGTGGAGCCGGCTCGTCCAGCTCCAGGACACCAAGCCCGAGATCGTCGAAGGCACAGGCGCACCGCTCGTGGCGTCGCCCGAGCCCGCGCACGTCGCGGTGACCGGCCTGACGATCCAGATCGGGGCGCGCAAGCTACTCGACGACGTCAGCTTCGAGCTCGCGCCGAAGACCGTGACCGCGATCGTCGGCCGCACCGGCTCCGGCAAGTCGACGCTCGTCGAGGCGCTGTGCCGGTTGATCCCGGTGCCGCCCGGCACGGTCGCGCTCGACGGTCGCGACATCACGACGCTGCCGCTGGAGTCGTTGCGCGCGCAGATCGGCTACGCGCCGCAAGAGGCGTTCTTGTTCTCGACGACGATCGCCGACAACATCGCGATGGGTTACGGCTCGGGCACCGCGATTCCGGTCGCGCGCCGGATCGAGCTCGAGCGCGCCGGCGCTGCCGAGGCCGCACCGGATCTTTCGGACGAGCCCCGCGTCACCGGTGCCGCCGAGTCCGCAGGGCTCACGCGCGATCTGGCCGCGATGCCGGAGCGACTGCGCACCGTCGTCGGCGAGCGCGGCATCACGCTCTCGGGTGGCCAGCGCCAGCGCGTCGCGCTCGCCCGCGCGCTCGCTGCGGCCCCGCGGTTGCTCGTGCTAGACGACTCGCTGTCGTCGGTCGATGCCGAGACCGAGAAGCTGATCCTCGCGAACCTGCGCCGCGTGATGAGCGGGCGCACGGCCGTGTTGATCAGTCATCGCGTCGCGGCGATCAAGGACGCGGATCAGATCCTCGTGATCGATCAAGGCAAGCTCGTCGAGCGCGGCACGCATGCACAGCTGATCGCGCGCGGCGGCGTCTACGCCGACCTCTATCGCACGCAGCTCGATACCGAGTTCGAGGTCGTCGCGGATCCCGCCAGCGAACAACGCGTCGGGGAGGCCAGCTGATGGCGACCGCGTCCACCCCGCGCAAGTCGGGGCCGGGAATGGAGGGGCCGGGATTCACTCCCGGCCGCGGGATAGCCGCCGAGCAGGTGCTCGGCAAGGCATACGACCTTCGCCTGATCAAGCGGATCGCGAAGTACGTGCGGCCGCACCGCCTGCTGCTCGGCGCCTGGGTCGTGTTCATGCTCGCGGGCATCGCGTGCGAGCTCGCGCAGCCCGCGATGTTCGTCTACGCGCTCAACAACCACATCCTCAAGGACCACATCGACAAGCTGCCGCTCGATGCGGTCGCGTACATCGGGCTCGTGCTCGCGCAGGGCATCGCGGGGTTCTTCGACCAGTGGTTCCTGCAGCTCGCCGGCCAGCGCACGATGCACGACCTCCGGATCTCGATCTTCGATCACGTGCTCGCACAGCGCGCGGCGTTCTTCGATCGGATCCCGGTGGGGCGCTTGATGACGCGCATGACGAACGACATCGAGAGCCTCAACGAGATGTTCGCGCAGGGTGCGATCACGTTGATCGCGGATGCGGTCAAAGCGATCGGGATCATCGTCGTGATGCTGTCGATCGACGTCGATCTATCTCTGATGACGTTCGCGACGCTGCCGCTGGTGTTCGTGCTCGTCGAGGTCGCTCGCCGCGCGATGCGCAAGTCGTTCCGCCAGATCCGAGTCCGACTCGCCGCGATGAATGCGTTCGCGCAGGAGCACCTGTTCGGCATTCGCGTGATTCACCTGCTCGGCCGCAACCGCACCGCGCTACGCGAGTACGACGAGATCAACGCCGGCCACCGCGACGCGTACCTCTTGCAAATCCGCGCGGACGCCGCGATGTACGCACTCGTCGAGGGTATCGGCTACATCGCGATCGGCCTGATCATCTGGTACGCCGCCGGCCACCGGCTCGAGAACGCCGCGACGATCGGCGTGGTCGTCGTGTTCATCGAGTACATCAACAAGTTCTTCATCCCGATCCGCGACCTGTCGTCGAAGTACGCGGTCATGCAAGGCGCGATGGCGGCGAGCGAGCGGATCTTCCAGCTGCTCGACACCCAGGAATTCGACGGCCAGACGTCGAGCGCGATCACGCAAGGCGATCCGGACGAAGCGCTGCGCTCGACGGCGGTCACCGCGAAGACGCCCGCGATCGAGCTACGCCAGGTCCACTTCAGCTACGGCGCCGAGCCCGTGCTTCGCGGCATCGATCTCAGCGTCCCGCGCGGCGCGACCGTCGCGGTCGTCGGCGCGACCGGCTCCGGCAAGTCGACCGTGATCAAGCTGCTCACCCGGCTCTACGAGCGCGAGCGCGGCGCGATCCGGCTCGACGGCACCGACATTCGCGATCTTTCGCTCCCCGAGCTGCGCAGCCGGATCACGGTCGTCTCGCAAGACGTCACGCTCTTTGCGGGCACGCTGCGCGACAACATCACGCTCGGCAAGCCGCACGCGACCGAGGCGATCGCCGCCGCGGTCAAGCGCGTCGGTCTCGATCGCGCCCTCGCCCGCCGTGCGAGCGAAGGCAAGAATTCACTCGACGAGCCCGTGGCCGAGCGCGGCGCGAACTTCTCCGCCGGCGAACGTCAGCTCGTCGCGTTCGCGCGCGCGCTGCTCCGCGATCCCGAGGTGCTCGTGCTCGACGAAGCGACCGCGCACGTCGACCCCGAGGCCGAGGTGTTGATCGAGAAGGGGGTGCACGAGCTGATGAAGGGCAGGACGACGCTCGTGATCGCGCACCGGCTCTCGACGATCCGCAATTCGGATCTGATCGTCGTCATGGATAAGGGATTGGTCGTCGAGCAAGGCACGCACGACGAGCTCGTCGCGAAGGGCGGGCTTTATGCGGCGCTCGAGAAGACGTTCCGCCGGCAGGACTGAGATCCGATTCCGATCCCGACCCCGATCCCGACCCCGACCCCGATTCCGATCCCGATTCCGAT
>JBDUAS010000386.1:0-5763 GCA_040004535.1 Deltaproteobacteria bacterium
GCGCGTAGAGCCGCTTGTCGGCCGGCGCGATCCGCGCGGTCTGGCCGATCAGGCACACGCCGAGCTCGTCGACGAGCTGGCTGAACCTGTCGACCGGCAGATCGACGCGAAAGCCGGGGATCGATTCGAGCTTGTCGAGCGTGCCGCCGGTGTGGCCGAGGCCGCGGCCCGAGACCATCGGCACCGCGACGCCGCACGCTGCCACCGCGGGCGCGAGCGGGATCGAGATCTTGTCGCCGACGCCGCCGGTCGAGTGCTTGTCGACCTTCGCACGCGAGATCTTCGAGAGGTCGATGATGTCACCCGAGCGCGTCATCGCGTCGGCCCACGTCGCGAGCTCGCGATCGTCGAGACCGCGCCAGAAGATCGCCATCGTCATCGCCGAGACCTGGTAGTCGGGGATCGACCCGTCGGTCAGGCCTGCGATGAAGAATCGGATCTCGGCGTCGTCGAGCGCGCCACCGTCGCGCTTCTTGCGGATCAGCTGGACAGGAAGCATCAGTACGGTCCGATGAAGCTGAGTGACCACACGAACAGCACCGCCGCTAGCGCGTAGAGCCCTACGCCGCCCGCGCAGAACTTCATGCGGCGGCCGTTCGGCATTTTGAAGCCGGCGATCAGCGCCAGCGTCGCTGCCATGAACGTCATGCCGAACATCGTCATGCCCACGATCACCAGCACGCTAGTAACCCTTGCTCTTACCGTCGCTCTTGTTCGTGACGATCGCGATCGACGCCGACGTGCCGAGCCGATTCGCGCCGGCTTGCGCCATCTTGATCGCGTCCTCGACGTTGCGCACGCCGCCCGACGCTTTGACGCCGAGCTCGCGGCCGACGATCGAGCGCATCATCGCGACGTCCTCGACGGTCGCGCCGCCCTTGCCGAAGCCGGTCGACGTCTTCACGAACGCGGCACCGCCGAGCTTGGACAGCGAGGTCGCGATGATCTTTTCTTCGTGGGTCAGCGCGGAGGTCTCGAGGATGACCTTGACGGCGGCCGGCGCGGACGCCTTGACGACCCGGCAGATGTCCTCGAATACGGTCTCGTAGTCCTTCGACTTGAGCGCGCCGATGTTGATCACCATGTCGACTTCTTGCGCGCCGGCGCGGACGGCATCGCGCGCTTCGTACGCCTTCGCGGTCGGCAACATCGCGCCGAGCGGGAAGCCGACGACCGTGCACACCATCACGCCGGAGTTGGCGAGCAGCGACTTGCACAGCGGCACCCAGGTCGTATTCACGCAGACCGAGGCGAAGTGATACTTCTTCGCTTCCTCGCAGAGCTTCGTGATCTCGTCGCGCGTCGCCTCGGGCTTGAGCAGCGTGTGATCGATCAGCTTCGCGAGATCCGCGGGGACCTCGCCGACGCCGGGCGCGGCGCTGACCCGAACGAGACCGGCTTCTTCGGCGGCGCGCACCGACCACGGCCGGCGCACGACGCACGAGCCGCAGCTCGCGCAGTCTTCCCCGGGAGCCGAGTCGTCATCGCACGGCCCGCGATCGCGCGGCAGCACGTTGAGCTTGGCGCGCGGCTGACCCTGCAAGCGCTCCTGAACGCGCTGGGTGATCAGCTCGACGAGACGGTCCACATCCGACATCGGCGGCAATATAGTACGAGTTTCGGCGGGATAGGCTAATCGATCGTCAGGATGATCAGCGTGTGTTCTTGCGCGTCACCGGCGACGGTGACCTCGTAGTGGACGTTGTTCTTCGTGATGTACCAGTGCGTGTGCGTCGAGTCCTCGACGTACTCGCTGTCGATCGAGAACCCGCCTTGCGCGAGGTTGACGCGGAGCTCGGACACGATCGTGCTCTGCTTTCGCTCGATCTTGAACGTGTGATCGGGCGGCGTGTCCTCGACCGTCGAGGCGTCCTTCGGGATCGGAAAGCCGGCCGGGCCGGGCCGATAGTCGATCGCATCTGCCGCCGAGCCCGATCCCGAGCCGTGCTCGAAGATCTGGTTCGGAATCACCTCGTGGGTCGGCGCACCGCCACCGCGCTGCGCGCACCCGAGTACGAGTACGAGTACGAGTCTAGAGATCCTTGGCCACACGGAACGTCACGTCTTTTTGCGCGGCGTCGGGCCGCACGAGCGTCTTGCCATGCTGGCGGACCGCGCGCTTGCCCTCGGGCGACTCGACCCACTCGAAGATCCCGTCGGCGACGACCACACCGGGTGTCGTCGTCGCGGCATCCCACTCGTCGCTGCGCAACAGGCGCCCACCGCGCGTGCTCGCGTACGACCGCGCGCCGTCGTAGCTGACCTCGACGACCGGCGCGTTCGGATCGCCGGGCTGCTCGTGCGTGCTGAACAACTTCTTGTATAGCGCTGCCGGCACCGGCGCTTCGTCGACGAGGAACCACGGCGTGCCATCCGCGTGCTTGACGAGCGTCATGGTCGCCGGCTTCCGATCGATCGGCGCGCCGCCGTCCGCCGTCTTGTCGACGACCGCGTATCCGCTCGAGCCACTACCGCTGCCGGTCAGCGTGCCGGCCTTCGCCGGTGGTTCGCTACGCGTGAGGAACGTGACGAGGCCCGCGACGAACAGCGCGAGACAGCCGAGCGTCACGACGATCAGCCACGCCGGCAAGCCGCGCGATGCGCCGATCGCGCCGTCGCTGACCGTCGCCGAATCCTCGCGGCCGTGGATCGAGGCACCCGGGCCACTCGGCACGATCAGGTTCGGCCGGCTGCGCTCGCGCGTCGCCGCGATCAGCTCCGGCACCGAGCCGGGATCGAGGCGCGCGAGGATCGCGCTCAACCGCTGCGTGAGCTCGACGTAGCTCGGCCGGTCGGTCGCCTTCTTCGCCATCAGATGCATCGCGAGCTGCGCGAGGTCGCGATCGGCGTTCGGGTTGCGCTCGAGCGCATCGGGCGCCGGGTTGCGGAGGTGGCGCGCGACGACCTTGAGATATTTGTCGTCCGCGGGCCGGCCCGTGCGAAACGGCGGGATGCCGGTCAACAAGAAGTACAGCGTGCCGCCGAGCGCATAGATGTCGACGCGCTCGTCGATCGGCTCGCCGCGCGCCTGCTCGGGCGCGATGTAATCGGGCGTGCCGACGACGACGCCCATCGCGGTGAGCGCCGGCTCGCTGCCCGGATCGACCGGCTTCGCGAGGCCGAAGTCGGTGACCTTGACCTTGCCGTCGCCGAGCTTCACGAGGTTCGACGGCTTGACGTCGCGATGGATGAGGCCAGCCCGCGCGGCCGCGGCGAGCCCGGCCGAGGCGTCGAGGATCGCGTGCGCGGCCTCGGCCGAGGGCAGGGCCCCGCGCTTCTCGATGATCGACCCGAGGTCGACGCCGTCGAGCAGCTCCATCGCGATGTACGGCCGATCGTCGAAGCTGCCGGTCGCGAACACCTGGACGACGTTCGGATGGCTGATCGCGGCGACCGCGCGGCCCTCGCGCACGAACCGCTTGCGCAGCTCCGGCGAATCGCGGTGCTTCTCCGACAGGAGCTTGATCGCGACCTTGCGCTCGAGCCCGGTGTCGACGGCCTTGAACACCTCGCCCATCGAGCCCGCGCCGAGCTGGCCCTCGATGCGATATGCACCGAGGATCGTTCCCGGCGTGGGATTGGCCACGGCGCTATTCTACTGCGAATACGGCGGGCTATCGCTGCGCTGGGACAGGTTCTCGAACCGCGTATAGCGACCCTCGAAGTGGGTCTCGACCGTGCCGGTCGCACCATGACGGTTCTTGCCGAGGATGACCTCGGCGATGTTCGGACTCTCCGATTCCTTGTTGTAGACGACGTCGCGATAGATGAAGAGGATCACGTCGGCGTCCTGCTCGATCGCGCCGGACTCGCGGAGGTCCGAGAGCTGCGGTCGCTTGTCGGTCCGCTGCTCGAGCGAGCGGTTGAGCTGCGACAGCGCGAGCACCGGGCACTCGATCTCCTTCGCGAGGCTCTTGAGGCCGCGCGAGATCTCGCTGATCTCTTGCTCGCGCGACGCCTTCGCCGCCTGGGCGGAGCCGCGCATGAGCTGCAAGTAGTCGATCACGATCAGGCCGCACTTCTTGCCGGTGCCGTCGCGCGGGAACAGCGCGGGATCCGAGCGGAACCTCCGTGCGCGCGCGCGGACCTCGCGGATCGACAGCGCGGGCGAATCGTCGATCAGGATCGGCGCCTTGCTCAGCGTGGCGGCCGCGTACGTCAGGTTCGTCATGTCCTGGCGCTGGAGCTGACCGCGGCGCAGCGCGGACGAATCGACCTTCGCCTCGCTGCACAGCATACGTTCCGCGAGCTGGGTCGAGCTCATCTCGAGCGAGAACACGAGGACCGGCCAGCCACCCACGGTCGCGGCGTTCTGCGCGAGCGACATCGCGAACGAGGTCTTGCCCATCGCGGGGCGCGCGGCGAGGATGATGAGCTCGGTCGGCTGGAGGCCGGCGGTCTTGGTGTCGAGATCCGCGAAGCCGGTCGGCACGCCGGTGATGCCGCCCGCGCTCTTGAAGCGCTCGTCGAGCGAGCTGAACACCTTCTTGATCAGGCTCTTCACCGGTTCGGGGCCGGTCTTGTCCTTGCGCTGGGTGACCTCGAAGATCTTCGCCTCGGCATCGTCGAGGTAATCGCGGATCTCGAGGCTGTCCTCGAAGCCCTTCTCGACGATCTCGCCGGCCGCGAGGATCAGCTTTCTTCCCTGCGAGTGATCGCGAACGATCTCGGTGTACGCGACGACGTTCTCCGCGGTCGGCACGCGGAGCGCGAGCTCGCCGAGGAACGAGATCCCGCCGATCGCTTCGAGCTTGCCGACCTTCTCGATCTCGTTCTCGAGCGTCACGACATCGATCGGCCGCGCGGTCGCTTCGAGGTTGCGGATCGCGTCCCAGATCACCTTGTGGCGGTGATCGTAGAAGTCGCCGCTCTCGAGCGATTCGAGGTGCAGGAGCACGTCGTTGCGCAGGATCACGCCACCGAGGACCGAGGCTTCGGCGTCGAGATTGTGCGGCAGCACTCTGCGGTCGCGCGCCATCGGCACACCTTACACAATCAGTCCGACACTCCCGAAACGATCAATGCGCTAAGTAGCAGACGTGATCGCCGATGCTGAGCTGCGGCCCGGGATCATTCGGATGCTCGACGCGAAACCGCAGCAACGGCCCGTTGCGATTGGACTCGAGCACGCCGACGTAACTCGCGATCGGTCCGCCGGTGAACAGCACGTGGTTGCCATCGACGCGATACGTGCCCGGCGCCGCGGCGTTCGCGGTCGACGAGTACGAGCTGTTGAAGTCGAGCGTGATCGTGCCGAGGCTCGATTGCGCGTACATCCCGGCGCCCGAGACCCAGCACACGTAGCGTCCCGCGACGGTCGGCGGTAGCCCGGACGCCGGTGGCGAGGTCGGCGGTTGCGCCGGCGGAGGCGCGGGCATCGGCGGCGGTGGCGCGGGCTGAGGTGCAGGCGCCGCGGGCGGCGGGGACTGCATCACCGTGACGCCACCTTGCGGCTGCGAGCTCGCCACGAACGGAGGCGGCTGCGGACCCGTCGGCGCGGGCGCGGCGTTCAGGTTCGTCTGGTACGTCGGATAATTCGAATAGCCGGTCGGCGAATTCGGATCCGAGTACGGACCGTGTTGCTGCTGCGCCGGCGGCGGACCGTAACCGGTCTGCGGCGCTTGCTGCTGCTGCTGCGCATACGGCCGATACGGCGGGTCCGTCAGGCACCCGCTCGTCAGCGCGAGAACGACCAGGACTTTCACCTGATCAGTTTATCGCGACTTACTTGTCTTTGCCGACGACCCAGAACTTCAGGGTCGC
>JBDUAS010000387.1:0-5756 GCA_040004535.1 Deltaproteobacteria bacterium
ACAGCGAGAAGTAGTGGATCGCGATGATCGGGTTGAGCCGCCAGACGTGGGTGAAGCCGCCGGCGTAATCGATCGTGTTCGAGCGGCGCCAGCGCAGCTGCTGCGAGAAGTAGCCCGACAGCGTGTGCGGTACCGTGGTCCGGCAGCGCGCCGTGAGCGTCATCGTCGTGAGGTAGCCGGCCTTGACGACCTGGCGGGTCAGGAACCGGTCCTCGCCGTACTTGATCGGCACGCCGCAGATCTCGCGGTGCTCGAGGACGGGCTCGAGCTCGATCAGGACGTCGCGCTTGTACGCGGTGAGGCAGCCCGAGAGGCACATCACGCGGCGGAAGCCCCACTCGAGGTTCTTCGAGAAGTGATACGCGAACCAGTACCGCACGACCTGCATGCGGGTCAGCCAGTTGACCTGCTTGTTGCGGACATCGACCCAGCCGCCGACGGCCGCGATCTGCGGGCTCGTGAAGCGGCGGCACAGCTGACGGACCGCGTCCTTGTCGACGACGACGTCCGAGTCGACCGACAGGATCACCTCGGAGTCGGCCTCGCGCACGGCCCGGATGATCGAGCGGCGCTTGCCCACGTTGACCCGGTTGCGCAGGACGGTCAGGCGACCGTTCGACTTGCGGGCAATCTCGCGGGCGAGCTCGTAGCTGTTATCGGTCGAGCAATCGTCGACGCAGATGATACGGAGCTTCGCGTGCGGGTAGTCGGAGTCGAGGATCGAAAGCAGCGTCTCGTGGACCGCCTTGCCTTCGTTGAACATCGGGATCACGGCCGTTACGGTCGGCTCGTAATCGACGACCTCGTCCCACTTGGCGCCCCGCACGCTGCGGAGCAGGAGGCCTGCCACGTAGCGATTGATGAAGACCACCAGCGCGAGCGAGTGGACCAGGACCCAGAGTACGTGCGTCGTCATAAGAGAGGGGCTAAGAGCGAGCTAAGCGATGGCCTTGCCGGACGGTTAGTAGCCGGACGAGACCACCGGAGGAATCAAGAAGATGCGAGCAAACTAGTATGGTTCAACCAGCAACTCAAGTTGGTTAACGCATGTTGCCACATTGGCCGTGACGGATGCACCTGGGTCTCAGGATCCTGAGGGGACCCTGACTTGTGTTTGCAAGATCTGGGTGCGATACGAGGCGCGTGGTGCGTGCTCTCTGTTTGATCGCGATGTTGGAGTGCGTCGCGTTGGCCGGACCAAGTGATGGCACGGGCTCCGGCGGCACGAACCGTGATCAGAATGGCGCGGTCACGCCGTGGATCGACCTCGCACCTAACGATGTTCTCGCGCGGCACAGCGATCCACATGACGACAATTTCCTGGGGGGCCGCGAGGACCATCGGCTGCGCGCAGCGGTCGAGCTCGGGAGCTTCTACACGGGCTTCGCGATCTGGGCGTACTTCGCTTGGTACCGCAACCATCCGCCGCTCTCGAACTACAAGTTCGGCGGCGACGGCATGTTCGGCGTCGAGACCTATGCGGGCGGCGCCGACAAGCTCGGCCACACGTGGGCGACGATGTCGCTCGCGCGGATGGGCACCGCGATCCTGACCGAGGGCGGCTGGGACCACACGCGCTCGACGCTGTTGTCGGCGGCGCTGTCGGAAGCGCTGTTCCTCAACGTCGAGATCCGCGACGGCTTCTACTTCGAGTTCTCGTACGGCGATCTGTCGATGGACACCGTCGGGATGGCGATGGCGATCCTGCTCGATCTATCGCCTCGGCTCGACGAGATGTTCGACTTCCGCGTCCAGTATTTTCCGAGCGCGCGCTACCTCGACAACCTCGACGGCAGCCCGAACAAGAACGGCACACCGTCGTGCCCGAAGACGGCGTGCTCGAAGTGGAACATCGCCGAGGACTACTCGGGTCAGACGTACCTGCTCGCGTTCCACCTGGCGTCGATCCATTCGCTCCGCGATTCGGAGTACGGCGCGTGGTCGCGGTTCGTCGATGTCGGCGTCGGGTTCCAGAGCCGCGACTACAAGCCGCCGCCGGATCCGACCGACCGGATCAACGCGCACCAGACGCTGTACGTCGGCGTGTCGTTGAACGTCCAGGGAGCGATCGATTACTTCCTGCGCGACGGCAACCACGAGGGCTTGCGTAAGATCGGCCACGGTTTGTTCGAGGTGTTCAACCTGCCGTACACGATCGAGGGCGTCGGTATCACGCGCTACGCCCCGGCGAAGCCGCACTCCGGTGGCGCGTAGCACCTCGCACAAGCCGGCACTCGCGATTTTCATCGCTGTGTTCGGCTTTTACTTGCTGACCTCGAGCCGCGAGCCGGCGTGGGGTGATGCGCACCCGATGTGGGAGGTCGCCGAGCGGCTCGTCGACGGTGGTCACATCGATATCAAGACGCGGTGGCCGGACGACATTCCGCTCGGTCGCGATCAAAAGATCTACAGCATCACGCCGATCGGCCCCGCGGTGATGCACGTGCCGGGTGCCGCGATCGCCGCGCTCTCGCATCGCTTCGCGCGCGACGACGACACGCTCGTGCGGCCGCTCGCGACACACCTCGGCCCGTCGGCAGTCGGCGCACTCGCGGCAGTGTTGTTCTTCTTGTTGCTCGGCGATCTCGGCGTGCGCGCGCGGACCGCGAGTGCGTGCACCGCGATCTTCGCATTCGCGACGACGACGTGGGTCTACGCGCACTATCCGTACTCGGAGATCCTCCAGCTCGCGTGCTTCCTCGGCTTGTTTCGCGCGACGCTGCGCACCTGTGAAGAGCCGAGCCGGCGCGAGGCGCTGTGGCTCGGTGCGTGGGCCGGGATGCTCGTCGATTCGAAGTACGTGTTCGCGCTCGCGGTCGTCGGCGCGGCGGTGATGATGGTCTGGACCCTGCGCGCGCGGCGTGAAGAGCTGAAGCGCGTCGCGCTGTGGGCCGCGGCCGCCGGCGCGCCATTCCTCGTGCTCGCGCTCGTCTACAATTACGCGCGCTGGGGCTCGGTCACGTCGACGGGATACGGCCCGTACCTCGACGCGTTCTTCGGCGGCAGCATCTTCGACGGTGCGTGGGGCATGCTCGCGTCGCCGAACAAGAGCGCGCTCCTGTATTCACCACCCCTGCTGCTCGCGCTGCTCGGCGCGCCGGCGGCGTTCCGGGCGAAGCCGCGGCTCGCGTTCGCGATCGTTGCGCTGTGCGTGCCGACGTTCCTCGTGTACTGCACGTATCGCTCGTGGAGCGGTGATTACGCGTGGGGCCCGCGGTTCTTCGTGTGGATGGTTCCACCTCTGCTCGTGCCGATCGCGTGGTTCTTCGATCGTGGCCTCGCCAACCTGTCGCGTGCGAAGCGCGCCGTCGCGGCGGCGGTGATCGCGGCCGGCATCTGCATCCAGCTGCTCGGCGTCTCGCTGTACTGGGATCACTTCATCCGGCTCGCGATCGATACGAAGAATCAGTGGCTCGGCCAGCCGAATCGCGCGGGCTCGTACATCCCGGCGCGCGGCCGAGGCCATTGCGATTCGTGCTTCGAGGACACCTACGAGATCATGTGGACGCCGGCGTTCCAGCCGATCCGCGGTAACTGGTGGCTGCTGAAGTCGCTCGCGCGCGGCGACACGGCGGCCGAGGCGCAACAAACCGCGCCGTGGCGGACCTACACGTCGCTCGACGTCCACCTCGACGAGAACTACGCCCGGCTGCGCCTCGATTGGTGGGTGATGCTGTGGTGGCGCGACGCGCCTGCGACGGAGGGCCTCGGCATCGCACTCCTGATCGTCATGCTAGGCGGCACGGGATTCGGCGCGGCGCGCTGGCTGCGCTACCATCGATCCCGAACATGACGCTGCGTCCGGTCCCGAACCCGCCGACCGAGTCGGCCACCGAGCTGTCCGATGACGAGATCTTGCGCTGGGCACTCGCGTACCTGCGTCACGCGCCGCTGTCGCTGTCGCTGCGCGAGATCAACCGGCTCGTCGCGTTCCACGCGTTTCAGCTCCGCCAGCCGAAGCACGGTCCGGTGCTCGACGTCGGCTGCGGCGATGGGTTCTGGTGGACCGTGCGCGAGGACGATCGCCAGAAGAACGAAGAGGTCTACGGCATCGACATCTCCGCTTCCGAGATCGCACAAGCCCGAGAGCGGATCCACGCCGAGCTGACCGACGTGTCGAAGGAGACGCCGTTTCGCGGGACGAAGTTCGAGGAGATCATCGGCAACTGCTCGCTCGAGCACGTGCCCGATATCGACGCGGCGCTGTCGAATCTGCGCAAGGCCGCGAGCGATCGCGCGCGCCTCTTGATGTTCGTGCCGACGCCGCGGTGGGCGTATCAGGGCAACACGCAAAAGCTGTTGTTGAAGTATGCGCCGCGCGTCGCGATGAGCGTGTCCGGCGCGTTGAACGGGTTCTTCCAGCACTGGCATCTCTACGATGCGAAGGTCTGGCAGCGCCTGCTCGAGCAGAATGGCTGGCGCGTCGAGACCACGGTCGGCCTGGGTTCCGCGCGATCGGAGTTCTTGTTTCGCGCGTTCTTGCCGCCCGCGTTCGTCGAGTTCGTCGTGAAGAAGGTGACCGGGTTTTATCCATCGCGGCTCGCGCGAGTTCTCCCGGATTCGGTGCTCGCTCCGTTCGCGAAGCTCGTGCGCTGGGCCGTGTCCGATCCGATCGTGCCCGCGGATTCGCCGCACGCGTACGAGTACTTGATCGTCGCGCACGCCATATGACTCAACCGGGTCAGAGTGACTACTTCGCGAATCACGCGAAGGCGCGTCGGTTCCCGTGGACGCTGTATCACCGGCCGCTCGAGCGCGACCTCGCGCGGTTCCTCGCGGACGTCCACGGCACCGTGCTCGTCGTCGGCTGCGGCCTGTTGCACGAGCTCGATGTCGCGCCGCCGGGTGTCCAGTTCGTCGTCGCCGATGTCGACGCTCGCGCGGTCGAGGCCGTACTCGAGCGTGACGATCCGCGGATCGTCGAAGGTATCGTCGTCGAACCCGAGAAGGCGCTCGAATTCACGCACCGGTTCGATGCGATCTACGCGAAGGAGGTCGTCGAGCACGTGCTCGCGTGGCCGAGCTGGCTCGCCGGCTTGCGCCGCTCGCTCGTGCCGGGCGGGCACCTCTGGTTGTCGACGCCGAACTACGGCGAGCCGTGGTTGCCGGCGCTCGAGTCGACGGTGCTCGAGCTCGTCGCGCGCCGCGATGGCTTCACGCGTCGCGATATTCATCCAACGCGGTTCTCGCGTCGGACGCTGGAGCGCGGCCTCGTCGCCGCCGGGTTTCGCGAGGTCGACGTGCGGGTCACGCCGACCCGGCTCGCGATCACCGCGTGGGCGATCGCTCCATAGGCGCGCCTTAGCTCGGCTGCTGGTTGCGCTCTTGGAAGATGCGCAGGATGTCGGCGGCGGTCTCTTCGATCGCGCGGTTCGTCACGTCGATCACCGGCCAGTTCGGATGCTTGCGGAAGATCTCGCGGCAGTACGCGATCTCGTTGTCGATGTGCGCGCGCTGGCCGTAGCTCGAGTCGTTCGGCATGCCGAGGTGCGAGAGGCGTGCCTGGCGGATCCGCATCAGCATGTCGGGCTGGACGATCAAGCCGAACACCTTGCGGTCATCGACCTGCGTGAGCTCCTCCGGCGGATCGACGCCGAGCACGAGAGGTACGTTCGCGACCTTGAGGCCGCGCTGTGCGAGATAGGTCGACAGCGGCGTCTTCGACGTCCGCGAGATGCCGACGAGCACGAGGTCGGCCTTCGGCAGGTTGCGCGGCTCGGCGCCGTCGTCGTTCTTGACCGCGAACTCGACCGCCT
>JBDUAS010000123.1:0-19375 GCA_040004535.1 Deltaproteobacteria bacterium
GCAAGACGTCGCTCGGCAAGTCGATCGCGAGCTCGCTCGGTCGCAAGTACGTGCGGATCTCGCTCGGCGGCGTGCGCGACGAGGCCGAGATCCGCGGTCACCGCCGCACGTATATCGGCGCCCTGCCCGGCCGGATCGTCGCGGGCCTCAAGAAGGCCGGTTCGATGAACCCGGTGTTCGTGCTCGACGAGATCGACAAGCTCGCGGCGGACATGCGGGGCGACCCTGCGGCTGCGATGCTCGAGGTCCTCGATCCCGAGCAGAACAAGGACTTCGTCGATCACTACGTCGAGGTCCCGGTCGATCTGTCGAAGGTGATGTTCATCTGCACCGCGAACCAGCTCGACACGATCAGCCAGCCGCTGCTCGACCGTATGGAGATGGTCGAGCTGTCCGGCTACACGATGCTCGAGAAGGTCGCGATCGCGAAGAACCACCTGTTGCCGAAGCAGCTCGCGGAGCACGGCATCACGAAAGAACAGCTCGAGCTCGATGAAGACGCGCTCGAGGCGATCGTCGGCAGCTACACGCGCGAAGCGGGCGTGCGCAACCTCGAGCGCGAGCTCGCGGCCGTCTGCCGCGGTGTCGCGGTGAAGGTTGCCGAGGGTGCCACCCAGATCCACGTCACCAAGGCGTCGCTCGACGACCTGCTCGGTCCCGTGCGTCACGTCTCGGACGTCGCCGAGCGCACGCCGCAGGTCGGTGTCGTCACCGGTCTCGCGTGGACACCGGTCGGCGGCGACATCCTGATGATCGAAGCGCGCGCGTATCCCGGCAAGGGCGATGTCCGCCTCACCGGTCAGATGGGCGATGTCATGAAGGAGTCCGCGACCGCGGCCTACTCGTGGGTCCGCGCGAACTCGGCGCGGCTCGGCATCGACCACGACAAGATGATGTCGACGGACTTGCACATCCACTTGCCGCAAGGTGCGATCAAGAAGGACGGACCGTCGGCGGGCGTCGCGCTCGCGACCGTCATCACGTCGGTCTACTCCAAGCGCCCGATCCGCAACGACGTCGCGATCACGGGTGAAGTCGACCTCCGCGGCCACGCGCTGCCGGTCGGCGGCATCAAGGAGAAGGTGATCGCAGCGCACCGCGCGGGCATCAAGATCGTATTCCTGCCCGAGCGCAATTCGAAGGACGTGCTCGAGATCCCGGAGGAGGTCCGCAAGGAGCTCGACCTCCGGTTCATGACGAAGGTCGACGACGCGCTCAACGTCGCGCTCGGAGAGGCCCCGCCGCAGAGCGAGCCCGAGCCCGCAATGCCGCCGCCGTCCGCACCCGGCCGCGGCTCGGCGAGCGAACGCCTCCCGAGCTAAGCGTCGATCACGAGGCGCCGCCTTCGCGGCGCGGAGAGCTCGCCGAATCTATCGCCCTCAGGGCGAGCAGACCGGTGCGCGCTGACTCCCGCTCTTTCTAAAGCGTCTCGAGATACGCCTTCAGGTCGGTGGTCTGCTCGTCGCCGAGCTTGCCGGTCTCGTCACCGGCCATGCCGTGGACGGTGCCATGATCGCGGAGGAGCGCGTCGAGCGTCGGCGCGCTGCCGTCGTGAAAGTACGGTGCGCTCGCGGCGAGGCCGACGAGGCTCGGCGTGTCGATGGCTTTACCGCCGAACCGGTGGCGCTCGCGATCGGTGCGCATCGCACCGTCGTGACATGACGTGCAGCCGAGCTCCGCGGATTCGAACAGCGCTTTGCCGCGCGCGACGGCGGCGGCCGGTCGGGTCGGCGTGCGTACGGCGGGCAACGCCTCGAGATAGGCCGTGAGCGCGGCGATGTGTTTCTTCGACAGGCCGGTTCCGCCGAGGCGCTCGATCGTCGCGCGCAGGCTCGTCGGGAGGTCCTTCGCGCCGCCGTCCCACTTGAACGGTGCGGTGCCGACCGTCCGGCCGGCGAGCATCGGGGTCTGCAACCGCTCCTCGTGGATCAGCCAGCTCTCGCCGTCGCTGCGGCCATCGAGGTGGCAGTTGCCGCACGACAAGCCGGCGGCCTGCGAGACATCGGACGATGCGGTGTGGAACATCACCATGCCGAGGTGCTGCGTGGCATCGAGGTTCGAGCTCACGAGCTCGGGCCCGACCTTCGCGTCGAGCCTGCTAGCGCTCGGGGTGACCCGCACGACCGCGCGCGCGAACGAGCACCACACGAGCACGTCGCCATCGCCAGCGATCGCGAGGCCGTCGGCGCCGCAGCGAACGCCGAGCGAGCCGGTCAGGCCCGCCGCGACATCGACCTGCGAGGCGTGCTTGATCTGGACGAGCGAGTCCGACGCCATGCCGGCGACATACAGCACGTCGTGCGCGCCGTCCCACGCGAGCGCGCGCGGCTCGTTGACGTTCGTGATCGCGGTCGCGGCCTTGCCGCGGTCGTCGACGAACGCGACTGCGTGCAGGATCGGTGGGTCTTCGCCCCCGCCGTAGTGATCCGAGAATTCAGCCCTCCGCGCGACCGGCAGCTCGAGCTGCATGGCGGCTGCCATCAGGTGATCTCCGAAGTACTGGACCGCGAACGCGCCGCGGGCGTGCTCGGGTTGATCCGCCTGGTCGAACGTCTGGACCGCGAGTCGCGCGCGCTTGTGGTTTGCGAGATCGATCTGATCGACCGCGCCGACCTCGAGCGAGCCGACCGCCGCATGCAAGCCATCGCCGGCGATCGAGATCCCACGCGGCTCGGGATCGAGCGCCGCGCGCCACGTTCCCTTACCGGATGCGAGGTCGAATGCGACGAGCGTGCGATCGGCGATGCAGGTCACGAGCAACGTCTTGCGATCGGGCGCGAGCGCGACGCCGTATGGCTCGGCGGGGGTCGGGAACGACGTCTGGATCGCGAGCTGCTGATCGACACCGACCACGACGACCCGATCGCCACGACGATCCGCAACGTACGCGCGCTTGCGGACCGGATCGTACGCGAGCGTCCCTGCATCGAGCCCGATCGCGACGTGCTGGAGCGCCACACCCGCGAGGTCCGTGCGGATCAGCCAGCCGCTATCGGCATCGATCACGAGTACCCCGCCCTCGAGCGCGGCGATCCGCGAGCTCGTCGCGTAGGCCGGCACGGCGGTCGCCGGCTTCGCACCACCGGCCGCGGCTTGACCGAGCGAGAGCGCCGTCGGCGGGTCGAATTCGTGGCGATGCGCCCACGCCGACGAAGCGGCGCCGGCTGCGATCGCGAGCACGAGTCCGCTCCGCATGCGCCGTAGTGCGCGGCGAGAGGTCGGTCTATTCATGGCAACCCGCACATCCTGGCGTTCGTCGCGGTCTGGGGCGCTGCGTCCCACAGACCGAAGTCCCAGCCGCAGCGCTGTTCGGTGTACTCGCCGGTCTCGAGTGCGATCCGCGCGATGCCATCGCCGAATGCGATCAGGTCGTCGTCGCGATTCCACGCGAGGCCGCGCGCGCCGTTCGCGGTGCGGGCCCAACGCACGTTGCCGTCGTGATCGAACATCGTGATCCGGTTGTTCGCGAGCTCGACGATCAGCGTGCGATCCGTTGACGTCGCGCGCACCGCAGCCGCCGGCAGCAACCCGTCGAGGTTTGGCCCACTGTGCCCGGAGAACAGCTCGCCGTTGTCGACGTACTCGTAGCGATCGCGGACGCGGGGCTTCGAGACCGGCCCGTAGACCTCGTGAAACGTGATCTTCTGCTTGCCCGGTCGGTCCGAGGCCTCGTCGTCGGCTGCGGACATCGCGATCATCCCGCCGGCGGCCGCCGGATCCAACAGCCGGATGAAGCCGGTGTACGCGGGGAGGTCGACGTCGAGCGCGGCGTCGAAGGTACCCTTCTCGGCGTTCCAGCGCGCCAGCGTCGGTTGCGCTCCTGGCAGCAGCGCGAGCCCCGTCGAGTGCACGATCTCGATGCCGCCGTAGCCCTTTCCCGCGACCAGGTCACCGCGGTCCGCACCGAGTGCGTACACGAAGCGCTTGGAGTCCTCGCTCACGATCGCGTGACGTTCGTCGAGCAGCGTCACCGAACGATCCCAGCCGGGGTGGTCCGGAAATGGCGTCTTGATCCGTTTGTCGAGCCGCAGCGAAGCGTCGAGGTGAAACAGGCTGCCGCCGTCGGTCGCGAGCCAGCCGCCGTCGGAGCTCGGCAGCGCATCGGCGAGCGTGCCGACGCGATAGCCGAGGTACTTCGTGCGGTCGTCGCCGATCACGACGAGATAAGGAGCGCCGAGGCCGCCGATCGCGAGCTCCGTGGTGAACGTCACGCCGTGCGCGTACGCCTCGTCGATGCTCTCCAAGCCACGGGCATCACGGCGCTGGATGGCCTTGCCGTCCTCGACGAATACCGCGGTGCGAGCGTCGCGAAACCCGACGGCGAACTGCGAATTCGGAATCTCGCGCACCGAATCGTCGATCTCTTCACTCGTGCCGCGCACGAGATCGATCTTCACGACGTGCGAGTGGTTGCTGATCGATCCGAGCAGATGCTTGCCATCGGGCGAGAGCGCGAGGCCGTCGTCATCGCTCTCGAACCGCTTGCTCGGTGGCGCCCACGCGAGCGACGCGGCCCCCAGGTCGAGCGCACGCGCCGTGTGCTTGCCCCGCCGCGCCGCGCTGACCGCGACCACGTGCTCGTTGCGCGCCAACAACTGTGCGATCCGTTCACCGCGTGCGGTCTCGAGCTCGCCAGCGAGCGCGCCTCTCGCGTCGAACGCGGCGACCATCTGATCGTCACGCAACGCGACCAAGCGCTGCGAGGTCGCGACGAGCTGGACGATCGGGCGCGGCACGGCGAGGTCCTCGTGCGCGACCTGCGTGCCGTCCGCGGTGACCCGCACGAGCTCGAGCTGGCCGAGCTTGTCGACGACCGCGATCACGATCGCATCGCCATCGCGCAGCGTCGCGACCTGTGCGCCGATCCGGGTCGCCACGACGACGGGCTCGCGCTTGCCATCCAGCGTCGGCCACAACAGAACGCCGCCGCTCGTATCGAGCGTGACCGCGTAGCGACCGTCTGCCGGCACCGCGAGCTCGGCGATCGAACCATCGACGATCGCCGCGATCGTGTGCGGCGCGATCGGCAGCGGCGATAGCGCGTACGGCAAATCCGCAGCCGGCGCGACCACCCGTGGTTCGGCCACCGGCGCCCCGACGACCGGCGCGCCGCCGGCAACTCGGGCGGGACGCGCCGGCTCGCTCGGAGGGCGCGCACAGGCGGCGAGCACGAGCCAGGGAAGCCAGCGCTTCATGCCGCCGTAACGCGGCGGCGGCACCAACTATTGCTTCGGCACGAGCTCGTAGATGTCGCCGAGCAGCGAGACCAGGTAGACCTCGCCGGTCGCGTCGACGCCGAACGAGCTGATCTGCGCGGGCTCGAGCCCCGAGCTCTTCACGAGCGCCTCGCGCCAGTCCCAATGATCGTGAACGCCGTTACTCCACCGAAAGCTCCGGATCAAGCCCGTGCAGAAGTCGGCGTAGAAGTAACGCCCGTCGAGCACGGGCAGCGCCTTGCCGCGATAGGTGACGCCGCCGGTGACCGAGCAGCCTTGGACGTGCGGATAGTCGATCGCGGGCGGCGTGAGCCCGGTCTTGTCACACGTCGCCGCTTCGGTCCCGGACTCGGCGTCGAAGCAATGCGCGCCCTCGACGATGTTCCAGCCCATGTTGTGGACCTTGCGATCGGGCGGCAAGACGTAGATGTTCTCCCACAGGTTCTGGCCGACATCGCCGATAAAGAGGTCGTGCGTCGTGGCGTCGAACCAGAACCGCCACGGATTGCGCACACCGTAGTGGGCCATCTCGGGCTTCGGATCGGCGGCATCGACATCGAAGCGCAGGATCTTCGCGAGCAGCGCTTTTTGATTCTGCCCATTGCGGTGCGGATCGTTCGCGGCCCCGCCGTCGCCCATGCCCGTGTAGAGCTTGCCGTCGGGCCCGAACACCAAGTTGCCGCCGTTGTGATTCGAGAACGGCTGCGCGATCCGGATGATCTCGCGACGCGTGCTCGGATCGACCGCATCGCCGACCGCGCGGTACTCGACGATGTGGGTCGCCATGTCGGCCGAGGTGTAGTTGACGTACAGCTTGCCGTTGGTCGCGAACTGCGGATGGAACGCGAGCCCGAGCAGGCCCTCTTCGTTGCCATCGGACAGCCCGCCGATCGTGAAGAACTTGGTCGCAGACGGCTTGCCGTGATCGATCGTCCGGATCGCTCCGCGCTGCTCGACCACGAACTGGCGTGGATCTCCGGGCGGCGACACCACCAGCACGGGACGATCGAAGCCATGCGCCACGGCTCGCAGGGTGACCTGCGCGGCGACCTCGGGCGGCACCGCGAACAGCTCGGTCGATGCGGGCTCCGCGGCACTGGCCGCGTCGTTAGCTCGGTGCGGCGCCGGCGGTGCGGTCGGTGGTGGCGGGCGTTCGACCGAGTGCTTGCACGCGGCTGCAGCGAGCACCGCGATCGCGACCGACATCCGCATTCGTTAGAGACGTAGCTCGAAGGTCAGGTGTTAGCGAGCTTACTGGCTACACAAGCTACCCCTGCAACTGGGATTGCTGGCCACCCGGCTTGCCGCGCGGCCGCGCCCACGTGCAACCCCGCAGATCCACTTGGCGATCGGCGGTCGATCGCGTGACGCGAACTGGCATATCCGATGCTCTATCCGGGAGCAGCCATGCGAGCCGCCACGAACGCCTACGTCTCCCCGAACGTCCGTAACAAGCGGGAGCTCGCGTCGTACTTCGAGTACTCGCAGAGCGGCGTCCAGGTCGTCGAGGACGGGCTCAAGGAGATCTCGTTCGGCGAGTACCTCGTCGAAGAGCAGGTGCTCGATCGGTTCCAGCTGTTCCGCGCGCTCCAGATGCAGGACCGGCTGCCCGGCGTTCGGCTCGGCGAGTGCGCCGCCGCGCTCGGCTACGCGCCGATCAACGCGATCGAGAAGATCTACTCGCGGTTTCTCCAGCTCCAGACCGTCGCGGTCTAGAACGCTTTGATCACGGCATCGGTGAACGCCTGGGTGTTCGCCTTGCCGCCGAGGTCGCCGGTGCGGGTCTCGGCACTGGCGAGCGCCGCGTAGACGCCCTTGCGCAACCGGTCCGCGGCCTCGCGCTGGCTGACGTGATCGAGCAGCATCGCCGCCGACAACATCAACCCGGTCGGATTCGCGATGCCCTTGCCCGCGATATCCGGCGCCGTGCCGTGGACCGCCTCGAACATCGCGACGCTGTCGTAGCCGATGTTCGCGGCGGGCGCGACGCCGAGGCCACCGATCAAGCCAGCAGTCAGGTCCGACAAGATGTCGCCGAACAGGTTCATCGTCACGATCACGTCGAACCGCTCGGGCTGGGTCACGAGCTTCATCGCGGTCGCGTCGACGATCATGTCGTCGAACGCGATGTCGGGATACTTCTTCGCGATCTCCTTTCCCGTGTCGAGGAACAGCCCGTTCGACATCTTCAAGATGTTCGCCTTGTGGACGAGGGTCACCTTCTTGCGACCGTGGGCGCGCGCAAACTCGAACGCGTAGGTGATCACGCGCTCGCTGCCGAACCGCGTGATGATCGCGATCGACTCGGCGGCGGTGCGCCGCGGATCGACGTAGTGCTCCACGCCAGCGTAGAGGTCCTCGGTATTCTCGCGCACGATCACGAGGTCGACGTTCGTGTAGCGCGACGGCACGCCCGCGATCGTCTTGGCCGGCCGCACGTTCGCGTAGAGATCGAACTGCTGGCGCAACGTGACGTTGACCGAGCGATAGCCACCACCGCTCGGTGTCGCGAGCGGCCCCTTGAGCGCGAGCCCGTTGCGCTTGATCGAATCGATCGTCGCCTGCGGCAGTGGATCGCCGTGCTTCGCGACCGCACCGGCGCCGGCATCGGCGCGTTCCCAGGCGAGCTTGCCGCCCGCGGCCTCGATGGCGTGCACGGTGGCCGCGGAAATCTCCGGCCCGATCCCATCCCCTTCGATCAATGTGACGGTCTTCATGGCAGCTCTACCTCGATCTGCTCGCCGGTCACGCGGACCGCATAGCGTCTCAGACATACGTCAGATGCCACGTCGTGGCATCCGGTCTCGGTCGAGAATCGCCAGCCGTGGTGCGGGCAGATCAAGTGACCGCGCGACACGATGCCGTTCGCGAGGTCACCGCCCTGATGGAGGCATGCGCGCTGGACCGCGAACAACCGCTCGCCGTCGCGGCCGAGCGCGATCTCGACCTCGGCCGCGGTCACCGCGATCACGTCGCCGGCGCGGACCTCACCGACTCTTGCGACCGGGTACCACGTCACCGGATCACTATAGACCGCGAGGCCGGCGCGATTAGACAACTTCGTGACACAACCGCGCGGCGCGCCACGTGTCGTGCGTACATGCGGGTCATCCTGATCGGATTCGTGCTCGTCCTGGCCGCGTGCCATCACCGGTCGACCTGCAGCCCCGAGACGCCAGTCCCACGCGCGGTCCCAGAACAACCGGCGGCGTCGCCGTCGGAAACGGCGCCGGATCAGACGACCGCGCCCGGGAAAGTGGCCGATCACTCGGCGGTGTCGCTGCCGTCGGTACCGAGCGCGTAGGTCTTCATCTTCGTGTAGATGCTCGCGCGCGAGATGCCGAGCCGCTTCGCCGCGGCCGCGGGATTGCGATCGCTACGCAGCGCCGCTGCGATCGCCGCGCGCTCGACCGCGCGCACGGCGCGCTCGGTGATGTCCTTCAAGCCTTCGCCGTCGCCGAGCCGCGCGAGATCGATCGCGGGAATCTCGATACGCTCGTCCTCGCTGGAATGCTTTCCGGATACGCTGCCGGCGTCGAGCCCGAGCATCGCGAGGTCGTGCGACCGGATCGTCTCTCCGTCGCACAGGATCGCGGCGCGCGACAGCACGTTCTCGAGCTCGCGAATGTTGCCCGGCCAGCGATAGGTCTGGAGTCGCGCGAGCGCCTTCGCGGTCATCTGCGTCGGGTACGGTGCCTCGCTGCCGGCGAAGCTCTTCGCGGCGCCGCGCCGCTTCGCGAGGATGTGCGCCGCGAGCAGCGGGATGTCTTCCTTGCGCTCGCGCAGCGGTGGGACCTGGATCGGCACGACCGCGAGCCGCCAGTACAAGTCCTCGCGGAACTGACCGCGCGCGACGAGCTGCTTCAAGTCCTTGTTCGTCGCGGCGACGACGCGCACGTCGATCTGGACGGGCCGATCGCCGCCGACCGGCTTGATCTCGCGCTCCTGCAGCACGCGGAGCAGCTTGTTCTGCACGCTCGCATCGATGTCTCCGATCTCGTCGAGAAAGATCGTCCCCGCGTTCGCCTCGCGGAACAGGCCGCGGCGCGCGCGGTTCGCGCCGGTGAAGGCGCCCTTCTCGTGCCCGAACAGCTCGGCCTCGATCAACGACGGCGTGAGCGCCGAGCAATCGAACGCGATGAACGGGCCATCCTTGCGCGGCCCGACGCGATGAATCGTACGCGCGAGCAGCTCCTTGCCCGTGCCACTCTCGCCGACGATCAACACGGTCGCATCGCTCGCGGCGACGCGATCGATCACCTGGAGCAACTGCCGCATGAGCGCCGACTGGCCGATCACCTCGCCGAGGCCGCGCGCCTGCTCGACCTCGCCGCGCAACCGGCGCACCTCGCGGGCGAGCGCGCCATGCTGGATCGCGCGATCGACGACGGACCGGATCGCCGCACCGTCCGCGTGCTTGTCGAGCACGTCGAGCGCGCCGGACCGCATCACGCGCACCGTGAACTCGATCGTGGGTCGCTCGCTCCAGATCACGACGACCGTATCGGGGGCGACGGTACGCAGCCGATGCAGGAGCGCGAGCGCGCCGTCCTCGTCATCCCCGAGCACCGGATCGAGCAACACGAGATCGAACGTCGAGCCGACCACGCGCTCGAGCACCGCGACCGGTGTCGCGACCGCTTCGACATCGACGCCCGGCAGCGCCACCTTCGCGGCGGCGACGCCGACGGCGGTTGCATCGGCCACGAGGACATGTCGGATGACGTCGGGCATCGGGTCGCGATTGTCTAGAAGTCTAGACACGGTCCATGGCCTTGGACAGTTGTCTGATCATCCAGATGCCCAACTATCTGATTTCACTTGTACACGGTGTTAGACAGCGTTGGCGTCGCAGTTGCGTATAGGTCTTGGCAGGAGGGCGAGATGCAGACGGTGCAAACGGCGACCGAGGACCTCGCGGACACCCGCGCGTACGTGAAGTCGGTAGCGATGAAGTACGTGCGTAACGAAACAGATGCCGAAGACGTCACGCAGGATGCACTCCTGCTCGCGCATCGCTATCGCGAGTCGTTTCGCGGCGAGTCGCGCTACTCGACGTGGCTGTATCGCGTGACCGCGACCGCGGCGTTGATGTTCCTGCGCCGCCAACGCAGGTTGTCGCGCGAAGTGTCGGCCAGCACGACGCTCGACGAGGAAGGTGCTTCGCTGATCGAGCGCCAGGCGTCGGCCGCCGACCTCCGCGGTGAAGTGATCGCGCGCGCCGAGCTCGGCCACGTCCAGGAGGCCGTCGCGGCGCTCGGTGCGAAGTACCCGGCGGTGTTCTGGAAGCGGTACGGCGAAGGTCGTACCGAGACCGAAATCTCCCGCGAGCTCGGAATCTCGGTGGCAGCGGTGAAGACGCGCGCGTTCCGAGGCCGTCAGGCCGCCCTCCGCTCCGCGGCTCGTTGACCGCGAGTGCGACAGACGCCTGTCGCACTCGCGACGGCGACGCTGCGCGAGCGCCTCGCACGCCGACAAGCTGTGAGCGCAGCGTCCTACGCGCGTCGCATTCGAGTGGTCATGATCGACGCGTGAAGTTGTTCCGGGTGCTCGCGCTGACGGTCGTCGGCTGTGCCGCGTCGCCGACGAGCGGCGACGACGCGATGCCGATGCCGTGCACCGCGCGAGCCGGCACGTTCACCGCGCAACCTCTCGCGATCGGCGGGACGACTCGGTTCTACTTCCTGCACGTCCCCGATGCGGCGCGCTGCACGGTGTCGCCGCTGTGGATCGATTTTCATGGCGCCGCGACGGACTTGCCCGAGGAGCAGAGCGCGACCAACGATGCGGTCGCCGAAGCCGAAGCCGAGGGCGTGATCCTCGTGCGACCGCGTTCGCTAACCGGCAGCGACGGCGTGTATCGCTGGGACGCGAACGACGGCGACGTCGATCGCAATCGCCTCTTCGTGAAGGAGCTGGTCGCGAGTCTCGAGGGCCGCTACGCGATCGATCCGACGCGCGTGATCGTCAGTGGCTTTGCGAATGGCACGGTGATGGCCGCGCAATACATGCGCGGCGACGAGCTTCCGGTCGCGGGCATCGCGACGATCGATGGTGGCTACGGCGAGACGTCGCCGGAGGTCCTCGCGCGGATCCCAGCGCGCGTGTACAGCGTCACCGGCTTTCGCGATTACATGACCCAGACGTTCGCGCCGCTCCGCGATCTTTATCGCGCGGCCCAGCTCGGCGACGATCGCTGGTACTGGCGCCAGGCGAACACCGGCCACGCACTGTACGGCTGGCATCTCCGCGAGCTCGTGCCGTGGTTGTTGCGCGGCGAACGCGGCGACCGTGGCGTCCTCGCCGGCGGCTGGACCGACGCGTCGATCCTGACGTCGAAGGCGGTGCTCGCCGCGCAAGCAACGCCGAGTGGGCTCGTGCTCGGCGCGAGCGAAGGCGGTGCATTTCGCGCATCGGGAAGCGCGTGGGCACCGATCGGTGCGCTGCCGGCGACCGCGCACGTGACGTCGTTGTGCAGCGACGGCACGAACCTGTTCGCGGCGGCCGAGACCGCGTTGTTCGAATCCGGCGACGACGGCTCGACCTGGACCCAGCTCTCGAACGTGCCCGCGCCCGCGGGTTCGAAGCTCGGCGCCGCGTGGTTGACGGCGCTCGATTGCGCGGCCGATCGCTCGGTCCTGGCCGCCGGCTTGTGGGTCGGCGTCGAGAGCAGCGATCACGCTGCGAGCTGGCAGCCGGTGCCGGTGCCGCGCAACGCGGAGGCCAGCGCGCTGGACGCGAGCATCGCGACACTCGCGCGCAACGCGACGGGCACCGCGGTTGCGGGTGGCGCGGGCTACCTCGGCCGGCGCGCTGCGAGCGGTGGGTTTGCGGCGCTCGCGATGCCCATCACCCCGGCGTGGTGGAACGGTGTCGCCGCGATCGGCGATCACTTCTGGGCGGTCGGCGATGGAGGTGCGATCGTCGCGTCGGCGGACGATGGCGTGACGTGGACGGTGCAGACGTCGCCGACGACCGAGGACTTCTACGCGGTCGCGTTCGCGGATCCGCTGACCGGTGCGGCGGTCGGCCAGCACGGGGCGGTCGTGGTCACGCGCGATGGCGGGACGACGTGGACCGCAGTGCCGTTCGGGATCGATGGGTTCCTCGGCGCCGCGACCTGGCTCGACGCGCACACGCTGCTGGTCGCCGGCGAGCACGGCACCGTGGCGACCCACGCATTCTGAGCATGGCTGAGCATCGGACCCAGGTTCGCCGGCGGTCGGGTCCACGCGGACACGGCGCGCTTCGCTAAGTGGGCGAACGCACGGGTTGCGATAGCTGGCCTCGTCGTTGCTGATATCGGGCCGCCATGAAGGCAACCAAATTCATCGTGCTCGTCGGCGGCATCCTCGGTCTCTTGTCGTTCTTCCTCCCGCTCGTCTCCGTTCATCGCGCGAACGCGACCGGCAAGGTCTCCGCGTTCCAGATCATCAAGGGGCTCGACTCGGTCTCGGTCGCGGTCGACGAAGCGAGCGTCCACTCGGTCGCGGAGGTCCAGACCCGGGCCGAGGCCAAGAAGGACGTCGGCGCGATGAAGGGCATCGTGATGGCGATCTTCGCACCGGCGCTGCTCCTGACGCTGATCGGTGGGCTGGCCGTCGGGCGCAAGCGGTTCGGGCGCGGTGCCGCGGCGTTCTCGCTGATCTTCGGTCTGATCGGCCTCGGCATCGGTGCGATCTTGAAGAGCGCGGCCGAAGGCGATGCAGGCATCGGTATGACGTTGCTGCTCCTGACCGGTGTGGCAGGTGTCGTCGGCGGCTTGATCGGCCTGGTCAAGCCGGAGCGGTTCGTCGCGACGACTGTCGGCTACCAAGCCGCAGCAGCGTAGTTCGGTCATACTGCGCGCGTGGCCAAGCCGTTCGACCCGCGCAGTGATCCGGATGTTCCGTCGGGAATGTCGATCGAGCTGCTGAAAGATTTGCACCTGCTGACCCGCGAAGGCCAGCTCAACGCGGATGCGCGGCGCAAGCTGAAGCAGATCCGTCATCTCGTCGGGTTGTTGAAGCCGGCGCTCGACGACACGCTCGCGCGTCATCCGACCCCGGCGCTCGTCGATTGCGGCGCGGGCAAGAGCTACCTCGGCGCGCTGCTCTACGAGCTCGTGCTCGGCCCCGCCGGGCGCGGCACGCTGACCGCGATCGAAGCGCGCCCGGAATTGTCCGCGCAGGTCGCAGCCCGCGCGGCGCGGTTCGGCCAGGACCGGTTCAAGGTGGCCGCCGGCTACATCGCCGCCGCCGACGAGCGGCCGAATCTGGTGACCGCATTGCACGCGTGCGACACGGCGACGGACGACGCGCTGGTGATGGCGATCGCACAGGGCGCGGATCACGTGGCGGTGGTGCCGTGCTGTCAGGCAGAGGTCGCGCGTCAGCTCGAGAAAGCGCGGCCGAGCGATCCGGCAGTCGCAGCGCTGTTCGCGCATCCGCTGCATCGCAGGGAGCTCGGCTCGCACTTGACGAACGTCGTCCGCGGGCTCGCGCTGGAGGCGCACGGCTACAAGGTCACGGTCACCGAGCTGGTCGGTTGGGAGCACTCGGCGAAGAACGAGCTGATCCTCGGCAAGCGCGTGAACCGGTTCAACGCGGAGGCGCGCGCCACCCTCCGCGCGCTGCTCGAGCGGTTCGCGATCGAGCCCGCGGTCGTACGCGAGCTAACTGCGCGGGGCCTCGACCCGCGCGCGGCGAGCACGCCGGGCGCGCCGGCCGCGTAGCCCCCGGCACCGCGCACGTCCACGGTCACTGACGCGTCGCACCGACCTGGTAAGGTCGGGTGCTGATGTCTCGCCGGGTCGTCGTCTCACCTCGCTCGGAGCTTCGCGTGCGCGAAGCGACGGCGTGGCTCGCCGCGCGCGAGGCCGGGCGTGAAGTCCTCGTGGTCGGCGCGACCAGCGATGCGGCGGGTGAGGCGATTCGCGCGGTCGCGCTCGCGCGGGGGTCGGCGTTCGGCATGCACCGGCTCACGCTCGGCCGGCTCGCGGCGGAGCTCGCGAAGCACGAGCTCGTCGAGCGGGACCTCGCCGCGATCGGCGGCTTGCCGATCGAAGCGCTGTGCGCCCGCGTCGTGCAGCGGATGCGGCGCGACGGGACGCTCGGCCGCTTCGACGTCGTGTCGACGAAGCCGGGCTTGCCGCGCGCGCTCGCGCGGACGCTCGGCGAGCTGCGCTTGGCGGGCGCGACACCAGCGGTCGTGCGCGAGCACAGCGCGGAGCTCGCGGCGGCACTCGTGGCGCTGGAGATCGAGCTCGCGGCGGCGCGGCTCGCGGATCGCGCGATCGTGTATCAGCTCGCCACGGAAGTCGTCGCCGATCGCGCGCGGCACGGTCTGTTGATCGGGCTCGACGCGGTCTGGGTCGACGTGCCGGTGCGGAGCGCCGCCGAGCAGGCGTTGATCGCTGCGATCGCGGGGCGCGCCGACGCGGCGCTCGCGACCGTGCCGTTCGGCGACGACGGCTCCGAGACGCGCCTGGCCGCGGCGCTCGGGGTCACGCCCGATCAGGGGATTGGTGAACCCGAGCCCGACCGGTCGCTCGCGCGCGTGCAAGCGCAGCTGTTCGCGCCTCGGCGCGAGCGGGCGGCGCTCGACGACAGCATCGAGATCTTTTCGGCGCCTGGGGAGAGTCGCGAGTGCGTCGAGATCGCGCGGCGCGTGCTCCACGCGGCCGAGCGCGGCGTGCCATTCGATCGGATGGCGGTGCTGCTGCGCACGACCGAGTCGTATCGCGTGCACCTCGAAGAGGCGTTCGCCCGTGCCGCGATTCCCGTGCACTTCGAGCAGGGTACGCGGCTGCCGGATCCGACGGGGCGCGCGTTCCTCGCACTGCTCGCCTGTGCGGGAGAGCGGCTGTCGGTGCGGCGCTTCGCGGAGTATCTGTCGCTCGGTGAGGTTCCGGCGACGAGCGAGCCGCCGCCGGCGGTCCCGAGTGGCGATCGCTGGGTCCCACCCGAGGAGGAGCTGCTGCCGATCGCGCTCGCAGCCGATGATCAACAGGATGACGACGACGAGCTCGGCGGGATCCTCGTCGTGCGCGGCAGCACGCCACCGAGTACGAGTACGAGGCTGGACACGCAGGTGTTCGCGCCTTGGCGGTGGGAGCAACTGCTCGTCGACGCGGCGGTGATCGGCGGGCTCGACCGCTGGGAGCGCCGGCTCGACGGGCTCGAGGCCCAGCTCCAGCTCGAAGATAGCGAAAGCGGCCGCGAGCGTCGCGAGCGCGTGCTCGCCGACCTGCGCCAGCTCCGCGCGTTCGCGATGCCGCTGCTGCGCGACCTCGCCGCCCTGCCCACCCGCGCGACCTGGGGCGAATGGATCGATCTGCTGACTGCGCTCGCGACCCGCGCGGTGCGCAAGCCCGATCGCGTCAACGCGGTGCTCGCCGCACTGCAACCGATGGCGGAGGTCGGGCCGGTCGAGCTGCACGAGGTCCAGCTCGTGCTCGGCGACCGGCTCGCAGAGCTCGTCGTGCGGCCACCCGGCTCTCGCTACGGCAAGTTACTCGTCGCGCCGATCGAAGCAGCGCGCGGCCGCTCGTTCGACCTCGTGTTCGTCCCCGGCCTCGCGGAGCGGATGTTTCCGCAGAAGCTCGTCGAAGATCCGCTGCTGCTCGACCTCGCGCGCGCCGACCTGCCGCTCGTGCTCGACCGCCGCGATGATCGCGTGCTCTCGGAACGACTCGCGTTGCGCCTCGCGATCGGCGCCGCGACCGAGCGCGTCGTGCTGTCCTATCCGCGCATCGATCTCGAGCAAGGGCGGCCGCGAGTGCCTTCGTTCTACGGCCTCGAGATCCTCGAGGCCGGCGAAGGCGCCCTGCCCGGCTTCGATGACCTCGGTCGCCGCGCGAACGTCACCGGTGCGGCGCGGATCGGCTGGCCGGCACCGGCCGCGCCGATCGACGCGATCGACGAGGCCGAGCACGATCTCGCGCTGCTCGACACGCTCGTCCACGATCCCGCTCAGCTGTCGCTGCTGCCGGAGACCCGCAAACCCGTGCCGAAGATGGGCGCGGCGCACTATCTGCTCGGCGCGAACGCGCACCTCGCACGTGCGCTGCGGACGCGGGCGCGGCGCTGGGACGTCAAGGCGTGGAAGCCGGCCGACGGCCTGATCGTATCGACGGCAGAGACCCGCGCCGCGCTCGCCGCGCACTCGCCCGACGTACGCTCGTTCTCGCCGACCGCGCTCGAGCAGTTCGCGGCATGCCCGTACCGGTTCGTGCTCCGCACGATCGTGCGGCTCGACTCGCGCGAGGCACCGGAGCCGATCGAGACGATCGATCCTCTCGAGCGCGGCTCGCTCGTCCACGAGGTCCAGTTCGAGCTGCTCGGCGAGCTGCGGACGCTCGGCCTCCTGCCGGTCACCGAGGTCGCCCTGCCGACCGCGCGCGACCTGCTCGATGCGGCGCTCGATCGCGTCGCCGCGCGCTATCACGACAAGCTGTTTCCGGCGATCGAACGCGTGTGGAACGACGCGATCTCGTCGATCCGCGCGGACCTGCGCGAGTGGCTGCGCCGGATGGCCGACGATGCGGAGTGGATCCCCGCGCGGTTCGAGCTCGCATTCGGGCTCGACACCCAGACCGGCCGCGATCCCGCGAGTCGCGACGAGCCGGTCGCCACCGCGATCGGATTGACGTTGCGCGGCTCGATCGATCTCGTCGAGCGCGGCCCCGGCGGGCTCGTCCGCGCGACCGATCACAAGACCGGCAAAGCGAAAGTCGAGCGCGGCTCCGTGATCGGCGGCGGCAAGAGCCTGCAGCCGGTGCTCTACGCGCTCGTGCTCGAGAAGATGTTGCCGGATGCCCAGGTCGCGGGTGGCCGGCTCTATTACTGCACGACCCGCGGCGACTTCCAGGACGTCATCGTGCCGCTCGACGAGACCGCACTCGCGAGCGCGAACCTCCTCGCGGCGACGCTGCGCCATCACTTCGAGCGCGGCTTCTTCCCCGCCGCACCCGACAAGGGCGAGTGCACGTACTGCGACTTCCGCGCGGTCTGCGGGCCGTACGAGGAACAGCGCGCACACCTCAAGGCGAAGGAGCCGCTCGCCCAGCTCCGCCGCCTGCGAGAGCAACGATGAGCGAAGCGATTTCTACGTTCGGCGATGCGGAGGCGCGGCGCGCGATCCGCGAGGATCTCGGTGCGACGCTCGTCGTGGAGGCCGCGGCCGGCACCGGCAAGACGACCGAGATGATCGCCCGCATCATCGCGGTGATCCGGACCGGTGCGAGCCGGCTCGAGCAGATCGTCGCCGTGACGTTCACCGAAAAGGCGGCCGGCGAGATGAAGCTCCGCTTGCGGACCGAGCTCGAGCGGGCACGCCAGGCCGCCGCAGCGACCGATGGCGCGAGCGACGAGACCCGGCGGCTGCAAGCCGCGCTCGGCGAGCTCGAGGTCGCACGGATCGGCTCGATCCACTCGTTCTGCGCCGACCTCCTGCGCGAACGACCGATCGAGGCGCGCATCGATCCGCTGTTCGAGGTCGCAGCCGAGGACGACTCCGAGCGGATCTACAACGAGGCGTTCGACCGCTGGTTGCAGATGACGCTCGGTGCACCGGGCGATGGTGTGCGCCGCTTGCTGCGCCGCAAGGCACCCACCGAGCAGCTTCGCCGCGCGGGCTGGGCGCTCGTCGACCGGCGTGACTTCACCGGCGCATGGCGGCGCGACGAATTCGACCGCGACGCCGCGATCGATGCGGTGCTCCACGAGCTCGCCGGGTTCGCGGCGCTCGGCGACCTCGCATCGGATCCCCGCGACAAGCTCGCCGGGCTCTGCCACAGGATCGATCGGTGGCTCGCCGAGCTCGGCCGCCGCGAGAGCGTGCGCGCACGCGATCACGACGGGCTCGAAGCCGAGCTCGCCGAGATCAGACGCTGGTGGGAGTGGAAGCAGAACGGTGGCCGGTCGCGGACCTTCGGCAAGGACCTGCTGCGCGCCGACGTCGTGCTGCGCCGCGATGCGACGCGGAGCGCGCTCGAGGCGTTCCTGCGCGCCGCCGATGCCGATCTTGCTGCGCGTCTCCACGCCGAGCTCACGCCGCTGGTCACCGCGTACGAGGACGCCAAGGGCCGGACCGGGCGGCTCGACTTCCTCGATCTCCTCGCGAAGACCCGCGATCTGTTGCGCGATGACCCGCGCGTGCGTCGCGAGATGCAGCAACGGTTCACGCACTTCTTCGTCGACGAGTTCCAGGACACCGATCCGCTCCAGGTCGAGATCCTGATGCTGCTGTGCGCCGACGATCCGGCGTGCGCCGACCCGACGCACGCGCGCGCGGTGCCCGGCAAGCTGTTCGTCGTCGGCGATCCGAAGCAAGCGATCTATCGGTTCCGGCGCGCCGACATCACGCTGTACGAAGCGGTCAAGCACCGGCTCGTCGGCGAGGGCGCGCGGCTCCTGTACTTGACCACCAGCTTCCGCAGCGTCCCGGCGATCCAGAGCGCGATCAACGCCGCGTTCGAGCCGGTGATGCAGGGCAACGGTCAGGCCGAGTACGTCCCGCTCGAGCCGAGTCGCGCGGACGCCCCCCCACCGCAGCCTGCGGTGATCGCTTTGCCGGTGCCGCGGCCGTATGGCCCGTGGGGCGTGACGAACATCGCCATCGAGGCGTCGTATCCCGACGCGGTGGCCGCGTTCGTCGACGAGCTCGTCAACACGGCGTGGACCGTGAGAGAACGCGGAAACGACGCGCCCGTGCGTGTCGCGCCGCGCCACGTGTGCCTGATGTTTCGCAGGTTCCAGAGCTACGGCCGCGACCTCACGCGGCCCTACGTGCGCGCACTGGAGGCGCGCGGCATCCCGCACGTCTTGATGGGAGGCCGGTCGTTCCACGAGCGTGAGGAGATCGCGGCGGCCCGCAACGCGCTGTCGGCGATCGAATGGCCCGGCGACGAGCTGTCGGTCTACGCGACGCTCAAGGGCCCGTTCTTCGCGTTTCACGACGAGGATCTGATCGCGTTCCGCCACGCCCATCACCGGCTCCATCCTCTCGCGTGGCTCGATCCCGAACGCCGCGCAGCGCTCGAGACCGCCCCCGCCGTCGGTGACACCGATTCCGCGAACGACGCGCCGCCCGCCCAGACCGCGCTACCGATCGCCACATCAAGCGCGTCTGGCGCGTCTGGCGCGTCTGGCGCGTCTGGCGCGTCTGGCGCGTCTGGC
>JBDUAS010000610.1:0-1733 GCA_040004535.1 Deltaproteobacteria bacterium
CGCCCGCTGATCCCGTTCAAGTCCGTCGCGATCGATCCGCGGCTCGTGCCGATCGGCGAGCCGCTCTACATTCCGGAGTTCGACGGGATGGTCCTTCCGGATGGCTCGATCCACGACGGTTGCGTCCGCGCCGACGACACCGGTGGCGGCATCAAGAAGCGCAAGATGGACTTCTTCGTCGTCACGTACGGCAACTTCAGATTCCTGCTCGACCAGCTGCTCAACGTCACGTGGATCACGCCGTACATCCAGGCGCCGCGCTGCGAGTACCTGCGCGACCCGTAGGCCCTGCCCATTCAGCCGGCCGGGCAGCCACCCGCCGCACGAAGCGTCGTGATACGACGCCAGGATGTCGCTCTACCTGACGATTCGCGAGATGCACAAAGTGCTCGGCCAGATTCCGCTCTGGCTCGACAAGGCCGCGGCGCACGCGACCGCGAAGAAGTTCGATCCGGAGACGATGCTGCACTGGCGCATCGCCCCGGACATGTTCCCGCTCGCGCGCCAGATCCAGTTCACGTGCGACCAGGCGAAGTTCGCGGCGTCGCGCGGCGCCGGCAAGGACACGCCGGCGCACCCCGATACCGAAACGACCACCGCCGAGCTCCGCGCGCGCGTCGCGACCGTGATGACGTACCTCGATACGTTCAAGGCGAGCGACTTCGACGGCGCGGGCGATCGCACGCTCAGCCTCCCGCGCTGGGAAGGCAAGAAGATGTCGGCGCTCGACTACGTGGTCGAGCACGCCGCGCCGAACTTCTTCTTCCACGCGACGACGACCTACCTGCTGATGCGCCACAACGGCGTCGATATCGGCAAGCGCGACTTCCTCGGCACGCTCAACTACCGCAGTTAGTCCGCGCCGGCACCACAGATGCTCGACAACCTGTTCGTCGCGGGTGCGGTCGCCGCTGTCGGCGAGGCGCTCGCGTCCGCCCACGCGGACGAAGGCACCGTCGCGGTGATCGGCAACGCGCGACTCGCAGGTGCGCTCGCAAAGCAGCGCACGACGCTTGCCGTCGGCTTGTCCGCGCGCGCCGCCAAGAAGGTTCCCGGCGCCGTCGACGATCTCGCCGGCGTCGAGGCGCGCTCGCTGGCCGCGGTGATCGTTGTCGACGTCGCCACCGTCGAGGCGTGGGAAGCTTCGTTGCGCGAGTGGACACGCGTCGTGCGCGACGGTGGTGCGATCGTGCTCGTCGATCACGGCCATGCTCCCGAGGCGAGCCGGCGTGCGCTCTGTGGCGGGCTCACCGAGCTCGAGCAACGCCGGGCCGGTCGCTCGATCGTGACCAGCGGCCTCGTTTCGCATTTAGTGGACCTCGCTTCGCTCGGCGCTTAGCTCGAACCTGGTTCGAGCACGCGTGTTCGAACGCCTATGAAGGTGGCCCGACCACCGGGTAGGCTGGCCTGCTGCGTGCATTATGTTCGTTCGCTATGGCCACGGCAGTTGCGACACCGAATCGGATTCCACGCGGGCGGGTGTTGATCGTCGACGATGACGACGTGGTTCGGGCTACCACCCAGGCGGCTTTGACGCGGCGTGGCTTCGATGTCGTAGCCGTGACGAGTGGGGCGGAGGCGCTCGCCTATCTGGCACGTGACACACCCGCTCTCATGTTGCTCGACCTCAACATGGACGACATGAGCGGCTGGGAAGTGATGTCAGAAGTGCAACGCGATCCGCGCCTGCGTGACATGAAGACCGTGATCGTGAGCGGCGAGCAGTCGCCGAA
>JBDUAS010000388.1:0-5730 GCA_040004535.1 Deltaproteobacteria bacterium
AAGCTCCGCAACGCGATCACGTCGCGCCTCAAGATCATGGCGTCGCTCGATATCGCCGAGCGCCGCTTGCCCCAGGACGGCCGCATCAAGCTGAAGATCGGCGGTAACCGCGAGATGGACTTCCGCGTCTCGGTGCTGCCGACGCTGTACGGCGAGAAGATCGTCATGCGTCTGCTCGACAAGACGTCGCTGCAGCTCGACATGACGAAGCTCGGCTTCGACATCAAGCCGCTCGAGGATTTCAAGTACGCGATCAAGAAGCCGTACGGCATGGTGCTCGTCACCGGGCCCACGGGCTCCGGCAAGACCACGACGCTGTACTCCGCGCTGTCGGAGCTCAACACCACCGATCGCAACATCAGCACGGCCGAGGATCCCGTCGAGTACAACCTCCACGGCATCAACCAGGTCCAGATGCACGAGGACATCGGGTTGAACTTCGCCGCGGCGCTACGCGCGTTCCTCCGGCAAGACCCGAACATCGTCATGGTCGGCGAGATCCGCGACTTCGAGACGGCCGAGATCGCGGTCAAGGCCGCGCTCACGGGTCACTTGGTGTTGTCGACGCTGCACACCAACGATGCTCCCTCGACGGTGTCGCGCCTTTTGAACATGGGCATCGAGCCGTTCCTCGTGACGGCCTCGGTCAACCTCGTCGTCGCGCAGCGGCTCGCGCGCCGGATCTGCGAGTCGTGCAAAGGCCCGGGCGAGAAGCACCCCGATGCGCTCGCGCGGATGGGTATGACGGAGGAGATGATCCGCAAGGCCAACGTCATGAAGGGCCGCGGCTGTCAGGTCTGCAACAACACCGGCTACAAGGGCCGCGTCGCGCTCTACGAGGTGATGCCGTTCACCGATCCGCTGAAGGAGCTCGTGCTCCAGGGCGAATCGGCCGCGGGCATCAAGGCGGAGATGATCCGCGGCGGGACGCAGAGCCTGCGCATGGCCGGCATCGCGAAGATCCTCGACGGTATGACGACGCCCGAAGAGATCCTTCGCGTCACGGTGGATGACTAGTGGCACAGCTCAGCCTGCAGGCGTTGTTGAAGGCGATGCTCGACAAAGGCGCGTCGGATCTCCACGTCACTGCCGGCTCGCCGCCTCGCCTGCGCATCGATAACGAGCTGGTCCGCCTCCAGACCGAGCCGCTCGGTCCGGTCGATACCAAGACGCTGTGCTACTCGGTCATGAACGACGCGCAGAAGCTGCGGTTCGAAGAAGACCTCGAGATCGACTTCTCGTTCGGCATCCGCGGCCTCGCGCGATTCCGCGCGAACGTCTACATGCAGCAGTCGTGCGTCGCCGGCGCGTTCCGGCTCGTGCCGTATCAGGTCATCCCACTCGACGAGCTCGGCATGCCGCCGATCGTCGCCGAGCTGTGCGACAGGCCGCGGGGCCTCGTGCTGGTCACCGGCCCGACTGGCTCGGGCAAGTCGACCACGCTCGCGTCGATGATCGATCGGATCAACACGACGATGCGCGGTCACATCATGACCGTCGAGGATCCGATCGAGTTCCAGCACCAGCACAAGTCGTCGCTGGTCAACCAGCGCGAGATCGGGCGCGACTCGCAATCGTTCAAGCGCGCGCTCAAGTACATCCTGCGCCAGGATCCGGACGTCGTGCTGATCGGCGAGATGCGCGATCTCGAGACGATCGAGGCCGCGCTGACGGTCGCCGAGACCGGCCACCTCTGCTTCGCGACGCTCCACACCAACAGCGCGATCCAGAGCATCAACCGCATCGTCGACGTGTTCCCGTCGCACGCGCAGGCGCAGGTCCGCGCGGTGCTGTCGTTCGTGCTCGAAGGTGTGGTCACCCAGACGCTGATCCCGAAGGCCTCGGGCTCCGGCCGCGCTCTCGCCGCCGAAGTGATGGTGCCGAACGCCGCGATCCGCAACTTGATCCGCGAGGACAAGCTCCACCAGATCTACTCGCAGATGCAGATCGGCCAGGCGAAGTTCGGCATGCAGACGATGAACCAGTCGCTGACCGATCTGTACATCCGCAAGGTCATCACGCTCGACGAGTGCATCGGGCACTCGTCCGAGGTCGACGAGCTCAAGACCATGATCGCGAATGCGGGCGGCTCGTTGGGCGAGCACGCGCGTCCAGGCCCAGCCCAACAACCCCGGCGCTAGGAAGGCGATAGGAGAATCCGATGGCCAAGTTCCAATGGGAAGGCACGACGCGCGCCGGCGAGAAACGCAAGGGCGTGATCGAAGCGGACTCCGCGGCGGTGGTCGAAGAGCGGCTCCGCGGCGACGGCCTGTCGAACATGCGGGTGCGCAAGGAGGGCGGCTTCGGCGACATCCAGATCCAGTTCGGCAGCGGTGTCACGCCGAAGGATCTCCAGATCTTCACGCGCCAGCTCGCGACGATGATCGACGCCGGCCTGCCGCTCGTGCAGTGCCTCGACATCCTCGCGAACCAGTCCGAGAACAAGTCGTTCAAGAAGGTGCTGTCGAGCGTCAAGAACAGCGTCGAGCAAGGCGCGACGTTCTCCGATGCACTGCGCCGCCACCCCAAGGTGTTCGACGAGCTCTACGTCAACCTCGTCGGCGCCGGCGAGATCGGCGGCATCCTCGACACGATCCTTAACCGGCTCGCGGTCTACATCGAGAAGGCCGTGAAGCTCAAGGGGCAGCTCAAGAGCGCGATGTACTACCCGATCGGCATCATGGTCGTGGCGCTCGGCGTCATCTGCGTGATGCTGATCAAGGTCATCCCGACGTTCGAGAAGATGTTCAAGGAGCTCGGCAACGCGAAGCTCCCCGCACCGACGTTGGTCGTCGTCAAGATCAGCCACGGCTTCGTCAACAACTGGTACCTGATCTTCGGCTCGATGATCGGCGTCGTCGTCGGCATCTCACTCGCGCGGCGGACGGATCAAGGCCGAGAGCTGATCGACCGCGTGTTGTTACGGGTGCCGATCGTGGGTCCGACGCTGCGCAAGATCATCGTCGCGCGGTTCACGCGCACGCTCGGTACGCTGTTGGCCTCGGGTGTGCCGATCCTCGACGCTCTCGACATCTGCGCGAAGACCGCCGGCAACAAGATCGTCGAGCACGCGTTGATGCGCGCGAAGGCGAAGATCTCGGAAGGCCATAACATGGCCGACCCGCTGGCCGAGTCGAAGGTGTTCCCGACGATGGTCGTCCAGATGATCGGGGTCGGCGAGCAGACCGGCGCGATGGACGCGATGCTGCAGAAGATCGCGGACTTCTACGAAGAAGAGGTCGATGCCGCGGTGACCGGCCTGACCTCGTTGATCGAGCCGGTGATGATGGCGTTCCTAGGCGTCGTCGTCGGTGGTTTGATCATCGCGATGTACCTGCCGATCTTCAAGCTCGCTGGTACCGTCAGCGGGTGAGCACGACCGCGTCACCGGCTGACTCGCTCGTCCAAGCAGTGGAGCCGGGCGCGGATGTCGGTGAGGATCTCGGCAAGCGCGTCGCGCGCCACCTGCTGCTCCGCACGCTCGTGATCACGGCGGTGCTCGGGCTGTCGGTATGGATCCTCGCGAACCAGAACCCGGCGCGGCTCGCGATGTGGCTGCAGTCGTCGGTGATCGCGGCGACGTACCTGTCGAGCATCGTGTTCGGCGTCCAGTTGCGGCGCGGCGTCGAGCCGAAGTTCGTCGCGCGCCAGATGCACGCGAACGACCTCGGGTTGACCACCGCGCTCGTGTTCATCACGGGTGGCGCACAGAGCCCGTATCTGTTGTTGTACGCGCTGACGATCGTGTCGGCGGGCGCGCTGTCGTATCGGCGCGGTGCGTTCATCACGACGACCGCATCGATCGTCGCGGCGATCGTGGTGTCGCTGGTCGCGCACTCGCGGATGTTCGAGCTGCCGCTCGGCCAGATCCGGCCGTGGGAGCAGAGCTGGTTCGATTTCGTGCGGACGCTCGGCATCAACGTCGCGGCGCTGACCGGCGTCGGTGCGCTCGCGTTCATCTTCGGCGACCAGCTGCAGAAGGGCGCCGAGACCCTGGCGACCACGCAGCGCGCGGCGGCGGATCTGTTGACGTTGCACCAGGACATCGTGCGGTCGTTGAGCTCGGGTCTCATCACGATCACGCCGGACGGGGTGATCCTGTCGGCGAACCACGTCGCGGCCGATATCCTCGGAGTGATCCAGGAGGCGCTGGTCGGCGTGAAGGTCGATCGCGTGATGCCAGGGGTCTCGATCTTGATCGCGGACAACCGGCAGCGCGCGGACCTCGCGATCCCGACGAGCAAGCACGGGATGATCATGCTGGGCGTGACGGTGTCGCCGCTGCGCGATGTCCACGACACCGTGATCGGTCGCGTGATCAACTTCCAGGATCTGACCGAGCTGCGCCGGCTCGAGCTCCACGCGCACCGCGCCGAGCGATTGGCGACGGTCGGCCAGCTCGCCGCCGGTATCGCGCACGAGATCCGCAATCCGCTGGCGTCGATCTCTGGATCGATCGAGCTGTTGCAGGCAGCCCCGCAGGCATCCGAGGACGACCGCACGCTGATGCAGATCGTGAATCGCGAGATCCAGCGGCTGAACGTGCTGATCGGTGACCTGCTGGACTACGCGAACCCGCGGCCGAGCGAGCCGGCCGACTTCGATCTAGGAAACCTCGTCGAGGAGACCGTGCGGGTCGCGCGCGGCGAGCAGACCGAGATCACGATCGCGACCGATATCGATGCCGAGCTCGTGGTCCATGCCGACGCGGCCAAGCTGCGCCAGGTCGTGTGGAACCTGGTGCGCAACGCGCGCGATGCCGCCGAGGGCGGGGGCAAGCACGTCTGGGTCGAGGCGCACCGGCGCGAGAAGGACGTGATGGTGTCGGTGCGCGACGATGGGCCCGGGATTCCGAAGGAAATCGTCGCGCGGATCTTCGATCCGTTCGTGACGACGAAGCAGAAGGGCACCGGCCTCGGCCTCGCGACCAGTCACGCCGTGGTCGCCGAGCACGGCGGCCGGATCGACGTCGAAACGTCGTCGGCGGGGACCACGATGATCATCTCTCTGCCTATCGCCGCGCAGCCGCGCTAGCCTAGACGGATCGTGATCTGCCCCGTCTGTACGAAACCGCTCGAGGCCGGCGAGCTGGTGATGGTGTGCGGTCAGTGCCACAAGGCGCTCGGCGGTGGCATGTCCCTCGGCGCGACCGGCGAGTTCCGGGTCCCCAGCGACGAGATGCTCGCCGCGATCCGCGAAGAATCCGCGCTGCCCCAGGCCGAGCGCGTCCACTCGACGAACGTCTGCTCGTGGTGCGGCAAGCTCGAGGCCGAGGTCAAGAAGCTCCTCGGCCGCGGTAACGCCGCCCTGTGCAACGAGTGCGTTTCGCTCGCCTGCGACGTGATGGAAGCCGAGCTCGGCGGCGACTGGCGCTAACTCCATGGCCGACGCGGCTTTGCGGAGCTGGCTGGACAACGTCTAGGTAACTTGGTACCAAGTTACCATGCTACCGGACCTCGACGACGCCACGCTGCTCGCTCGGTTCGCGAGTCTCGAGCTCGCGCCCGGTGGCTTTCATCATCGCGAGCACATTCGGCTGGCGTTCGCGATGCTGCGCGGCACGGACTTCGGCGAGGCCGCGCTGCGGTCTCGGGCGGGACTGGGGCGGTTCGCGGCGGCAGCCGGCGCGCACGCGAAGTATCACGAGACGCTGACGTGGGCGTATCTCGCGCTCGTCGCGCGCTGCATGGCCGAGCGCGACTACCCGAGCTCGCTCGCGCTGCTCGATGC
>JBDUAS010000001.1:0-124007 GCA_040004535.1 Deltaproteobacteria bacterium
CTCCGCGACCGCCTCGCAGCCCATCACTTGCTGCCGTCCGCGCCGCCTCGGAGCGCGTGATCGCGCACGCCTTGCGTGCGCGCGGTGCGACGCGCATCCACAGCGCTCGATCAGCGTCGCCGGCGGTGATCGTCGGGGCACGGGCCGTGCAACTCCGGTCGGCATGCACGGACGAGCCGCTCATCCCGCGACCGCTCGAGCTCGTAGACACCCTTCGCGCGCACGCGGGTCGCGAGGACCACCTTCTCTATCGCTGGGCGGATCAGAACCTCGACCACGCGCTCGTCACCGCGGCGCTCGCACACGCGACTCACTAGCTCCACGTAACCGCGGTGCGAGGCTCGTAGCCGAGCTGCACCCGCGCACGCGTCCCGTCGAGCATTCCGCCGAAGTGAAAGTGCTGCCGGTTGAGCTCGTAGTGAAAGTCGAAGCCGGCGATCCGGCGGCGCAAGCGATACAGCGAGGATAGCAACGGCGAAGGGACGGGCACCGCGATCCGGCCCGCGCACGCGATCGCGCGCGATAGCGGCAGCGAATCGCGACCGACGATGTTGAACACGCCCGCGACCGGGTGCTCGACCGCGGCGGTGAACGCTTCGATCGCATCGGCGAGCGAGAGGACGTTGAGGATCGGATCGAAGCCCGCAGGGCGCAAGCACACGCGCGAGCGCAGGTAGTCCCACAGCTGGCTCCCCATGTCCGGGGCGAGGATCTCCGCGCACCGGAGCACCGTGACCGCGAGCGGGCCACGATCGGCGGTGCACGCGACGATGTCGGCCTCGACCCGATCGCGGATCCACTGCGGCGTGCCAGCACCGAATTCGAGGGGAGCATCTTCGTCGAGCAAGTCAGGGGTCGCGTGCGGTAGCGCGTAGACCTCGGAGAAGCTGCGCACGACGAGGTGGCGGATCGAAGGATGATGCGCACAACCCAGCACGAGCGACCGCGTCGACTCCACGTTCTGCGCGTGGACGGCGGGCCCGCGCTCGCTCGCGCTGCGGCGTTGCATCGTGTGGACGACCGTCTCGATCGCGCGCTCGCGTGCCTCGCCCCACAACAGGTCGTGCATCGCGCGCGTATGTGCGAGATCGAGCGCGTGATAACTCATGCGTGGATCCGCTCGCGCGATCAAGCCGTGGTGTCCGAGCGCGAGCACGTGCTCGGTCGCCGGATTCTCGAGCACTCGATCGACGACCCCGAGCCCGAGCGGCGTCGTCGCACCGGTGATCATGACCCTCATCGCCACACGCTCGTTCGCCCGCGGCGCGCATCCGCGAGCACGTTCTCGACGGCGATCTTCCCGGCGAGCGCGGCCTCCTCGACATCACGCGGATCGTCTGGATCGCCGACGAGCTCGATCGGTTCGCCATACCGGATGTGAAAGTGTGCGGGCAACGGCAGCGGTGTCGCCGGAATCGGCAGATATGGGATGTGCAGCGCGTGCACGCCGGCGAGCTTCGCGATCATCGGCCAGCTCTCCTCGGCGCCGACGATCGCCGCCGGGATGACCTTCGCGTGATAGCGCAGCGCGAGCTCCGCGAACCCGGTGCGCCAGGCCTGGAGCTCGTAGCGGTGCGAGAAGGGCTTGGCCGGCCCACTCACGCCCTCTGGCCAGATCGCGAGGAGCTCGCCCCGCTCGAGCAATCGCCGGGCGTTGCCGCGGGTTCCCATCACGACGCCGAGCCGCGCGAACAGGGTGCCCACGATCGGCAGCGAAGCGACGAAGTGATCCGCGAGCGCACGCGGCACCCGCGGCGGATCAGTGCGCAGGAGCAGATCGAGACACAGCATCGCCGCATCGATCGGGAGAATACCGCCGTGATTCGCGATCACGATCGTCGGGCCGCTCGCCGGAACGTGCTCGATGCCGGACGAGCTGACTCGAAAGTACGCGTCGTGGAACACGCGCCCTACCGTGATCGCGCGGGCCAGCGTTCGCGGCCGTAGCCCGAACACGTCGTAGCCATGACCTTCGTCGTGAAATGGCGCCGCGAGCGCAGGAATCATGTCGACCGATCCGGTCCGGGGATGTCGTCGGAGATTGTCTGCGCGAGCTCGTGCGCGCGCCGGGCCAGGTGTCCAGCACTCGCGGTTCCGTCGCGCGAGCTCGCAAAGAACCAGGTCGGCATCTCGTGCAGTGCTTCGAGGTGGTCGCGCAAGTAGTCGGTGAGGGCACGGGCGTAGCTCCGACGGCCGGGCGGCGCGACGATCGCGACCCCGTCGTAGTCCTGGGGCGGAGGCGCACCATGGGTGTCGGCATCCGCGAGCTCCACGATCAAACCCTCCTCGCGCAGCGCGCTGGCGAGCGCATCCGCTGGCGGACGGCCGCGCACCGCATCGGCGTAGAGTACGAGCACGCGCTCGGTCGCATCGTCTCGGCCGGCGCGGTCGCGAAGGTCTAGCAGGCGTGCGCACTGGCGCGAGCATGTCAAGCGGTCCGGAGACGTGAACCAGCTGCAGCCCTCGACGACATTTCCGACCGACGTTTGGGTCATCTCGACGGTCTCGAGGTGTCCGGTCAGCGGGCAAGTGATCGGTCTGCGCATGGGAAGACTCCCACCTCGACGGCCTGCATCGCACGTTCCAGGTCGACCACGTACGTGTGGCCGCTCGACGCTGGATCGCGCGCAATCGCCGTGACTCCGCACGCGGCGCGCGCATGTCTTGCGCACTTGCCGCGCCACGCGTGGGAATAGCTCTTGCTGTAACCCGGGCATGGCCATCCGCAAGATCCTGTGCCCGATCGACTTCTCCGAGGGCTCGCTCCACGCTTTGCGTGCCGCCACGACGCTGGCCGCCGCCCGCGATGCGGAGCTCGTGATCCTGCACGTCGTCGCGGTGCCGGCCGTCGCGTATACGAGCGAGCTCGTGATCTCTGGGTTGGCGCACGAGGAGTTGCTCGCGGCCGCGCGACCGCCGCTCGCCACCGCCGCGAGCGACGCGCGGGCCGCGGGTGCGTCACGCGTCACCTCGAGGCTCGAGACTGGACCCGCTGCCGAGGTCATCCTCGAGGCGCTCGCCGATCCGAGCTTCGACCTGTGCGTGATCGGCACGACCGGCAGGACCGGGCTCGCGCGGATCCTGCTCGGTTCGATCGCCGAGAAGATCGTGCGCCGTGCGCCGTGTACCACGCTCTCCGTGCCACTCGGGGGGACGTTCGCGTTGCCCGCGCACGTGCTCTGCCCGGTCGATTTCTCGCCCAGCTCCGCCCACGCGAGCGAGCTCGCCACCGATCTGGTTCGGCCTGGAGGTGCGATCACGCTGCTTCACGTCCTCGAGCTTCCTGCCCACTACGGCGGCGAGCTCCCCGACGAGGCAGCGGTACACGCGCTCGCACCGCACGCCGCCTGCCATCTCGACGACTGGGCTGCGCGCCTGCGCCCTCGGTGTCAGGACCTCCGGATCCATGCGCGTGTCGGAAACCCCGGCGGGCAGATCCTGGGCGCGCTCGATCACGATCACAGCGTGGACCTCCTCTGCATCGGTAGCCACGGCCACACCGGCGTGCGCCGCCTGCTGCTCGGATCGCTCGCCGAGAAGATCGTGCGCCACGCGCGGTGCCCGGTGCTGGTCGCGCGGGCGCGGATCTGATCCGGGATGGCTGCGGCCTCGCCATCGGTTCACGCTCGCGGGTTGTCGACCGGCGAAGTCGCGCTCGCGCGTGAGCGGCACGGCCGGAACGAGCTGCCGCGCGACCGAGGGACCCCCGCGTGGCGTACGTTCTTGCGCCAGCTGACGAGCCCGCTCGTGCTGCTCATGATCGCTGCGACGGCGGTCTCGGTCGCGCTCGGCGAGCACCTCGACGCGATCGCGATCGCGACGGTCGTGGTGTTGAACGCGGTGCTCGGCTTCGTCCAGGACGATCGCGCAGAGCACGCGATCTTCGCACTGCGCACGGTGACGAGCCCGCGCGCCCGAGCTGCGCAAGCTGGTTCGGCACGGCGCGTGCTCTCGCCGATGACCATGCATGGTAAACGCCTCCAAGGATGGCGTCGCGTCGCCGCGGCGATGTGGCACGACGCCGACGATCCACAGATCTTCGGCCGGCTCGAGCTCGACGCGCGGCCCGTGCGCCGCGTCATCGACGAAGGCCGGCGCGCTGGCGTACACGTCACGGCGACCCACGTCGTCGGTTGCGCGGTCGCGCACGCGCTCGACAAGGTGCCCGAGCTCAACGTCCAGATCCGCCACGGTCGCGCTTATCCGCGGCCGACCATCGACGTGTTCTTCATCGCGGCGGTCGCGAATGGCGATCTGTCGGGCATCAAGCTCGTCGATGTCCCGCACAAATCAGTCACCGACGTCGCGAGGGCGTTGGGCGAACGTGCGACCGCGATCAAGGAAGGCCGCGATGCGGCGCTCGGGCGGTCGAAGTGGATGATGGACGCGATTCCAGCGCCGCTGTTGCGCCCCGCCTTGCGCGCGAGCGCGTACCTCACCCAACGACTCCGGGTCGACCTGCCGCGCTTCGGGTTGCCGCGCTCGCCGTTCGGCAGCGCGATGATCAGCAGCGTCGGCATGTTCGGGTTGCCCGAGGGGTTCGCGCCGCTCGCGTGGATGTACGACGTGCCGCTGCTCGTGCTCGTCGGCGAGCTCGCCCAGCGCGCCGTCGTCGAAAACGGTCAGGTCGTCGCCCGCGAGGTCTTACCGATCACGGCCACGATCGATCATCGCTACGTCGATGGCTGGCACCTGGCGCGCACGTTCGATGCGTTCCGCGAGTACCTCGGCACGCCTATCCGATCGGCCACTCGTCTGGGCGCGTGATCCCCTGACGGCCCGCGTACGAGAACCGGTGCGGTGGGGTGTAGTGCTTGTGCACGTGCTCGTCGGGCACGACCTTCAGGAGCTCGACGTCGTCATAGGTCTTGGCGCGCACGACCATCACGGGACATCGTGCTTCGCGCACGACGCGCTCGGATACCGAGCCCAGCAGCATGCGCTCGAGACCGGCAATGCCATGACTGCCGATGAACACGAGATCCGCGCCGACCTGGCGCGAGAGATCGAGGATCTCCTCGGCGGGATGTCCGATCCGCGCGTGGACGTAGAACTCCACGTCGGCTTGACTCGGCCGGCCACCGAGCTTGCCCTTGATATGCTCGACGAGCATGTCCTGGATCTTCGTCGCGTAGTCATAGTCGACTTGATGCGTCGGTAAGACCGAAAGGCCGCGACGTGCATCGAGCGCCGTGACGACGTGCAGCACGTGCTGCGGTGCGCGACACGCGACCTCGATCGCGCGTGCGAGCGCCTGCTCGGCACTGGGCGAGAAGTCGTATGCGACGACGACTTGAATGTCATGATTCATCGGAACCTCCGCTGTCAGGTGTTGCACCTGCGGTGCCACTCTTACCCCGCCGCTCGCGATGTGCGAGCCGGCAGCACGTGCGGCGACCCGCGACGCAGGCGCAACCCTTGCGCGATCTACTCGCTGGCTTTGCGAAGTACGTCGGCGAGCACCTGGAGAGCGTCGATCGTCGTGAAGATGCCCTCGACACCACCGCGGTGATCGACGACGACCACGGACCCCTGCTTGCGATCGGCCATGTGGTCGACCACCACGTCGACAGGCTCGTTCGCATCGACGACGTAGACGTCGGACACCATCGCCTCCTCGACGCTCACGGTATCGGGATCGCCACCGGGCAGCGTCTCGATCAGGTGAAGGTCGCGCTCGCTCACGATCCCGACGAGCTTGCCGCCGTCGAGTACGGGCAAGTGACGGATCGCGTGCGCGCGCATCAGCTCGTGTGCTTGTCTCATCGTGGCGTCGCTTCGGATCGTCCACGGTTGCCGGGTCATGTATCGCGACATCGGTGGCATCAACATGACTCCCGGTGTTGCAGTGCGCGTGCCCGCGTCAGCCGCCGAGCCGGCGCAACAGCTGCGCCGTGCCCGCGATCTCCGCGGCCGTGCTTCCGCGCGACAGCTTCGCGACGCGATGGCCAAAGCCCTGCAGGAACGCACCGTATGCGCTGGCCCCCGCGAGCTCGCGCACGAGCTTGTAGCCGATGTTCGCGGCGTCGAGATCCGGGAACACGAGCACGTTCGCGCGGCCCATCACGTCCCCCACGGGAGACCCAGCCTCGCGCTTGTGCTCGGCGACGCCGCGGTCGAGCGCGGCATCGGCCTGGAGCTCGCCGTCGAGCGCGAGCTCGGGGCGGCGCGCGTGGGCGAGTGCGGTCGCTCGCACGACCTTGTCGACATCGGGATGCTGCGCGCTGCCGTGGGTCGAGAACGACAGCAGCGCGACGCGCGGCGACTCGGCGAGCACCCCGCGCGCTGTCTCGGCGGTGGCGAGCGCGATCTCGGCGAGTTGCTCCGCCGTCGGGCGCGGGTTGACCGCGCAATCGGCGAGCACCACGCGACGCGCCGGCATACCCTCGCGCGCGGGAAGATCGAGCACGAACGCGCTCGAAGCCGCACGTCCCGGTTCGGCGAGCCCGAGGCACATCTCGCACGCGATCAGGACCTCGGCCGTGTGCGAGGTGACGCCGACGACGACCGACTCGACGGCGCCGGCCGCTAGCAACGCGAGCGCGGCGTAGCTCGGGCGATCGAGTAACCGATCCGCGAGCCAGGTCTCGGTACCGCGCCGTTTCGCGATCAACTCCGCGAGCTCGTGCCGACGGGGCAGCGCCGACGGCGCGATCACCTCGACCCCGGCGAGCGAGATGCCACGGGACTCGGCCAACGCGCGGACCGCCGCCGGCTCGCCGAGGATCGCGAGCTCGCCGCGCGGCAATCGGCCGATCGCATCGATCACGCGGGCGTCGACGCCATCGGCGAAGAGCATGCGATGCACGTCAGGCTCCGAGCATCCGCTCGAGGTCCGCGACGGTCACCGCCGTCATGACCTGATCGTCGCGCACCGCCTTGCCGAGGCGGCGCTCGAGCATGACGGCGAGCTCGATGCGTCCGAGCGAGCGGAGACCGAGATCCTCGGCGAGCCGGCTCGCGGTCGTGATCGAAGCGAGCGGGCGCTTGCTCGCGTCGGCGATCGCGCTGCGAATGATCTCGTCGGTGGTCATGGCAATCTCCTAGGCGAGCTTGAATGCGATCACGGGGAGGTCCGCGGTCTCGAGCACGTCGAGCGTGACCGGCACCGGCAGCTGGCCGAACAGCTTCGCGACCGCCTCGGGCGTGCCCTCGACGCCGCGGATCATGGCCTGCGTGTACATGCCCTCGTCGAGCTTGATGTGGCCGTACACGTACGGTGCGAACTTCGCGAACCGCGGATGCGGCGGCGGGGCCACGCCGTGCGAGGCGTACATCAACGTGCCTTTGCCCGACAACGTCACGTCGTTGTACTCGAACGAGCCGCACGCCTCGCACGCGGTCGTGATCGGAAACGTCACGTGGTGACAGCTCTTGCACCGGTGCGCGAGCGGCTTGCCGGTCTTGAGTGCGTCGTAGTGCTTCTGGATGAGCGAGGTCATGATCAGTTTCCTTCCAAGACCAGCATCGTGCTGATGATCGCGTAGCCCTGGGTTCCGAGTGCGATCTCGGGATCCGTGCCGGCCAGCTGACGAACGGGTTGAACCGCGACTTCCACATCTCGCGGGCGGTGCCGGCGCCGAGGCGCTCGGCTTCGGCGTCGAGCGTCTCCTGCACGAACGCCTTCGGATTCAACGCGCCGTGTAACCGCCGCGTGCGGCACAGCTCGAACATCGCGTTGTCGTAGTCGTCTGGCGAAACACCGTACTTCTTGCAATACGCCTGGCCGAGGATCCCGTTGTACGTCGAGAAGATCTCGTAGCCCTCGGGCACGCCGTACGCTTGGTTGCAGCACATGTCCGTCCACAGCCACATCTTGTCGCTCGGGATCGGCTCGCGCAGATAGGGGCTGTAGCCCTTCGGCTGGTTGCGCGTCGCCTCGACGCCGACGACGAGTGCAGTATCGACCGCGCCCGATGCGATCGCTTGCGCGGCCAGCGTGACACCGACGTTCGTCGTCGAGCAGGCAGCGTCGATGTGGACGCCCGGCCGGAACTGCGTCCCGATCCACCTCGACAGATGCGAGTAGGTCGCCCGCAAGTGCGCGCTCTGCGCCATCACGTTACCGACGAACACCGCATCGACATCGAGCGGTGATGCACCCGCGTCCTCGAACGCCTCGCGTGCAGCCGCGGCGGCGAGCTCCTGTAGCGAGAGTCCCGCGAGCTCGGGGGTCTCGAGCAGATCACCGAAGCGCGTGCAGCCCACGCCCGTGATCGACACTCGATCGTTCATTCGTTCATTGATCGTCATCTCGATCTCCTGCTGCGCCGTTCTGCAAGGCCTTGGCCACCGCTCCGCCGCCATGTGCGGCATGCGCGGCAGCAACGCGTGCGCGCGGTGAGGTCCGTCGCCGCAATTGCTGCGCGATCAGTTCAGCGGAGCCGCACGAGCGGGAAGCTCGATGTAACGCACGCGGTGCGCGTCGTAGCGCCACGTCGTGGTCGAAGCTGCACCCGGCGCGCGATAGATGAAGCCGAGCGGCGTCATCATCATCCCGCCGGCCCGCGTGTCCTCGCCCTCGTGCTCCTCGACGGGCAGCGCGACCAGGGTTTGCAAACCGTGCTCGCCGATCCGATACAACGAGAGCGTGACCTCGCTCTCGCGGTGACCGCCGGCTTGGACCGCGACCGCGAGGGTCGGACCGTCGACGATCGCGAGCGCGACGACGCCGTCGGCGGAACCTTCGGACACGAACGGCTTCGTGCGTGCGAGCGCGTGGCCGGTCGGATCGAGGACGATGATCCCGAGGCCGTACGACGCGATGATCGTCTCGGTTGCGCCGTCGCCGGATAGATCGCCACGCACTTCGAGCGCGCCGTACGCTGCCTCGGCTGTCGCGCCGTAGGCGAGCGCATCGCGCTCCGCGAGCTCGCTCGGCGTATCGGTCACGACGAGCACGCGAGTCCCCCCGAGCCACGGCAGCTGCGAGCTCGGTGTGCCGCCGCCGCATCCCGCGACGATAGCGATGATCGACGACACTGCGCTCGAGATCCTGGTCATGCCTGTGCTGGGAGCAAGGGATGTTCCAGGCCGGTGTTTGCGCGCCGCGCGGGATTTGCGCGAGTGCCGCCGGCCCGTCCAGGCACGCGCTTCGCAGTCTCGGCGAGCATGGCTCATCTCGCTCATCGCTGGCGGGTTCCGACGGTTGCCGCCGCGATCCTCGTGCTAAGCGTCACCGGCTTGGGGCTGCGCGCGCGCTCGCGTTCGCGCGTACTGGCCAGATGATCGCGCAGATCGATCCGCGCCTGTTTCGAGCGGCCGTCGCGCAGGCGCGTGCGAACTTGTTAGCGGCGCGGGCGAACACGGGAGCGTGCTCGCGCTCTCGGTCGGCTTCAGCGCGCTTGTCGGGATCGTGTTCGGGTTCTTCCCGGCGCGCAAAGCGGCACGCCTGGACCCGATCGACGCACTACGCTTCGAGTAATCAGTGGAGGTCAAGAGAACCGCACTCGATCGGGGTATTTGACGGATGCATCGCGATTTCCCGTGCGAGTAGCAATCGCGTGCTCACGCTACGACTCGATTGACTAGGCCATGAGACGGGCCGACGCAGGTACGGTCGTCGCCGGCGCCACACCCACGTGACCATTCGGCACTCGTGACCGTGTCGCCCTTGCGGATCGGACAGGACGTCACGGTAGTCGCTCGCGGTCGGCGTCTCGCCGTCATGTGAAGGCTCGGGCGCCGGGGTTGGAATTGGATCTGCGCTCGGTTGCGCTCGCGCGACCGCCGAGTAAGCGATCATGGCGAATCTCGTCAATTGCAGCCGCAACCCGCGCCCGCCGTTCCTGGACCTGCGCTCGGGTACGTCGCGCCCTCGGTGATCTCGAGAATCGAGTCGCGTTGCTTCGCAACCGGATCCATTTCGAACTGCATCGCGGGGCTCGCGAGGCGCTCGCGCTGCGAAGCGCGGACTGGTGTCCTACGGTGCCGTGACCGCCGCGTGCGCGAGCCGGACCGACGAAGCGCTTGCCATCTCGTTGTAGTAGCCGAGGAATCGCTTCGGTTCGTTCGCTTTGTACGCCTCGAGGTTGTGCGCCCAGCGATATCCGATCGGCTGGTAGAGGACTTCAACCTCGACCGCGACCGGGCCGCGCGCGTCGCCGATATCGGCGATGTAGCGCACCCGATCGTGACCATCGGCAAAATCGACATCGCCTGTGGCTTCGCCGTGAACCGCCGTATCGGGCGTCGCAGTCGTCTTCGGAAACCCGTGTGGCACGAGCCTGTTGTCCTTCAGGTACTGCGTCGTGGACAGGAGGCCCGTGGTGACATGACCTTGCTGATCGCCGAGGATCGCCTCGTAGATCTGGACATCCTCACCGGATCGGATCTCGGCGTGATGCGGCTCGAAGCGAAGCGGGTCGCGGTCGTTGTCGTTGCCCTCGATCGAGCCATCAGCGTTCAACTTGCCGGACTCGAAGCGCAGGTGCCCGTCGGCATCGCGGACGGTGACATGCAGCCACGCGCGCCGCGATGGATACGCGGTCGGCAGCTTGTGACCTGTGAGGTTCTCGACGTCGACGGTCGCGATGACGGCGTGGGCATCCCGCGACGTCTCGATGGTGACGCGTGCACTCGCGGTAGCGAGGAAGTCGCGGGTAGTCTCGCGCGCGTGTTCCAGCGTCGGCCCAGGCGCGGTCACCGCGAGGTCGGCGCGATGACGATCGAGCATGCCGAGAACGACGAAGTTTGCACCGCGAAAGTCGTGGCGCGCGGGTCGTTCCCGCGGCGTGCCGGCGACCGACGCGATCGGGGTGGCCGCCTCGATCCTCGGAATGTGGCAGGCCTGGCAGCTCTGGGTCTCGCGATACGAGCTCTGCAGCCACTCGAGGTACGGCACCTGCTCGGGAAATTCGCCGATCGTGCGCGCCCGAGCGTCGCGCGTCTTCGTATAGAGCGTGTGGCAGGTCGCGCACAGCTCGGACCGCCGGATGTGGTCACCTCGAACCGGCTTGACGCCGAGCGCCGAGCGCATCAACGAGGTCTTTTCCGTGGTGACGTCGTATGGTCCGTAGATCGTTGGCCACGTGTTGGAGTCGATCACGAATCCGCCGGTGAAGCTCGCGCGCTCGCCGAACCGTGCTGGCGTGATCTGATGGCACAGGCTGCACGCGACGCCGTCGATCGCGAGCGGATCGGCTTCGGTGTGACCCGGCAGGTTCGCGAAGACCTCGCCCGTGCGACCCGCCGCGCGCGCTCGTTCGTTCGCCATCGGCATGTGACAGCGCGAGCATTCGTCCTCGATTGCCGCGGTCGCAGGAACGTGATCGAGGGTCTCGCGGCGCACCGCCGCTTGCCAGTACGGGTCGCGCGCCGAGTTCGCCATGATCGACGCCTGCCAGAGCGTACCGAACGAGACATCTTCGCCGGCCGTCGTCGTCAACCGGTCGTGACAGACCATGCACGACGTGCCTTCGCGCAGCCACGGCGACGCTCCGCCGGCAGGCCGGTCGAGCGCCGTGCTCGGCCGGCACGCCGCGACGGCAGCAAGCACGATGACAGAGAGCCCGAGCGTCCTCACCAGCCCTCCGTCAGAGCGCCGTCGGCCCAGTCCCACAACACGTAGACGAGCGCTGCCATCGAACGGTCCGTGCGATCCGTGACCGGGATTTGGACGCCACCGGCCGCGCGGATGTGCTGGCGCGCGCTGAGCGTGATCTGCAGCTGCGGCACGACGTCGACATCGACATCGACATCGACCGGGCCACCTCCGGCGCCGATCGGCCGCTCGGCCATGACTTCCAGCATCGGCGCGATCATCCGACCGTAGCGGACCGGCACGACCGCGTCGCCGATCGCACCACGCACGAACGCGGCGTCGGGATCGCCGCGATTCCACGCCGCGCCGTAACCCGCCTGTGCATGCACGAACCATCCGGCGGGTAACCGCTGCGCGAACAAGAGCGAGCCTTCGATCATCGTCGTGCCGGCACCAAAGCCGCGATCGGTACGGCCGGTCGGCGCCTGGACTTCGACCTGCGCGGTCAAGATCGAGCCCGCCGCGAGGCTCGACATCAGCACGCGCTTCATCGCGAACGCGAGGTCGCGATCCCACCCGCCCACGAACCGCCAGCTTGCTGCGCATAGCTCACCGGCGCCACGACCTCGAGTTGATAACGCGCGCCGAGCCGACGCTCGTAGGTGAAAACGGTCGTGATATCCCTGCGCGTCGCGGTCGTGCTCATCACAGCCTCGTCCTCGGGAAATGCCTTCTCCGTGAGGAACGGCCGCGGTAGGTTGAGCTCGCCGCGCGGCCATCGATCATCACTGCAGAATGTCCGCAGATGGTTGACGATCGCGAGCAACTGGCCGTCATCGAGCACCTGGTCGAACGCTGGCATCCGGCGATCGAAGCCGCGCGCGTAGCCGCCGAGGTGCGCCGTCGCGAGCCAATCCGAGTTGGCCTCCGGCGTCCCGAAGCTGCAATCGGTGAAGTCTGGCATCGCGACCGGATAGCCAGCTTCCCGCGCGGCACCACCGCGGCCATCGTCGCCGTGGCACGAGGCGCAGTTCGCCGCGTAGAGCTCGCGACCGTCCTCCGCCCTGGCGCCGCGCGACGCGACAAGCACCAGCGAACCGATCACCAAGAGGCGCGCGAGCACGTGTCAGTTGTAGTACGCGATCCGCGATCTAGGAACCCATGCGCGCGTTGTCTCACTGGATTCCAATGATCATTTCGATCCTGGAGATGCGTTGAGACGCAGTGTTCACAGTGCCGAGGTGCTGCGAAACCGATACGGTCGCGAGCGATGTACGTGCCGCACCCGGTGATCCGGAGGGTGGCCACTACTTGCAGTCGCCGTGCTTCAGAGTCGCGCGCCGGGCGGCCGCGGCGTCGAGAATCTCGAGCATGTCCTTGCTCTCGACCTCGTTGCGGATCCGCTGGTAGACCGTGCCATCCGCCGGGTCGACGAAGAGCACCGACGGCAGCGTCATCGAGTCGTACTTCGTCTTCTTCGCCTCGTTCGCGTCGCTTTGGTCGGTGACGTCGATCTTGAGCGGGACGAAATCCTTCGTGATCGCGGCGTACACGTCGTCGGTGCCGAACGTGCGCTCCATCGCGTGGCACGGATTGCACCAGCCGGCCGAGAAGTCGATCATCACGATCTTGTGCTCGGCCTTCGCCTGCTTGAATGCCGCGACCTCGTCGGTGACCCACTGGACGTGATGCCGCGGCGCCTGCTTCCACAGCCAGATCCCGACGGCACCAGCGAGCACCATCGCGACTGCGACTCCCTTGCGCATGCGCTCGCCCCACGAGCCGTGGAACGACTTCGTCACCGCACCTGCGGCGAGGCCGATCACGACGATCGCGATGGCGATCGCGAGAAAGCCCGTCGTCGCCGGCACCGCGTCGCGCAGCGAAGGCATGAACGGCATCAGGTAGCAGATCGCGGCGAACAACAGGCCGATGCCGCCCACCGACTTGACGTAGTCCATCCACGCGCCGCTCTTCGGCAACGCGACCGCGAACGCCGCGAGGATGAAGAACAGCACGCCCATGCCGAGGCCATAGACGAACAGCAGCGCGCCGCCGCCGACGGCGTTGCCGCTCGTCGACACGTAGAGCAACAGGCTCGCGAGGAACGGGCCGGTGCACGGCGCCGCGATCAGGCCACCGACGAGTCCCATCGCGAACGCGCCGCCGAAGCCCTTGCCGCCGATCGTATTGAGCTTGGCCTGCAAGGACGCCGGCAGGTTCAGCTCGAACGCGCCGAACATCGATGCGGCGAGCACGCTGAACAGCAGGACCAGTGGGACCACGACGAACGGGCTCGCGAGCTGTGTCCCGAACGAGCCGGCCTTGCCGATCATCGCGAACGTCACACCGAGCGCCGCATACATCACGCACATGCCACCGACGTACGCGGCGGCGAGCGAGATGGCGCGCTTGCGAGGCACATCCTTGCCGCGCGCCCCGAAGATCGCGAGCGTGATCGGAATCATCGGGTACACGCACGGCGTCAGCGAGGTCAGAAACCCAGCTCCGAACGCGCCCAAGATCACGAACAGCCAGCCGCGTTGCTGGGCGTCTTCCAAGCAGTCGCTCTGGCAGCCGCTAAGCACCAACAGAGCGAGAACAAAGAACAGCAGGACGGGGCGGGTATCGACACCGATGACCGCCACCATCGCGAGCGGCAACGGTGGATGCAACAAGAACGGCTGCCACACGGCCGGCGCCCAAGGCCACATCCATCTCTAGAACTAACCTGGGAGCGGCGGCGGGGGATTACAGGCCGTCGATCGAAATCGTGAGCGAGCCGAGATTGGTCACCTTGTTCGGGCCCTGGATGGTCTTCGTCCCGGTCGCTGGTGCGGTACCAAGCGATGCGTTGCTCGAGTTGAAGGCGTCGACGCTGACCGTGTAGTCGCCTTCCGACAACACGGAGGTGATGCCGTAGTGATCGGTGCAGTTGAACTTGTCCACGATCACTTGCGAGCTATTCGCCGTCATCGTCGAGACGGCCTCGACGCCGTGGATATCGGTCACGTCGGAGCAGTGAAGCGGCGTTCCGCTGTTCCCGCCGACGAGCGTCCACGCGAGCTGGAAGTAGCCACCATCGTCGTAGATGTCGGCGCTGAACGTCTTGTCGGACACGGTCAGATCGACGTACGCCGAGACCGTCGACGCGTAGGTCGACGAGCCATCGTGCGTTTCGATAGCGACCCAGCTGTAGAACGTCGACGGCGGAAGCGCCGAGGTCTCGCCGGTGAACGCGCTGCAGCTGAAGAGATCGATCACTGGAGTCCCGACATTGTTGTAGTTGGCGTCGACCTCCTGCGAGTACAGCGCGGCCGTGTCGTACGTCGGCGGGCAACTCAGGCTCGTGCCGTTGATCTGCTTGATGTCCCAGTGCGCGGTAATGTGGGCGACGTCCCCGCTGCCACTTCCGCCACCGCCGCCTCCTCCGCCACCGCCGCCTCCTCCGCCTCCTCCGCCTCCTCCGCCACCTCCGCCGCCACCGCTGGTGGTGCACGCCGATGCGATGACAAGACACAACAGACCTAGCTTGTTCATACGCTGTGAATTAGAGGTGATGCGCGTCGGCGATGCAAGCCGCAGGATGCCTCGCGCGCCTCACACTCTCATCTGGTCCAATTTTCGTATTAGTCCTTGCAACGCACGACGACGACATTGGTGCCGGTGAAGAAGTAGCTCCTGCCGTCGTGGGTAGAGAACCACGATGTCTGCAACGTCGCGCCATCGATCTTGAAGATCGCCATCGAGCCGTGGATGCGGCTGGTAGCGGCGAATGTGAAGTCGTGGTTCTTCGTCGAGAACATCACCGGACGTGCGATCCGCGCGCGCGGCGACTCGACCGCGTCGCGATCGAGCTCGCGCACGACGTCGAGTCCGTGATCCGCATTGGGTTTGAACGTCCACGTCTCTTTCTCACCGCGCACGCACCAGCAGCCGTCGAGCGTCGCGATCGCATCGTCCGGAAGTTGCTGCTTGACGTCCGGATCAGCGACTGCTGTCCCGGCGACGAACAAGAGCGCGAGCGCGACACGCACCCGTCGAGCGTGACACGGCGGCTGCGCCTCGCGAGCCGCTACTAGCTTTGCGGCGACAACGACCAGGTCATGTCGACAAACTCGAGGCCGAGCTCGCTGTGCGTGACGGTTTCACTCAGCGAGCCGTCGTCGTGGACCTTGTACGTCCCCATCACGCTCGGCCACCATTGCCGGGGATCCGAACTGGTGTACGGGAGGCTGCCGCCCGTGCACGTGATGGTGCCGTTCAGCGTGATGCCGGATTCGCCGCCGAAGAAATACTCGGTAGCGCCCGAGAACTCGATGTAGCCCTCCTTCGCTCCGATATCGGCCTCGCCGACGCCGTGGACAGAGCAGTCCGCGCTGACGGAATCGTAGGTCACGGCGAAGTGGCCGCTGATGGCCTCGTAGCCCAGGATCTCGTCGTTCCACGTGAACTTCGCGGTTGCATGCGTGACGACGGTCGTACCGTTTTCGTCGTCGATCGTCGAATCGATCGTGCCGGCGATCGGCGGCTGGCCGACCGTGATGTTCGCGACGAGGATCACGTGACCCCCGTGCTTCTTGCGGAAATCGGTCGACACCGCGATCGGGTTGACCGGTGGGGCGGCATCCGGAGCGGTGTACGTTGCCGTCGAATTCGTGCTCGGCGTGATCGTGCCGAACGTCTGATCGATCGCCGTGATGTCGGCGGTCGCGCCGTTGACGAGCCACTTCTGCTCGGTGAGCAAGTCGGTCTCACCCTCACCGGCGGTGCAGTTGTAGAGCAGGCTCGTGAGGTCGCCATCATCTTGTCTCGAGCAGAACTGCACCGACAGCTCGAGGCTCTCGCCGAGCTTCAGCGTCTTCTCCGGTGGCCGGATCTGAAACCCCTCGAGTCGCGACCAGTCCGAGAAGTGCGGCGTCTGCACCGCGAGGGTGTGCGCAGCCTCGTCGAGCGTGATCTGGTTGATCCCGTTCCACTGACCGATCGAATCTTGAAATGCGATGCCGAGTCCCGCGGCATCAGAGGCGCTGATCTCGCCATCGGTGTACGCGAACGTCAACGTCGCCGGCACCGCGAACGTCTGACCCTCCGGACCGAGGCGATACGCGGTGCCCATGCCTCCGGGGGCCTCGTTCGTGATCGGTTGGATCGTGAGCGTGGTGTCGGTCGCGACCGCGCCGGCCGGGATGCTGATCTGCAGCAATCCATCACCGCTGGTCAACGTGCCGCCGGCCGCGGTCACCACGCCGGAGACTGGTGCGCCTTGCGCGGTACCGGTCGGGGTCACCGCGACCTCTTGCGGTGCGGGTTGATTGCTCGTTCCACCACCACACGCCGCCAAGAAGCACACCGCTAGGCGAATTAGGGTCATGCCCCTAAGGAGTGGCTCGACGCGAGCTGACGCATTCTTCGTGTAAGCGCTTGGAACTACTATGGCTGGTTCGAGACATCCAGCTGCGCACGTTCGCTGCGAATGACGATCGGATTCGCCTCGTCACCAACGATCTTGATCGCAGGTGAGGTCACGAGCGTCCCGGCGAGCGTGACCGTCGCGCCGACCTCGACGACCGTTTCTTCACATCTCGACGTGCTCGCGTTCGCATCCTGAGCTCCGACCTTGACGAGCAGCTTGCGCGCGTCGGCCTCCTTCGGCGGCCGTGCCGGCGAGATATCGAGCAGTGCATGCGTTGCATCGACGAGCACTTTGTTGCCGTCGCTATCGATCACGAACGGCTTGATCTCGAGCTTCTCGATCATCTCTCCGCGCGGACCGCGCCCTCGCCTCACGAGCGCGCGCATGTGCAGCGCCACACAGCGGCTCTCCGCGAGCGACGATACGAACCGCTCGCCTGCCTGTCGCGTGTGCACCTCCCCGGTGATCTTCACGAGTGCGCCTTCGCGCGAATCTGCATCGAGCCATTGCGCCTGAGCCATGCGCTTGCGAGCGCTATCGCGCGACCGCCCGGGCATCCGCAACACGATGCTCTTGATGAGCGAGTACAGCAGCGAGATGCCGGCGCCGATGAGAAGGATGATGCGGAGCTTGTTCATCGCCGGCCGTAACGTACGCCAGGTCGGCGCTACCCGCCTTCCTCGAATCCGTTCTCGCCGTCGACATCCCACAAAGGTTGTCCTGTCTCGCCGCGCGATTGCGTGAACCCCTGCATGAAGCGGATCGCGATCATGCTCGTTGCAGTTCTGGGCTGTGGAAAATCGGATGTTAAGGCCGGCCCGGCGCCCTCCCCCGGTCCGCCTGCACCGGCTGCGGCGGCGGTCGCGGCACCGGCGACCCCACCTGCACCAGTCCCACAGATCGAGCCGTGCTCGCTGGTCTCTGCCGCCGAGGTCGGAGCGGCGATCGGAAAGACCGTCGTGGCGAACACAGACGGCCCGCAGCAATGCTCGTACGGTCTCGATCCGGCCGAGCAGCAGAAGGCGATCGCCGAGCTCGACAAGGGTGGCCTCGCCGGCATGGTCAAAGGTGGCGGCATCAAGATGCCGTCCGCGATCACGAACCAGCTCGCGGTCACGCTCGAGATCTCGCCCGAGAGGCAGAGCGAGGCGGAGCTGAAGCAGCTCTACGCGGGTGTCGGCTCGGCGGTCGACAAGCTCGATCCGAAGGCGCACGGACTCGACGGCGCGATCACGAACGGCCAGGAGCTGAAGGGGCTGGGCGACTGGGCGTTCACGACCAACATCGCGTCCGTCAACATGGGCAATGGAATCTCGACCCGCGGTCGTTTGCTCCAGGCCCAGCAAGGCGCGTGGCGGTTGACGCTGTCGGTGACGATCGCGCCGGATCCCGGCGCCGCGAAGCTGGACGACGAGATGGTCGCGATCGTGAAGCCGGCGCTCGCGAAGCTGAGGTAGAGCCGCGCGCGTGAATCGCAGCTGCCTGGACAGCGTGGCTGGGCAATCGAAAGCGCGAGCTCCGCGCGTCGAGCGTGTCCAGTGCGGGTAGATCCTCACTCCGCCGTCGGCATGTGCACGTACATCGACTGGAGACCGAGCCGACCGGGACCGGTAAACCGGTTCCAGAACAAGCCGCCACCACCGCCAAACAGGCCAATCTTGAGTCCCTGACTCATCGTTTGCATCGTCACCGACGTGTCCTTGTAGACCCAGCCGCCCGGCTCGACGTCGATCGCTTCGCCGCGCGCGAGCTCGACCTCGAACACGTTGCCATAGCCGTGCAACCACAAGATGCCCGGCGTCTGGCCGGCGCGAAACGTGTCGATGAAAAATCCGGTGCCACCCAACAACAAATTTGCGGCCCCGCGGATGCGCTGGAACGAGAAATCGATCGATGCCGAAGCCGCGAGGAACTGATGCTCGCGACAATCGACCGCTTCGCCAGGGTTCAGGTGCAGCGCGAAGAGCTCACCGACGCCATCGCGCGAGAACGCGATCCGACCAGGGCCTTTGGCCTCGGTCATGAAGATCGGCATCCCCGCGAGGATGCGCTTGAACGCACCCTTCATCGGCCGGATCTCGATCGCGATGCTCGGATCCTTCCACAACATCACGTGGTGCTCGAAGTAGACCGGCGTGTCGCGGAGCTCGACCGCGAGCACCGGAACGAGCGGTCCTTCGATCCGATAGCGCAGCCCTGCGAAGTCTTCGGCGGCAGCGACGGCAGGACGTAGATGCGGATATTCCATCGCGCGAACATACTCCTCACCGTTCGAGTAGGCTTTCGCCGTGGAAGTCCTCGTCATCGGCGGCAACCGGTTCGTCGGCCGCGCCCTCGTCCTGGCGCTGCAGTTCCGGCGGCATCGCGTCACCGTGCTCAATCGCGGGACCCTCGCGACGCCGTCGGCGTGTCGAGCACCCCGTCGCGGACCGCGCGACCGATGACTCGACTGCGCATCCCGATGGTCTCGGGCGAAGGCGATCCGAAGCAACGCTACGAGAAATGTCTGCGCAGGATCCTCGCGGGCGGACCGGTCGTCGTGCCACGGGACGATCAGATCGCGCGTCACGTCTATCGGGGAAGCCTCATCGAACAGCCTCCTGCGACGAGCGACGCGTTCAACTTCTGCCAGCGCGAGCAGCCCACCGTGCGTGACTTGATCGAGCTGATCGCGGCGGCGGCCCGCGCGCCACGGCCCGAGTTGGTCGACGGCACGACGACCGGATCGCCGTTCTCGTCGCGCTGGATGTCGTGCCTCGATCCGGGCAAGCTCGACTTCCCGCACGTGCCACTCGAGCAGTACGTGTACGCGACCGTCCAGCACATCCTTGCAGGGTCGCTATGACCCGGCGGGAGCGCTAAGCTAGGCCCATGAACAAGCTCCTCGTCGTGGCCGGCGCTGCCGGATTGGTCGTCGGTGGTTGGAAGCTCGCGCATCGCGCACATGTCGATGACGACAGCGTCCAGGTCACCGACCGGTTCTGGATCGATCACATGCCGAAGCACGATCGGGACCTCGCGCACATGTTCATGGCGCTCACGCACGATCATGACGACGAGAACGTCGGCTTCCTCCAGTTCGGTTCGCGCTGGCACGGCGAGTTCAATGCGTTCCGGTTCGAGCGCAGGGGCGACGACCTCGCCGTCGAGTTCCCACAGAACAGCTGGAAGGCGACGTGGCACACGACGGTCAGTCGCTGCAGCGTCGGCCAGTTCACGCTGTGTCTCGAGGTCACGGCGCCGCGCGGCACGTTCCACTACTTCTCGCGCGACGAGTGGGTGATCGGAAGCGAAGCTGCGGGCCGCGCGCTCGAAGCGAAGCTCTTGCATGACGCGCCCACCGCGACCGGCGCGGAGCCAGCGGCCACGAACCTCGACGAGCCACTCGCTCGTTAAGCGATCGACGGCGCGGTACGCCTGAAAACGTGCCATACAGCCCGTGATGTCGCTCCAGTGGTACCCGGGCCACATGACGAAGGCCCGGCGCGAGCTCCTCGCGCTGATGCCATCGCAGGACGTCATGATCGAGGTCCTCGACAGCCGCATTCCCAAGGCGAGCTCGAACCCGGTGCTCGCCGAGGCGCGCGGCGCGAAGCCGGTGATCAAGGTGCTCACCAAGAGCGACCTCGCCGACCCTGCTGCCACGCGAGCGTGGGTCGCGTATTTCGAGAGCGAGCCCGGTGTGAAGGCGTTCGCGGCGACCACCGAACGACCTCAGGTGACGCGCAAACGGATCGCGGAGCTGTGCCGCGACCTCGCGAAGCATCGGGGTCCGGACAAGGAAGTGCGCGCGTTGATCGCCGGCGTTCCGAACGTGGGCAAGTCGACGCTAGTCAACACCTTGATGAACAAGCACGTCGCCAAGGTCGGCGACAAGCCCGCCGTCACCAAGGATCAGCAAGTCGTCCACCTCCCCGGCGGGATCGAGCTGACGGATACCCCGGGCCTGATGTGGCCGAAGATCGAGCACGAGCCGCGCGCGTTCCGACTGGCGTTCGCGGGATCGATACCGGATACCGCGATCGACTACTACACGATCGGGATGTTCGGCGCGGAGCTCTTGCTCGAGCGCTACCCCGGGCTGGTGATCGCGCGTTACAAGCTCGACGCCAAACCTCCCGACGCCGAGGGGATGCTGCGCGAGATTGGCCGGCGTCGCGGCACGCTCCTCAAGGGCGGGGTCGTGGATCTGCACAAGGCAGCCGAGCTGCTCGTGCACGAGTTTCGCGCCGGCGTGATCGGGCCGGTGAGCCTGGAGACACCTCCCGTCGACACCCGCCCGCTCGACCCGGCGTGATCAGACCTCGAGGCGGTCGCCCGCCCGCGACATCCAGCGGTAGAGCACCGGCAACAAGAAGATCGACAGCGCGACGCGCGATAACAGGCCGAACACGATCACCTGCGCGAACGGACGCTGACTGTCCGAGCCGATACCGTGCGAGAACGCCGCCGGCAACAGGCCGACGCACGCGACGAGTCCCGTGATCAAGATCGGCCGCAACCGCACGGCGGCGGCCTCGCGACTCGCGTCGACGAGTGTGGCGCCCGCGCGCCGAAGCTTGTTCGCGTGGCTGACGTAGATCACGCCGGTCTGCACCGAGATCCCGAACAGCGCGAGAAAGCCGAGGCCCGAGCTCACGCTGAGGTTCGAGTGGAACGCCCACAGTGCGAGCAAGCCACCCTCGGGCATCGTCAAGAACACGCTGAGCGCGATCAGCGCCGGGTATTTGAGGTTCCCGTACAGCGCAAAGATGATGAAGAAGATCAGGAGCAGCGTGATCGGGATGATCACGAACATCTGCGCCCGTGCCGCGAGGAAGTCGCTGTACTCGCCGCCCCATTGGAGCTCGTAGCCCTGCGGGATCTGGACGTCGTGTGCGACCGCACGCCGGGCCTCGGCGACGGCCGAGCCCAGATCGCGGCCGGTGACGGAGTACTGCACGCCGATGTAGCGAGAGCCGCCCTCGCGATAGATCATCGTCGCGCCCTGCCCCACGCTGAGCGTCGCGAACGTCGACAACGGCAGGCGCTGACCACTTGGCGTGGTGACGAGCAACCGGCCGATCGCGTCGGGGTTGTTGCGGTAGCGCTCGTCCATGCGGACCACGAGATCGAACTGGCGCTCGCCCTGGATCACCTGCGTCGCGGGCACGCCGCCGACCGCCGATTCGATCAGCGAGTCGATCGTCGCGACGTCGAGACCGTAGCGCGTGAGCTTCTGGCGATCGACCTTGACGTCGAGGCTGGGCTGGCCGAGCTCGCGGACGATCGTCAAGTTGCCGATGCTGGGCACCTTGCTGATCGTCGTCCGGATCTTCTCGGCGAGCGCTTCGAGCGTCTTGAGGTCCGGGCCGAACACCTTGACCGCGAGCGAGCTCTTCAGCCCGGTCGAGGCCTCGTCGACCGCGTCCTCGGCGGGCTGCGTGAAGTTGAAGATGATGCCCGGGCTCAGCGCCGTCAGCTTCTGATTGATCGCGGCGATCAAGTCGGCCTTGCTCGCCATGTCCGACGGCCACTTCTCCGACGGCTCGAGGCCGACGTAGAACTCGCAGTTATAGAATCCGGTCGGACTGGTCCCGTCGTCGGGCCGGCCGAGCTCGTCGGCGACGGTCGTGACCTCGGGGAAGCTGCGCAGGATCTTGCGGACCTCGGGCGCGATCTTCTTGGCCTCGTCGAAGCTGATCGTGTACGGCATCGTCGCGCGAACCCACAGCGCACCCTCGTCGAGCTTCGGCATGAACTCCGAGCCGATCGCGACCAGCGTCAGCGACGACACGCCGAGCGCGATCGCGCACACGGCGATCGTCGCCCGCGGCCGCGCGAGGCAGCGGTCGAGCACGCGCAGGTACCAGCGCTTGAACGCTCCGAACCACTTGCCCTCCTCGTCGCGCACGCCCTTTTTCATCACCATCGCGCACAGCACCGGCAACAGCGTCAGCGAGAACAGGAGCGTGCCGAACAGTGCGTACACGACCGTGCTCGCCATCGGCGAGAACAGCCGTTCCGACGGTCCCGTCAGCACGTAGATCGGCAAGTACGCCGCGATGATCACGGCGGTCGAGTAGAAGATCGGTCGACCGACCTCCTTCGCCGCTTCGAGCACGACGTCGCCGATCACATCATGGTCGTGTCCGATCTTCCGTTCGCCGAGCACGCGGAAGATGTTCTCGACCATGATCACGCCGGCGTCGACGAGGATTCCGAAGTCGACCGCGCCGAGCGACAACAAGTTCACCGGGACGTGGCGCGCGTGGAGCAGCAGGAACGCGGTGGCGAGCGCGAGCGGGATCGACGCCGCGACGATCAGGCCCGTGCGCACGCTGCGCAGGAACAGCACCAGGATCAGCGTCACGAGCACCACCCCGAGCAGGAGGTTGTGCTCGACGGTGTGGGTGGTCAGATCGACGAGGTCGGTGCGGTCGTAGTACGGATGGATCCGGACGTCGCGCGGCAGCACGTCGTCGTTGAGGTGCCGCGTCATCTCGTGGACCTTGTCGAGCGCGGTCTGCGCCGCGTCGCCGGTGCGCAGGAACAGCACGCCCTCGACCGCGTCGTCGTTGTCCATGTAGCCGAACTGACCGAGCCGCGGCGCCTCGCCGAGGTCGACCTTGCCGAGGTTCCGGACGTGGATCGGAACGCCGTCGTGAGTCGCGACCACGACGGTGCCGATGTCGTCGAGATCGGTGAGCCGGCCGAGGCCGCGGACGTAATAGAACTGGCCGCCGAGCTGATAGAACCCGCCGCCGGCGTTCTGGTTGTTGTTGCCGAGCGCGGTCACCACATCGGCGACGCTGACGTGATAGGTGTTCAGCGCGTTTGGATCGAGGATCACCTGGTACTGGCGGGTCGTGCCGCCGAGGCTCGAGTCGTCGGCGATCCCGGGAATCGACTTGTACCGCCGGTACAAGACCCAGTCCTGGATCACCTTGAGCTCCTCCGCGGACCGGTCGGGGCTCTCGAGCACGTAGCGGTAGATCAGGCCCGACGGCGAGAACAGCGGCGCGAGCGACGGGGTCACGCCGGTGGGGAGCTGGGCGTCGGCGAGGCGCTGGAAGATCTGCTCGCGATCGAAGTACGGGTTCGACTTGTCGTCGAAGATCATGATGACGTCCGACAGGCCGTACATCGACATCGAGCGCATGATCCGGAACCCGGGGGCACCGTTGAACGCGGTCTCGAGTGGGATCGTGATCAGGCGCTCGATCTCCTCGGACGCGTGACCCTCCCACTGCGTGATGACCTCGACCTTCGGCGGCGATAGATCGGGGTAGGCGTCGACCGGAAGCTGGTGGAACGCCCATACGCCGCCGACGAGTGTCGCGATCGAGAGCGCGAGGATCACGAACTTCTGGCGGAGTGCGAAGCCGATGAGCTGGTGGATCATCTATTGCTCCAGCGAATCGGCGAACTGCACGAACAGTGCGCCATCGGTGAGGATCTCCGCGCCGTCGTCGAGCCCTTGCTCGATCGCGTAGGTGTCGCCGAGCTGCGCGGCGATCTTGACGTGGCGCCGCGCGAACGTGGCCGGCTTGATCTGGAGGTAGACGAACGGCAGGTTGTCGGCGTCGCGCAGCACGGCGGCGGCCGGGACCACGATCGCTTGGTCCGACTTCGCGGGCAGGATCTCGACGTCGACGTACATGCCTTTCTTGAGCAGGCCGTTCGCGTTCTGCGCCGCGATCCGGACCGGGATGGTCAGCGTGTCGGCATCGATCGAAGCGCCGATGTAGATCACCTTCCCGCCGAGCGGTGTATCGAGCACCGGCGACCGGATCTGGGCCGTGTCGTCGAGCGCGACCCGGCGCAGGTCCTCTTGATAGAGCTGAGTGACCACCCAGATCGCGCTCGGATCGGTGATCGTGAAGCAGGTCGTGGTCTCGGGCTGGACCGGATCTCCGACGGAGACCTTGCGCGAGACCACGGTGCCATCGATCGGAGACAGCAACATCGCCGCGCCGCCGCCGGTCCCCGTCATCGTGGCGTGGGTCTGATCGTTGTAGACCGTGGTCTTCGCGGACTCGACATCGAGGCGCGCCTGCTGGAGCTCCTCGAGCGAGATCGCCTTGTGCGCATAGAGATCCTCGTCGCGCGCGAGGATGGTCTGCTTGCCGCGCAGCGCGGACGTATCGCGGGACAGGTTCGCCGCGGTATCGGACGACTCGGGCGATGCGATCGCGAGCAGCGGCTGGCCGACCTTGACGTGGTCGCCCTCGCGGACGAACACCTTGGCCACCTTGCCGCTGACGAGCGGCGTGACTTCACTCGTCTTGAGATCGTCGAATGCGATCCGCGCGGGCGCGCGGACCGGCCGGACGACGAGCTGGCGGTGGACCTTCGCGACCTGGAGACGAGCGCGCTGATTCGCGGGCACCTCGAACAACGACGCGCTGCCGCGGCCGGCGGAGATGTCCGCGTCGCCTTCGGTATGCGAGCAACTGGCGACCAGCGCGACGAGCAGGGCGATTCGAATCGTGGTCATGGGAGCTCCTCTCCTGCGACGAAGCGGACCTGCGTGGCGGCGAGCATCGCCTGGCCGACCGCGGACCGGTACTCGCGCTCGACGTCGCGATAGCTGGACTCGGCATCGAGGTACTCGAGCAAGGTGCCGCGGCCCTGCTCGTAGGCATGGCGCGTGATGTCGAGCGATTCCTTCGCCTCGGACAACAGCTGCTGGTCGTAGACTTTCAAGCGCGCGGCGCTCGTCTCGAGCGTCCGCACGGCCTTGGTCACGTCGGCGCGGAGCTGGTTCTTCAAGCTCTCGATCGCGAGATGCGCCTTGCGGGCCGCCGCGTCCGCGGCAAGCGTGTTGCCGGCGTTGCGATCGAACAATGGAATCGTCGCGCTGAGCTCGAAGTCGAACGCGCCGGCGGTCCCGGCGACGCGGTCGTAGTCGAGCAGGACGCCGAGGTCGGGGATGGGCTGACGTCGGGTCTGGGTCAGCGAGGACTGCGCGCTGCGTTCGCTCGCGAGTAGGGCCTTGTAGTCGGGGCGCTGCGCGAGTGCACGCTCGAGCAACGCGTCCGGGGCGAGCACCTGCAAGGTCGGTGGCGCGAGCGTGCCGGCGAGCGAGAACTCGGGAGCCAGCGCGCCGTCACCGACCAGCCGGGCGAGCTCTGCCCGATCGGTCGCGAGCGTGAGCTCGTCCTGGCGCACGGTGTCGTCGGTGCCGCTCGCCTGGATCCGCAGCTTGAGGACGTCGCTGTACGCGATCTTGCCGTCCTTGTAGCGGAGCTCGTCGAGGTCGACCGCCTGGTGCAGACCCACCTGATCCTGCTTCGCGAAGTCGAGCTGTGCCTGGTCGAGCAGTACGGAGATGAACGCGGTCTCGACGTCGAGCTCGAGCTGACGGCGCGTGGCGATCCGGGTCGCGCCGGCCGCATCGAGCGCAGCGCTGGCCGCCGCGATCCCCGCGCCGCGCTTGCCGCCGATCGGAATCGTCCAGGTGACGCCGAACTGGTTCGGCACCGGAGCTTCGATCGGCGACAGGTTCTTGCCCAGCGCGTAGACGAACAGCGCCGGGTTCGGAAGCGCGTGCGACTGGACATACGCACCGCGAGCCGCGCGGACATCCTCGTCGGTGGTGAGGCTATCCGGGTTGTTCGCGAGCGCGAGATGGATCGCATCGGGCAGCGATAGCACCGTGACGGGTGCGGTCGTCCTATCTGCGGCGGCGACGCTGGCCGTGAACGAGCAGGCGAGACAGGTAAAGACGAGACGCATACGAGCACTCCTGAGCGAGCGTGAGAGGGCGGATCGCGCGGACGCGGCTCGCGCGCTCCGCTACCCCCGTCGCGAGGCGATGAGGGTGCGGTGCGGCAGCGCGCGTGGGAGACGCGGCGATTCAGCCTGGCGGCGACGTCTTGGGTGCGAGGCGGAACGTCGTGCGGGGAGCGTGCTGACTCGCGATCGCCACGCGGGCGACCACGATCGTCGGCATGGCCGCGACCGCGAGGGGCGCGAGCGCGCTGAACGTGCAGTGGGTCGTGCCGACGAGCGCACAGTGGTCGTGCTCGGCGCTCGCATCGCGCGTCGGGATGATGCGCATCAGTCCCGGAGCAAGAACGCCGGCACTTTCGGGCGCGACGCTCGTGACGTGGATGAGCTGACCGTGCTCCTGGCAACGGACGTGGGCGACGGCCGCCTCTTGGGTCTGAACGGCGATCGTGCAGACCACCAGCAGGATCGCCGTCGCGATCGCTCCCGCGCGACGCACGAGCCGCGTCCAGGACTGGGGCCGAGAATGGTCGGGCCGCATCGGGCTGCCCCCACAGTAGCGCATTCTGGTTGCATCTCCCACCCCGCGGCGTGCAGCATCTCCTCATGCAACGTGCCCTCGCCGCTGCTCTCGGGTTGGTGCTTGGATCTGGGGTCGGATGCGTCGCCGACGTGGACGGCACCGCCGGAACCGACGACATCTCGAAGGGCGCGGCGGCGCTCCCCGACCCGGGTCCGAACACGTTCTTCAGCGCGGGCGCGCCGAAGGTGGGTGATCCGTTCTTCACCTCGCTCGGCACGAACGGCCGATCGTGCGCGACCTGTCACGTCGGCGGCGAAGGCTGGTCGATCACGCCGGCGGACATCCAGGCGCGGTTCGACGCGACGGGCGGTCTCGATCCGGTGTTCCGCACGAACGATGGCACGGTGTCCCCGCAGGCTGACGTCTCCACGGTCGCGGCGCGGCGCACCGCGTACGCGATGTTGCTATCGCGCGCCGACATCCGCGTCGGGATCGGCATTCCGCCGGGGGCCGAGTTCACCCTCGTCGACGTCCAAGATCCGTATGGCTATGCGAGCACGAGCGAGCTGTCGTTGTTCCGTCGGCCACTGCCGAGCGCGAACCTGAAGTTCCTCAGCGCGGTCATGTGGGACGGCCGCGAGGCCTCCCTCGGCTCGCAAGCGAGGGACGCGACGCTGGGCCACGCCCAAGCGACCGGCACCATGCAGTCCCAGATGGACGCGATCGTCGCGTTCGAGTCGTCGGTGTTCTGCGCGGTCGCGACTGACACGGCGGGCGGCAAGCTCGACGGTGCGCAGGGCAACGGGGGGCCGCACCAGCTCGCGAACAGTGCGTTCTACATCGGCATCAACGATGCGCTCGGCAAAGATCCCAAGGGCATCGCGTTCGATCCGAATGCGATGACGATGTTCTCCGCGTGGACGAATCGCCCGGGCAACGGCGGGCCGGAGAAGGCGCGCGCCCAGATCGCCCGTGGCGAAGCGATCTTCAACACCCATCCGATCACGATCACCGGCGTGAAGGGGCTGAACGATACGCTCGGCCAGGCGCAGGTCCACGGCACCTGCACGACGTGTCACGACACGCCGAATGTCGGTGACCACTCGGTCGCGATGGCACTGGATATCGGTATCTCCGATGCGTCGCAGCGCACGCCGGATCTCCCGCTCTATACGCTGCGGAACAACGCGACCGGTGCGACGGTGCAGACCACCGACCCGGGCAAGGCCCTGATCTCGGGTAAGTGGGCCGATATCGGCAAGTTCAAAGGTCCGATCCTGCGCGGCGTCTCGATGCGGGCGCCGTACTTCCACAACGGCAGTGCCGCGACGCTCGACGACGTGCTCGCCTTTTACGAGGGCCGGTTCGGACTCGGTCTCACGGTCCAGGAACACGCGGACCTGGTGGCGTTTCTCCAGGCGCTCTAGCCCGCGGTTTCGATTGCGCCCAATTGAATCGTGCGCTATCGCTTGCGCATGGCACGACCACTCGAAAAGAAGCTCTACACCGCAACCGCAACCTCGATCGGCGGCCGCGATGGCTCCGTCAAGACCGACGACGGCGTCCTCGATCTCGAGGTCACGCCGCCGAAGTCGATGGGCGGCGCCGGCGGCGCGACGAACCCCGAGCAGCTGTTCGCCGCCGGCTATGCCGCGTGTTTCGGCAGCGCGCTCGGCCACGTCGCGCGGCTCCAGAAGATCCAGACCGGTCCGATCGAGATCACGGCACACGTCGATATCGGTCCCGCCGGCAAAGGCTTCGGGCTGCAGGTCGGGCTGATCGCGAACCTGCCGGAGCTGCCGCGCGAACAGGCGCAGATGCTGGTCGATACGGCGCACCAGGTCTGCCCGTACTCGAACGCGACGCGCGGCAACATCGTCGTCGACGTTCGCCTGGCGTGACATGGACGCCCTGCTGCTCGACCGCCAGCTGTGTTTCGCGCTGTACTCCGCGTCGCGGGCGTTGACCCGCGCGTACGGTCCGCTGCTCGAGCCGCTCGGCATCACCTATCCGCAGTACGTCGTGTTCCTCGCGTTGTGGGAGCGCGACGGCCGGCCGGTGCACGAGCTCGGCACGTGCCTCGGACTCGATTCCGGAACACTGACCCCATTGCTCAAGCGCCTCGAGGAGCGCGGGCTCGTCGAGCGCCGGCGCGATCGCGAGGACGAGCGGGTCGTGAAGATCTTCCTGACCGCGGACGGCAAAGTACTGCGGACCAAGGCGAAGAAGATTCCCCAGCAGCTCGCGGACAAGGCCGGCTACGACGTCGAAGATCCGAAACAGCTCGCCGCGCTCGGCCGGTTGCGCGACGAGCTCGCGGCGCTGACCGCGCGGCTCACAGACTGAAGAGATTCACTCGGACGACCACGACTCGATGTCGTCGGCTGTCGCCTCGCGCATGTCGTTGCCGAACGAGGCAGCGCCGAACGGCACGTCGGTGACCGGCGCGCAGTAGCCCTTGTAAGCGACGCCCCACGGATCGACGGGCCTTGTGCTCGAGCTCGGCGAGCGTGGTCGGACACGGCGTCGACGGATGCTGCAGCGCCCACATCGGATAGTCCTGATCCGCGAGCTTGGTCACCGCCATCCGCGCGATGTCGCGTTGCGAGTGGTGGAACAGGCCGATCAGCTTCGGTCCGATCAGCACACCCATGACCAGGGCGATGACCAGAGCGATGATCGCGAGCACGATCATCATCTCGAGGAGCGTCAAGCCACGTTGGAGTTTCCGCCAGCAGGTAACCACCCCGAACCTCGACGGTCGAGCTCGTCGATCGCGCCAAACTGACAACGTCGCGGCGCGTCGCTTGCCAACTAGGAATCGCCGCGCGTGTACAACCAGCCGTGCGTGACCGGGAGGCCTACGTGCTTGCGATAGCCCGGCACGGCGTCCGCCCACTCGTCGGTCACGAACCGCTCTTCGAATTCTCGGACGGCGAAGCCCGCGGCGACCGCACGCTGGAAGAAGTCGCGCAGTGCGTGGACGTGGTTCTCGATCGCGACGTGCGCGTCACCATCGGAGAAGTGGGTGGGCACGCCGCGCATCATGAAGAACGGATGGAAGTCGACGACTGCTAACCAACCGCCCGGCCGGAGCAGGCGGTGAGCCTCGGCGAAGAAGCCGGCGAGGTCCGCGACGTGATCGAGGACCATGCAGCAGGTCGCGCCGGCGAATCCGGCGCTCGCGAGCCCGGTCGAGCTGATCGGCGCGAGCACGGTGCTCGCGTAGACCTGGCGCGCCGCGGCGCGCTCGAGCATCTCGCGCGACACGTCGACGCCGACCAGCTCTCGCGCACCGTGGTCGCGCAACCACGCGCCGATCCGACCGGTACCGCAACCGAGGTCGACCACACGCGCCCCCTCGACTCGCTCGCTCAGCCCCGGGGACGCTTCGAGCAAGTCGAGATCGAGCCGGTCGTCGATGCTGTCGTAGCTGGGCGCCCACCGCGCGTAGCCCTCTGCGACGGTGAACGTCGGATAGCTGCGCTGATCGTAGTGCGAAAACGGTTTCGGCGCGCCGAGGTCGCGAGCTGGCATCGCCATAGTCATACCCCGCGAGCTTCGCGTGAGGCGATGTGAGCAGCGAGTTACGATGCACGCGAGCGCGACGTCGGTCGCGTAGCTCTGGTGCATGTCACGTGTCCTCGCGGTCTAGGGCCGCCGGCGCTAGCGACGGGTCGCGAGTGCCGCGGCGGTCTTCTTGATGTTCAGCAGGACCTTCTGACCGAACAGCGCACCACCGATGCCGCCAGCGATCGATGCGCCGCCGAACGACAGCGCGAGCTTGACCGCGACCATCGTGCCGAGCGCGTTCGCGACGCTGGCGCCGGCCTCGGTGCTGGCAGAGTGCACCTTCACGTACCAGTCGATCGCGTGCGCGAGACCGACGAGCAGGAACGCGAGCACCGCGCGGGCCGTCCCTGTGCGCGAGAGCAGCGTGCTGGCCCCGCCGCAGATCGCGAACACGATCCCGAACGTCGCGGCGCCGGACTTGATGGAGCCACCCATCAACTTGGGCACGACATGCGGTAGCGCGAGCGCCACCCGAGAGCGACAGCAGCGAACAGCCAGACAAAGTTTGCCTCGAGGTTTCGATCATCTTGTTCGATCATCGGTCCCACCTCGCCGGCGCTCGTTGGCAAGCGCTGTGCTGGCACCTCACGCGCGTGGATCCGGGACCTTGCGATCGTTCTCGCTGGGTTCGTGTCGACACCAGAACGTCCGTGTGTCAACGCGATCTCGACTCGGGCTCGCGCGGAATTGGCGTGGCCTTTTTCCCATCCGATCGAAGTCGCGCGTACGCTCGACGCATGGGTGTAGCTCGGGGTGCTTGCGGCTCGATGGTGCTCTGCGTTCTGTTCGCGCTAGCAACGCCGGCGGGCGCCGACGAGCCACCGGACATTCCGGTGACGACCGTCGTGCTGCAAGATCGGCCCGAGCTCGCGAAGAACGGCAAGGTCGCGCTCTACCGCGGCGAGGCCGATAACAAGGGCGTCGCGTTCTACATCGAGGGCCTCGGCATCGCGACGCCGGTCGGCGTGATGCTGCTGTCCGGCGATCGCGCCGCAACGATGAACCTGCTCGTCAAGAACGACCTCTCGAAGGAGTGGGACCGCCGCGTCAAACCCGACGGCACGATCTCGAGGACGCAATTCACGACCGAAGGCCCGGCGATGGTGCTCGTCACGAGCCCGACTGCGGAAGCAAAGCCGTACGAGCTCGCGATCTGGGTCGGCCCCGAGGTGCCGATCCACAAGCTGTTGCCGTCGCCGTTCAACAACAAGGGCGGCGGCGCGGCGAGCTCGGGTGGCTCGCGTGCAGGTGCGCTGATCGGCGTTGCGGTGTTCGTCGGGTTGCTCGTGATCCTCGTCGTCGCGCTCAAGCGCAGAGCGAAGAAGGGAGCGCGGTGATGAAGAGCTTGATCCTTGCACTGGTCGTGATTGCAGTACGCACCGCATCTGCCGGTGGCGGCGCCGGCGAGATCGACGCGTCGGATCTCAGCGGCGGCGGCCAGTACACCGACGGCACCCGGATCTCCGAGTTCACGGGCCGGATGTCGGATCTGTCCGGTCAGATGAGTAACATCGGGTCGGGCGTGAGTAACGGGCTCGGCTTGATCCGGCAGCTCGCCGATAACTACAGCGCGCTGACGGATCTCGATCAGGCGCTCCAAGGTCACATCCAAGATGACCACAGTGGGCCCGACGTGCCGACGAGCTGCGGCCAGGGCTCTGCGAGCCCGACCTGCGCCGAGTGCTACGCGCGCGCGTACGGCGAGGTCAACTTCACCCGCAACACGCTCGAACGGCTTCGCACGATCGTCGCGCGCACGCTCAACTTCATCAGGAACGCCGAGGGACTCGGCGACTCGGTGTCAGGCGTGCATGGCGTCTCGGGTCTGTCGTGGCAATACGCGAAGATCGGGGTCGAGCAAGGCAAGGAGAGCTTCCTCAGGTCCAGCCGCGCGAAGTACGACGCGCTCGTCCAGAACATGCGACGCGCGCTCGACATGGTCGATCAGTGCGAGCGCCAGAACTTCAACAACGCCGACTGGTACAACCGCTACGGCTTCATGTACTACAACTTCATCAAAGAGGCGTACGCGATCCACGAGTGACCGTGGTCAGTCGGGCTGGACGCGGAGTGGCTCGGGTCGTTGCGGGAGCAGTGCGACGGCGATGATGATGATCGCGGCGAGCACCGCCGAGGCGGTGTAGCGGCTCAGCTCGAACCCACCCGACGCGCGCGGCTTGTCGAGCAGATCGCCGACCGTCGCGCCGAGCGGTCGCGTCAGCACGAACGCGGCCCAGAACAACGCGGTGCGGGAGAGCTTCGTCAGGTAGTACGCGGCGGCGACCAGCGCGAGGGCTGCCGCGAACACGAGCGCGCCCTTCTCGTAGCCGAGGCCGAGGCCGCCGTCCGTGTCGGCGGTCCAATCGCCGAGCGCGGTCCCGAGCGTTTGCGAGAACAGGATCGTCGCCCAGTAGAACGCTTCCTCGCGGTGGCCCGCGATCGAGGACAGCGCGACCGAGCCGCAGGTCCGGTACCACAGCGCGAGCGTCGCGAGCAGCAGCGCGATCAACAGCAGCGAACCGCCGATGTAGCCGATGCCGAGCGAACGGTCGACGAAATCCGCGAGCGTGGTGCCGACCGTGGTCGTCGCGACGATCACGGTCCAGAACAGTGCTTTGTGAAACGACTCCGCGCGGATCTGGGCCGTCACCGTCACGATGAACAGCGCCGCGAAGATCGCGGTGCCGACAAGGTAGCCGAGGTTCAGCGACATCGTCACCGCATCGCCCCCGGTCTCGCCGAGCGTCGTCGCGACGATCTTGATCAGCCAGAACACGAGCGTGGCCTCGGGAACCTTGCCGAAGCGTTCGCGGATCGGAATTGGCGTGGTGGTCACAGCTAGAAGCGTAACGCTCCCGCCGGTCCAGCGCTTGACGGTGCGATGATGGATCGCTCTCATGAGCTGCGGCCATCTCCTCTGCGACCTGATCGGCGGCACGTGCAGCCTCACGGTCTCGCGCTCGCGCGGATGCAGGCCCAATCTCGTGTCACGCGACGTCGCGAATGACTTGATCGATCAGGTCCGCGTGCTCCTCGCGAAGATCGCGAGCGGCGACCGGCCGGCGGCCTTGGAGCTCGCTCGGATCGTCCGCCGCGAAGCGCTCGACGAGCGCAACCTCGTGGCGATCGCGCGTCGCGACGAGCTCGACTTCGCCGACGCGCTCGCAAAGCTGTGCGTGCGGCACTGTACGTGAGGACCCGGCGCACGAGCGGCGCGCCGGCCTTGCACGCGAACGCGTGCGCGAACTCCGGTGCGGAACGGGGTGGATATCGGACTTCACCAGCTCGCGTTGCGCGATCTACGCGAGTGCACCGATCTCACCGATGGCGGGCGAGCTCGTGACAAGCCTCCGCGATTCGTTGAGTGATCGGTTTGCCAGGTCGTGCCGTTGTGGTCGCGCGACACCTGTTCTTCGCCGGCACACGCGCGACGCGTAAGTAACCGCACCGTAGCGAGTACGGGCTGGTTTGGGCTTTGCACTTGCGCTCGAGATGGCTTGGGGCTCGCGCGTTTGTCTCCTGCTCGGTTGCGTCCTGATCGGCTGCGCCGGCGATAACCGGATCGATCCGAGCGAGCTCGAGCTTCGCGACGTGCTCGGGTTGGCCCCCGAGGTCGCGATGAGCTGGGATGCCGATCAACGGGCCTCGGCGCGCCACGTCCTCGAAGCCGGGATGCACGACGTTCGCGCGCTGCCGATCGAAGCCACGCTCGGGCGCGAACCGACGCTCGACCGCAGCGTCGTGAATGCGCTCGCGATCGCCGACGAGGTTCGCGCGAACCATCGGCTCGGCGCGCTCGGCGTCGTCGAGCTCGCGATCGCGCGCGATCACCTGTACGCCACGTCGCGAGCCTCGACACTCGCACCGCACGCGACGGCAGCTACCGAGCTCGAGCTTTCCGGCTGGACCCACACCGGCTGGGCCGAGCTCCCCGGCCGCGGACTCGACGTGCTGACCACGCTCGCGACCGACGCGGGGCACCGCGGTGGTCCGCTCCTCGTCACGCCGGCGCCGCAGCTCGCGGTGATCGCGGGCTACGTCCCGGCGACCCGCGCGAGCCCGGCTCGGCTCGTCGTCAATCCGGTGCTGCTCGCGGCGCTCGAGCCAGGCCAACCAACCGGCCCGCAGCGACCCCAAATCGCCGCGGCCGTGTTGCCCGACGATCCGATCGGCAACCCGTACACGTTCTACACGTCGGTCGAGGCATGCGCGGCGGCACAACAGCAGCGCTGCGAGGCGTGCCTGCCGAAGGGTACGTGCACGTCGCTCTCGGGCACCGGCGACGGCAACGCCGAATGCTCGGCGCTCGCCGCCGAACCAGGCCGCGGCTACTCGCTCGTCTGCATCAACTTCGCACTCGCGGTCGATTCGGTCGACTCGTGCGCCGCGACGAGCGCACCGACCTGCGCGATCGACACGCATGCTGCCTCGACGATCGCGTCGCTCGATCATAACGCGGACTTCCTCGACCAACCAACGTGCACGAGCGCGCTCGATGTCTGTCTCGGCCAGATCTTCGGCAACGCCCCGACGTCGACGACGACGCCACCTCCCTCCTCCGACAACTCGCCGAGCTGCGCCGATACGGCGTGCGAGGCCGCGCCGAACTGCGCCGACTCGGGCTGTGGCGGCGACAGTGGCGATAGCTCGTGCGACTCTTCCAGCGGTCCGGGCAGCAGCAGCGGCGATAGCTGCTCGGGCGACTCGTGCAGCAGCGGCGATGGCGGCGACTGCAGCAGCAGCGATAGCAGCAGCTGCAGCAGCAGTGATAGCAGTGGCTGCAGCAGCAGTGATAGCAGTGGCTGCAGCGGCGACAGCGGCGGCGACTGCAGCGGCGGTGGTGGCAACGATTGCAATGCGAGCCGCCATCACGGGTCCGGCCCCGGCGATCAATCGATCTTGTGGGCGTGCTTGCCGCTGCCGTTCGCGATCTTCGCGCGGCGACGAGCGGGCCGCCGCCGGCGTACGGCGAAGCGGGAGGTCGCGCCGTGAGACCGATCGTCGCGCACTGGCTCGGCCACTACCTCGGCGCCGATGCGGCGAGCACGCTCGCGCCGACCTGGTTCATGTGCGTCGGGTTCGCGGGCCTCGTCAGCCTCGGCGTCATGCTGGTGCTCGCGCGCCGGCGTGGCATCGAGTCGGGAACGGTCGCGTCGGCGATGCTTTGGGGCTACATCGCGGCGGTCACGGCCGGCATCGTCGTGCCGATGACGATCGAAGCGATCGGGCATCTGTTCGCGACCGGCCACGTCCAGTTCCGGTGGGCCGGCATGACGTCGTTCTGGGGCTACCTCGCGGGCGCCGCTGCGGTCGCCGCGGTGTGCAAGGCCGAGGGCGTATCGCTCGCGAAGATGGCCGACCTCGCGGCGATTCCGATCGGCGTCGCGCTCGTGTTCGCGCGGCTCGGCTGCTTCATGGCGGGTTGCGATTACGGCAAGGTCTCGGCGCTGCCGTGGGCCGTGCGGTTTCCGGCGGGCAGCCCCGCGTGGCACGACCAGTTGCGCGCCGGGTTGATCCCCGCGGGCCGGCTCGAGTCGTTGCCGGTGCACCCGACCCAGCTCTACGAGGCATTGCTCGGGATCGTGATCGTCGTCGTCGCGTGGATCGTCACGCACCGTCCGCGCCGCCAGGGTCGCGCCGATGGACGGGTGTTCATCGCGGCGGCCCTGACCTACGCGATCGGCCGCCTCTTGATCGAGATCGTGCGCGGCGATCTCGGCCGCGGCATCTACTTCGGGCTGTCGAGCGGTCAGATCTTTTCGCTACTCGTGCTGCTCGCGATCGCCGCGCGCTACGCGATGGCGAAGCGCCTGATCACGATCGCCGCGATGGTCGCGCTCGTCGGCAAGGTCCACGCGCAGCCGGCAGCGGACCCGAGTGCGAACGGAGATGGTTCCGGTGCGCCTGCGAGCAGCAGCAACTGGTTGCCGGTCGGGACCACCGATACGCCGGCCGATCCCGCTCCCACCGATCCAGCGTCGGAGCCGCCACCGATCGACAATACGCGCACGGCGGATCTGGCGGATGCGCCGCCGTTCGTGCCGCCGGGCGCGGGCATGCCCGCGCCGGTCCGCCCGCTGCGGCCGATCTTCGCGGTCGGCTTCCTGCTCGGCGGCGCGACCTCTGCGAATCGGCCCGGTGAACGAGTCCCCGATCTCTCCGGCGAGTCGCTGTCCCTCGGTTACATCCCCGGTCGGTTCGGCTTGTGGCTCGATCTCGATCGGTTGACGAACAGCGAGGCCGCGCACAGCACCGCGATCGCGTCGGTCAGCTTCGCGCCGCGCGTCACACCGCACCTGTGGATCGGCGCGCGTGCCGGTGTCGGCGTCACCCACGTGAACTTCATGAACGACGGCTTCTCCGACGTCACCGCATCGACGGTCCGGCTCGAAGCGATCGCCGAGGTCGTGATGAATCACAACTGGGCGGTGTGGGTCCGGCCGTTCTCGGTCGATGTCCTCTCCGCGGGCGAGCTCGGAGGTGCGATCACGACGTTCCAGTTCCGCGTGGGCATCGCATATCGGTTCGGCGAGCGCGGTCATCTGTTCACGCCGGCGCCGGTAGCACCACCGCCACCTCCACCGGCACCTCAGCCCCGGCTCCAGCCGACGTTCGAGGGCCAATGATCAGCTGGCGAACCGCGGCGATCGCGCTCGCGATCGTGTGTTGCGTGCAGCGGTGGCAGAGCTGCATGCGAACCGATCACGTCGCGCGGCCAACGTCCGTCGAGCACGAGCGCACGGGCCAGAGCCTTCGCGCTGCGCTCGTCCATTCGTTCGACACCCCGAATCCGGCCTCCAGCAGCGACGCGCCCACGTTGCCGAACCGGACGTTCTTCGGCTTCCGGCCACCCGCGTGGGCCGCGCATCTGCTTCCCCAACCCGGCGAGACGATGCGCGCGTATCGCGATCGGATCGTCCCGATCGCCCAGGTCGTGATCGCACCGCAGCGCGCGCGCGTCGCGCGCATGCGCGATCAGCTCCCCGCGTCGCAACGCACCGCGCTCGACGCTGCCACGAGCGAGGCTGCGGCCGCGATAGAAGTGCGGATCACGAGCGCGATCGTCAACGGCGAGCTGCAACCATCCGCGCTGCGCCCGATGACCGGCGTCACGCTCGCGCGCGATGTCCTCGACATCGTCGATCGCGGCAACACCCGCTTTGTCGGCGGGCTGACGCCCGGCCAGCGTGCCGGGAGCACGTTCGACTTCGCGGACTACTTGCTGTTCTCGACCCGCTGGGAAGACGCTCTCGGCGCTCGCTGAGCGTCACAACTGGAGCGCGGCGAGCATCGGCTTCGTGGCCCGCTCCATGGTCGAGCTTGACGGATCCGATGCGTGCACCGAGTCAGGTCGTCTCAGGTCGTCTCAGGTCGTCGCGGGCTCTTCGATCACGCGAATCTCGAGCTCGAGCGTACCTCCGAGAATTTCCGCGTAGCGCTTGGCCTCCTCGACCGCGGCGTCGATCGACGGGAGCTCGAGCACCGCGTAGCCGCCGATCAGCTCCTTCGCCTCGGCGAAGGGCCCGTCGGACATGCGGAGCTGATGGTTCGTGAACACCAGCCGCTTCGCGGACGTGCTCGGCTTCAGCGCGAGATCCGTCGACAGCACGCCGGCCTTCGACATCTCGGTCTTCAACCGCGTGAGATCGGCTTTCTGCTTCGCGGTGCGCGGGCGCGCCTCGTCGGCGTTGTCGAGCATGAGCACGCGCAGCGGCGGGTCGGCGGGCTTCGGCATCATGCCGAGGTCCCACGGCTCGTTGACCGGACCGAGCTCGATCTCGCCTTCGCCGACGATCTTGCCGTAGCGCTCCGCCCAGCCGATCGCTTCGTCCCGCGTACGCACGGTCAACAGCAGCGCGGCAGCCGGCAGCTCGTGCTCGCCCTTGTACGGACCGTGCTTGATGGTCGCGCGGCCGTCGCGAAACGTCAGCCGCGTCCGGGTCGCACTCCGGCCGAGGCCCTGGCCATCGAGGAACGTGCCGCGCTGGGCGTGCTCGCCGATGTACTGGCCCATCTTGGCCATCAGCTCGGGCGACGGCTTCTCGCCGGCCTCGGTAAACGGATCGTTCTTGTGCATCATCATCAGGCGCATGATCGTGACTCCTTCATAGACCACGACGACCCGGTGGGGAGGCGATCGACGCACCGACCGATAATTTCTCAAGGCAGTACGATCATTGCGGTTTGGGAACGCACCTTCCCATTCATGCGCTCGCGGGCGGTGGCGCGAGGATCGAAGCACACGCCGGATGGGGCAAGGACATCCCGGTGCTGCTGGAGAACGGCGACTGGAGCTACAACTCGTGGACCGCCGATCGCGGTCCGAAGCCGGACGTCGATCAAGCGGTCTGCCTCGCGTGTGACAAGCCCGCCGCGGCGACGAGCTACGTGTTCACGCTCGACAAGATCAAGTAGGTGAGCGCTCCCCGCGCTCCGGGTTGCGCGAACCGGACCTGGAACTGCTGCGGGGTCGCGATGAAACCGACGTCACGCTCGAGCGCGCCCGCGACGAGCGCGAACGTGAACAGCAGATCGTTGATGTGAAGCTGCCCGGCACGCCCGGAGTTTTGCTTCCGCGTGAATGCGCGCACCCGCTCGACGGCGTCGACCTCGGCGGGAAACTCGCGCGCGAACCCTTGCGCCACATCGAACGCCCACTCGAGCGCGTCCTCGAACGCGTGGAACAACAGCGTCCAGTCGAGATTGTTCGCCGGGGTGATCACGCCGCGTCCTTCTTCGCGAACAGGCCGCGCAGCCGCTTCGCGGCATCCGCGGTCGGCAGTTGACCCAGCTCGTCGAGCCACGCGAACAGCTCGGCCGGCGTCAGGCCCGCCGCGATGTCACGCGCGAGCGCGGCCTCGTGCGGGTCCAGGATCGACTGGATCGAGATGAAGTGCGCGAGCAAGCGCGCCGGAATCGGCTGCCACTCCGCGCGGAGCAACGCCGCGGACTCGAGGATGCGCGAGCAGCGCTCCATGATCTCGCGCGTCATCTGCGCGTTCATCCGCATCGCTTCGATCACGAGCTGATCTTTCGACAGCGTCGTGGCGTGGATGAACACGTAGCCGGGCTGCGCCGGTGCGATCGGCTTGTATGCGCGATCGAGCGGCTCGAGCTGGAACAGACCGGGCGCGCTGACCTTGCGGCGCAGCTCGTCGAGGTTCGCGTCGATCGGCAGGATCAGCGACTTGCCGTCGGTGCCGCGCACGAGGTGCATCGCACCCTTCGCGTCGAGGCGGCGATCGATATGACCGCACTGTTCGATCGTTCAGTAACCCCTGAAAACGGCTCCGGGAGTGCGGATTCCGGACATTCTACGCGTTGTGCGTCCGCGGTCCGGACGCTGTTTGGGACCCTCACCATGCACACCGTTTCACGATCAGGAGCGCACGCGTCCGCAGCACGGCTTCGGCGATCGGCAGCCTCGCGAGGTCGCCGAGCCAGCGACTGCGCTGGTCGTCGGTCAGCATGTCGGCATACGCACGCGCGAGCTCGGCCTCGTCGGGATCGAGCACCGATTGGATCGAGATGAAGCGCAGGTTGCCGCGGGCATCGAGGAGCTCGTCTTCGGTCATACCTGGGTATGGCGACGACTTCGCGATCGCGGACGCGGACGCGAGATCCGCTGGCAGGGTGCGGCGGAGAGTGGGTGTCGCAGGTGGCGCTTAGTGGAGCTTGGCGAGGCCGGCCCGGGCGGGAGCGATCGCGCTATCGTCCGCCCCGTCCTTCGCGAGGCGCGCGAGCTCGGCCTCGAGCCGCTTGCGCGCCGCCGCCCTGTCGCCGAGCGCGACTTCACAGTCCGCCAGCTCGACGGTCGCGACCGCCTGGACCGCGAGCTGTTCGTCCGCGATCGCGTCGTCGATCACCTTCGCGAGCGCCGCGCGCGCGCCGCTGCACCCGGTTTCGGCACGCAGAACCTCCGCGGCCGCGAGGCTGCGCAGCGGTGCGTTCGACGCCGGCACCTCGAGTGCCTCGTCGACCAGCGCGCGCGCCTTCGCGCGCTCGCCATCGTGGAGCGCGAGCCGAGCAGCGTGCGAGAGCGCGGTCGTGAGCGACGGAGAAGACGAACGCCGCGCCATCTCGAGCCCGTGCAACAGCATCGGCCGGCCGCGCGCGTAGTCGCCTTGCGCGTTCCACACGGCACCGAGGTACGTGGACGACTCGGCGACATCGCGCGAGCTCTCGAGCCCTTCCGGCCCGGCCAGCTTCTTGTAGATCTCGAGCGCGCCTTCGAAGTTCTTCGCCGCTTCGGCGAGGTGGCCGAGATCGAGCTCGGTGATCGCGAGGTTGAACATCGCAGCGCTATCCGGCTGGTCGACCTTCTGGCCGATATCGACAGAGCGCTGCAGATCGTCGATCGCCGCGAGCAAGTTGCCGCGCCGGATGTCGAGGACGCCGAGGTTGTTGTAGACCGACGACACCAGATGGTCGACGGGACCGCGCGCAGCGATCCGCGCATCGCGGACTTGCTCGAGCAGGCGCTGACTCTCGTCGAAGTGGCTGCGCGCGGCTTCGATGTTTGCGAGCGTCTCCATCGAATCGAAGATGTACGTGTGATCCGGTGGCAACGTGCGCTGGCGGATCGCGAGTGCCTCGCGCTCGTCGGCCGCGGCTTCGTCGACCCGGCTCGAGTCGTCATAGAGCAGGATCGCCAGGTCGTGCAACCACTCCGCGCGCTGCGCATCGGGCTGGCCCGCAGCCTCGAGCTGGAGCTCGACGAACGGCCGCATCCGCAGCGCATCACCGCGATGTCCGAGGTGCTCACCGTCGACCAGTGCCTCGCGCGCGAGGGTATCGGCTATCACGGTGTTGTCGCGTGCCTTCGCGGCTGCGGTCGCCGCGCGCTGGAGCGTCGCGAGTGCGGGCGTGAACCGGCCGAGCCGATCCTGGCACTCGGCAAATACGATCAGCGCGCGCGCCATCAGACCCGGCGCCGCGGCATGCTCGCCGACCGCTGCCGCGCGATCGGCGAGCGGCATCGCGTTCTCGAACTGGCCGAGCGACACGAGCGCGGTCGCACGCGCGAGCGTGGCTTCGGCCGCGTCGATCTCGCCGCGCAACGCCGGGTTCGTCGGCCGCGCGTCGATGTCCTTCGCGTCCGAGCACTCGGTCGCGGGCCGAAGCTGGGCGACGGCATCGCTCGCCGCGCGTAGCGTCGCGCCGTTTCCTTCCGCGAGACCGTCGAGCAAGCCCGACATCTCCGCGAGCCGTCGATCGAGGCAGCGCATGCGCGTGTCGAGCGCCTCGGCCGAGCGCACGCCTTGCTGTGCATCCTTACACACGCCGATACGCGTCGCCGTCCAGCTCGTCGCGTACCGATCGAGACCGTGGAGCGCGCGCTCGACCGTCGCGGCCGGCACGCCGACATCTCCCGCGAGCAGACGTGCGCGCAGCTGCGCGCGAACCGTATCGGGCCATGCCGCACGGATCGGCGCGTCGAGGCCTTTGCACGCTGCAGATGCGCTGCGGCTCGCGATCAGCGACGCCGCGACGACCGCAGCCACCGCCAAGCCGGCGGTGATCGCGTAGTGCACGCGGCGCGGTGGGGCGGCGAGCACCGCGACGAGATCATCGACGTTCGCGAATCGCTCGTCCGGATCGGTGGCGAGCGCGCGGCGGATCGCAGCGCGAATCCGGCGCGGCACCGGCGAGCTCGTCGGATCGGGTGGGAGCTCGCCGCGCACGACCGCAACCGCCAGCGATGCCCGATCCTCTGCTTTGTACGGACGTTGCCCGTAGACCGCCTCGTACAGCGCGCACCCGAGCGCCCATTGGTCGGTGCGCGCGTCGACCGTCGCGCCGCGATGCTGCTCCGGCGCCATGTAGGCCGGCGTTCCGGCGAGTCCTTCTGCAGCGCTCGCCTCGTCGGTCGCACGCTGCGCGAGCCCGAAGTCGGTGACGCGGACGATGCCCTCCCGATCGACCAGGGCGTTCGATGGCTTGAAGTCGCGGTGGACGATGCCGGCGCGATGCGCGGCTGCGAGCCCGCGCGCCGCCTGGACGTAGGCATCGACGAGCTCGCGCCACGGCCGGTCCTCGCGCTTCTGCCACGTGCCGAGATCCTCACCTTCGACGAGCTGCATCACGATCGCGGTGCGTTCGTCGAGCCGGATCACCTCGTAGACCTGGACGACGTTTGGATGCGACAGCTTCGCCATCGCCTGCGCCTCGCGCAGCGGGCGATCGTCTCCGGAATCGGTGCGAGCACCGACGAGCTTGATCGCGACCTCGCGATCGAGCTCGGGATCGTGCGCGGCAACGACGACGCCCATGCCGCCCGAGCCGACGAGCCGGCGATACACGTAGCGACCGATCCGTGCATCGTCCCACGCGACGCCGAAGTCGCCAGGTGCAGTGGTTTCGAGCGAGGGCATCGGAATGCGCGGCTATTTGCGAGGGCGCTGGATGCGGTGGATACCGAGCTTGGTGACCAGCGTCGCGCGCGAGATGCCGAGCATCTTCGCCGCGCGCGTCTGGTTGCCGGCGCACGCTTCGAGCGCGTCGACGATGCGCTGGCGCTCGTTCGCGTCCGGGGACGCAGCCTCCGCGGTGGCCGAGGGCTTGGTCATCGCCGTGATCGCGACATGCCGCACCGTGACCGAGCCGCCGCCGGCGAGGACCACGGCGCGCTCGAGCACGGCCTTGAGCTCGCGCACGTTGCCCGGCCAGTCATGGGCGACGAGGCGCGCGAACAGCTCCGCGTCGAGCGCTTGCGGTGCGCCCGCCTTCGCACTGGCCAGGAACTGCAGTGCGAGGGGGCCGATCCGTTCGCGATGCTCGCGCAGCGGCGGGATCACGAGCGTCACGCCATCGAGCCGATAGAACAGATCGCGGCGGAACCGGCCCGCTTCGACCTCCGCCGCGAGGTCGCGATTCGTGGCCGCGACGAACCGGACGTCGAGCGCGATCGGCGTCACCGCACCGACCCGCGTGATCTCGCGCGCCTCGATCGCCCGCAGCAGCTTGACCTGGATCGCCTCCGGCAAGTCGCCGACCTCGTCGAGGAAGAACGTGCCGCCTTGCGCGGCCTCGAGCAGACCGACGCGCCGCTCCGATGCGCCGGTGAACGCGGACTTCTCGTGACCGAACAGCTCGCTCTCGATCAGCGACGGCGCCATCGCCGCGCAGTTCGCTCGCACGAACGCGCCGCGCCGGTTCGACAGATCGTGGATCGTCTGCGCGAGCACTTCCTTGCCGACGCCGGTCTCGCCGAGCACGAGGATGCTGAGCGCACTCGCCGCGAGCTCGCGTACGAAGCTACTCGCCGCGGCGGGAGTTGGATCGGTGACTCGCAACGATGCCGCGCGCTCCGACGCGGTCCCGAGCGCCGCGTTCGAGCGCGCACGTGCGACGACGAAGTGGAACTGACCGATCTGGAACGCCTCGCCGACCGCGAGCGCGAGCCGCCGTCCAGGCTCGAGGCGCTGCCCGCGTACGCGCGTGCCGTTGCGCGAGCTCAGATCCTCGATCGTCAGCTCCGGCGCCAAGCACAGGCGCGCGTGGCGGCGGGAAAACGCACTGTTCTCGATCACGACTTCGCATTCGGGCGCGCGACCGATCGTGATCTCGTCGCGCAGCAGCGGAAACGTGAGCACGCCTTCGCCGGTGACGAGCAGGAGTCCTTCACCGCGTGCGACCCCCTGAGGCAAGCCGAGAGAGGGAGCTGTCCGCGTCGCGTCCACGTCGCAGACCAGCCTAACGTAGCCGGGGCAGTTTTACGTGCAGATTGCCCAGGCGATTCGACCAGGCAACGCGAGGTCCGACCGACAAAACCTCAAGCATTTCAAGCCGTCCGATGAGGCGTACGCGGTCCAGTAAGCGGCTGGAGATGTCCTCGAGGTCCGCGCAGTACCGGCGGCAAGATGATCCTCGACAGGGCCTCGATCACCGTCGCGGTCGACGGGTAAGCCGCGTACCTCGTGACGGGTAAACTCAGCGGGCTCGGCCTCGCGACAGCGCACCGGCTCGTCGCGGCGCACGTACGCTCGTGATCGTCGAGCGCGCGGATGTCGCGGATCGCACGGCGCTCGCGGCCGTTCTGAATCGCCATTGCGTGCGCGGCGTGATCCACGTGGCGGGCGTGATGACGCCGGCGATGTGACGCGAGCGGTGGGGGGTGCAATCACCTGTGGGCAGCGACTCCCCCACCCCGATGCGCGGCCGCCGCGAGATTCGTGCACGGCGTTGCACTTCACGTGATCGCCGACTCGCGTCGCGTGCGCATCCGCTCGCAAAGATCTCTCATCTCGCGAGGCACGCTCGTTGCGAGTAAGCGCGCTCGATGTCTCGCCTTTGTATCGCCCTGATCGTCTCCTCCCTCTGCGTCGCTTGCACCTCGGAGGTCGACGTCACCGAACAACCCGACAACCCCGCCGACGTCGATCCACCTTCGGACATGCCGCCCGCGAGCGAGTACGCGCTCTCGAATGCGGAGCAGACCGCGTTCAACTACTTCGTCAACAAGGGCCTCACGCCGACCCAGTCGGCCGGCATCGTCGGCAACCTGATCCAGGAATCGACCGTGATTCCGACCTCCGTCGAGTACGGCGGCGGTCCGGGTCGCGGCATCGCGCAGTGGTCGGTCGGCGGCCGCTGGGACACGAGCCACAACGACAACATCACGGCCTACGCGAACCAGAAAGGCACCTCGCGCTGGGCGCTGAACACGCAGCTCGACTTCATCTGGTACGAGCTGACCACGTTCAGCGGCTACGGTCTCGCAACCCTGAAGTCCTCGACCACCGTCACCGGCGCGACGGTGGCATTCATGGCGAAGTTCGAAGTTTGCGGCACGTGCAACCAGACCGGCCGCGTCGCCTACGCGAACCAAGTCCTCGCCGCGTACGGTGGCTCGACGGGTAGCGGCGGCGGCGGCGGCACGAGCGGTGGAGCCGGTTGCTACTCGGGCACGCTGACGGAACAAATGCCCGAGAACGCGTGCGTGCAATCCAAGTTCGACAACCTCTGGTACCAGTGCTCGAACGGTTCGTGGGTCGACCGCTGGTCAGACCCCACCGCATGCAACGGCGTCCATCCCCTATAAACGGGCGGCCTTCGCGGCGCGGTGAGCTCGCGGAAAGATCCGCTCGCTCGGGGTTCGGGCGTTGCACCGCCCGGGACTTCCTTACTGGTTCTTGAGCTCGAGCTTGCCGATCGAGACGTCCTTCGCTTCGACGACGGTGTTGCCGAGACGGTCGCGCATGCCGCCCGAGGGCAGCACGAAGTCGCTCGTGGTGCCGTCGAAGATGACGCCGGTCGCGGCGTGCGCGACGAGGTTTAGCTCGATCGTATAGAGCACCGTGCCAGCCGCGACCTGCGTGTCGCCAGCGACCGCGCCGGTCCCAGCTGCCTTCTGGCTGAGCGCGGTGACGAGCTCGTGCGCGAGCGGCCCACTCTGCGGCAGCGTCGCCTTCGCGGCGACTGGATCGCTGCCCGGGTTCAAGGCCGTCGCCGCCGTGAACGCGCCGAGCGTCACGCGGGTGTCGTCGATCGGCAGATCGAAGCCGACCGAGTAACCGGTCAGCGGCGCATCGCCGACGACGAGATCCAGGTTGATCGACTTCAGGCTCTTGCTCGGTGCGCCGCGAACGAGCCGCAGCTTGCCGCCAGAGGGATCCGTGTACGAGATCGGCGACCCGATGTTGTCACCGCATGCACCACACACCAGCAGGACGAGCCAAAGACGCTTCACGGGTGACCTCCAAACGTGCCAAAGAGTGCGGTGAGATCGTTGCCATCGATCTCAGCTACCGGCGGATCACCGGTCGCCGTCATGTCGAGGATCCACGAGTAGTATGGTGGCGTCATCATCGCCGGTGTCACGCCGAGCCGCGCCGACATCGCGCCGACATCGATCCAGTCGATCACGAGGTTGCGATCGTAGTCGCCGTTCCCGGGCGAGCCCTGGTTCGCGCTCGCGCTCGGATAGATCTCCCACAGGCCGCGCCCGTAGGTCGCCGCGCGGATGAACTCCTGGTTCTTCGCGACGTAGAGGTCGCGCACCGGGACCATCGGGAAGTTGTCGCCCATCCGGTTCCACGTCGCCCCATCGTCGGTCGTGAGGTACACGCCGATGTCGGTGCCCGCGTAGATCGTCGTCGGGGTGACCGGGTCGTACTTGACGACGTAGATCGGCACGTTCGGCAAGCGATGCGCCGGATCACTGCCGACGATCGACGTCCACGTCTGACCGCGGTCCTTCGTTCGCCACAGCCTGCCCTGATCGTCGGGCGGCAGCATGCCGTTGTTGACGATGCCGGTGAACGCACCGATGAACACGTCGCCGGGCTGCGCCCCGGCCGGCAACACCGGTGGGAAGTCGATCGACGATGCACCGAGGAGCCGTGGGGTGCCGCCCACCGGATGCACGGGCTGCGCGACCGTCCACGTCGCGGGGGTGTTACCGGTCGTGGTGAAGTAGAACGGTTGCGCCGAGACCTTACCGGCCGCGCCGTACAGCCTGGGAAATGCGCGCGATGCGGTGACATTCGTGAAGCCGGCGCCGGCCGGATCGATCGTGAGGTCCTGCGAGATCTGGGTCAGCGTGTAGCTATTGCCCGCTGCGGTCGCGACGAACACGCGCTCGTCGGTGTGCGTGAGCACGCTGCCGCCGGTCGTGTCGGTCTCGACATCGGAGTAGTGCTCGAAGAACGGCTCTTGATCCTCGTGCGAGATCCGCTCGCTCCGGATCCGGTTCGCCTCGAGCTGCTCGTTGTCGGGGAGCGCGGGATTCGTGACGGTGTGCCAGTGCGAGCTCGCGTCGTCGGGCGCCATCGGCAGCTCGGTCGCGCAGTCGGTCTCGGCCGGCTTGCAGAATGCACGGCCGAACTCGACGGATGCCCAGTACGTCGTCCCGGCCGTCGAGTGGTGGACGGTCGCGCCGATGCCATCGCCGCCGATCGGCTGATTGAACGCCGAGGGCTCGTGCGGGTCGGCGCGGATCCGCGTGCCGTTGTCCTGGAGGCCCATGAACGCGACGAACGGATCTCCCGCGGCCGGATCACCGGAAGCGACCGAGTAGAGGAGGTGCGTCGCGAGCCCCTTGTTGCGATGGGTCCACACCACCTGCTCCGCCGCGGTCCCGGTCGCGAACAAGTTCGTGCTCGAGAAGATGCCGCCATCCGTGCCGGCGAACGTCGTGACCCGGCCGTCGTTGACGATCGAGGTCGCGGTGTGCCAGTCGGCATGGACGTACGCGAGCCGGCCATTCGCGGTCTCGCCGAAGCCCGGACCCGGCAGCCAGTGGCTGACCAGCTCCCACGTCGGCGCCGCGGCGGTGCCGTTCATCGTGCGCATGCCGCACAGATTGCCGCCGACCAGCACGTGATCGGGGTTCGTCGGATCGACGACGATCGCCTGGTTGTACCAAGTCTGGCCGTGACCGACGTCGATGGTGGTGCACGAGGTATCCATGTTCGACGCGAGCGTCGGGTTCGCGAGCGTGCCGGTCGCATCGACGTACGTGTGACCGCCGTCGTCGGAGCGCCAGTACCCGAGCGTCTTGGTGCCGTTGATGTCGCCGACGAACGCGTAGACCCGCGTGTGCGCCGGATCGGCCGTCCCGCCGACCGCGAGCGTCGTCCGGCCGGTGCCGAGCCGCGCGGGCGTCGTCGTGACCTGGGTCCAGGTCGTGCCGTCGTCGGAGCGCCACAGCGCGACGTTGTTGCCGGCCGGGCACATCGCGCCGGGATCGAAGCCGAAGTAAACGATCGGAGGAGGTGCGCCGGGAGCGCAGGCCGTGACGCCGGCGGCGACCCAGGCGCCACCGCCGACCTGTGCGACGCTCCACACCGACTCGGCGAGGACGCCGGCCGCGCCGTTCGGAAGATCGACGAGCACGAACGTCGCCCCGGCATCGTTCGACGCGTACAGGCCGGCGTCGGTCGCGGCCAGCACGAGGTTGCCCTTGACACCGATCTGCCGGATCGAGCTCGGCGCCGACATGAAGCCGCTCGTGTACATGCCCGCGAGCTTCACCGGCGCGCTCCACGAGCCACCGCCGTCGGACGACTTCAGGATCGTGTCGCCGCTCGCGTCGAAGGAGTCGCCGTTGCCGACGTAGAGCGTGTCGGGATGATCGAGATCGAGCGCGAGCGCGCCGACCGCGAGGTTCGGCAGGAGATCCATGGTCGGCGCCCAGGTCGGCGACCCAGACAGGAAGTTGAACGACTTCCACACGCCACCTCCCGAGACCGCCATGTAGACGACGTTCGAGTCGCGAGGATCGACGACGATGCTGTTCGGCCGGCCCGAGTCGACCGAGGCGATCGAGAAGTAGTTGACCTCGTTCGGCGCATCGGTCGGGCCGAGGCTGACCCACGTCGTCGAAGGCACCGACGGCAGCGCCGCCTGGCGGCGGGCGAGCAGCTTGTCGGACTCGCCGCGCGCCACGCGATCGATCAGCGCGCGCTCCGCCGGGCTCGCGCGGTGCGTACCCGGCTGTTTGCGGCGCTCGTCGGCGGGGTGATGATGTTCGCGATCCTCGCGCTCTGCGGAGCGCGACGACGCGTGATGACTTCGTGCGACGACGAGGGGCGTCGCGATCGCGATCGCCGACGCCGCCACGATCGATCCAACCCAGATCGGTTTCATGGAGCGGAGGGTACACCAGCTAGCGCGCGATCACCGTGCCGGCCTTCATGACCCACGTCACGCGCTCGAGCTCGGTGATATCCGCAAGCGGGTTGCCGCCAACCGCGACGAGGTCGGCAAACATCCCGGGAGCGACGATGCCGACCTCGGAGTGCGGGCACGCCTTCGCGTCGGGCTTGCAGTACGGATCGAGCAGCGCACCCGCCGCCGACGTCATCGATCGGACGACCGCCGCGGCAGGCAGCCCCGCATCGACCATCAGCTTCGCTTCCTGGGCCGGATCGACGGTCCACGGGAACGCGCCCGCGTCGGTCCCGAAGATGATCCGGACGCCTCGCTTGTACGCGCGCGCGACCGCCGCCTTGTGGATCGGCACCATGAACGCGCGTGGCGTCGGGCCGAGCTTCTTCTGCTCGTACTGATACGCGAGCATCGTCGGGCACCACGCGACGTGCTGCGCCAGCATCCGCGTGATCAGATCATCGGTCAGGCCCTGGCCATGCTCGATCGAGTCGACGCCGGCGCGCAGCGCGGAGTCGATCCCGTCCCAGCCGTTCGCGTGGGCCGCGACCTTGACGCCGAGCCGGTGGGCTTCGTCCACGATCGCCGCGGCCTCGGCCGGCGTGAAGTTGGCGGTGCTGCGGACCGGACGATCGGCGCGCTTGGTCTCGTACGGCGCGTGGTCGGCGTAGAACTTGATCCAGTCCGCGCCGTTCGAGACTTGCTCGCGCACGGCCTTGCGCGCTTCGTCGACGCCGTCGATCGTCTGCACGCCGATCGGCATCGTCAGCTCCCAGTTGTAACCGCGCAGCGGATACATCCCCGTCGGCGCGAGCGCGCGGGTCGCGACCGTCATCCGCGGCCCGGGCACCACGCCGCGCGCGATCGCTTTCTTGAGATCGACGTCTGCGTACATGGCGCCCTCGGTCTCGAGATCGCGCAGGCTCGTGAAGCCATAGCCGAGCGCCTTCTTCGCATTCGCGGTCGCTTCGATCGCGCGATACGGCGCGGACTTCTCGAGCAGGATCTTGTCGTAGACGCCCGGCCCCATGTCGTCGTCGAGGAACACGTGGGTGTGCGCATCGACGAGCCCGGGCAGGAGCGTCGCGTTGCCGAGATCGATCACGGGTGCCTTCGGGTACTTCGCGACGACCTCCGCCGTGGGCGCGACCGCGACGATCCGGTCGCCGTCGACCGCGACCGCGATCCCATCGCGCGCCCGATCGGAGAGGCCGTCGAGCACGTGCGCCGCCTTGATCACGATCGGCGAGGCGTGTGCAGCAGTGGATGCGGCAACCAATGCGAGCAGGATCCGGGGAGTCATCCGCGCATCTTGCCACTACAGGCAGCCGCTACAGGCAGATCGCGGTGCGCACCGGGGCCACCGCGCCATCGCGCGGACACGACATCTGCAACGTGCGCAGCGCCTTCGTCAGGCACTCGGCCGCTTCCTTGTCGGCCTTGTCGACGCCGGCAAACGGCTTGACCATGACCTCCATCGCAGTGCCGAGCGCCGACAGCTTCCAGTCCGCCCAGTAGCCGCGGACGTCGTTCGTCTTGCGGCCCTTGGGCCCGCACGCCGCGATCGCCGCACTCGCTTCCATCGAGCGATCGAGCTCGAGCGCACCATCGGCATCGCTGCGCGTCCGGACCATGCCCGACGTCAGCGTCGTCGTCGCGAGCCCCGCGGTCGGCGCATCGGGTGGCACGCCCTTCGCGACGAGCTTCGGCGCCGCGGCCGCGATCACCTTCGTCGAATCCTTCGAGCCGACGAGCGGCGCCGAGTAGCGAACCCAGCGCTCCGCCGACGACCGGCCGTGGCGCTCGAGGTCGACGTGGAGCTCGCACGCATTCTTGTCGTCGCATGCGATCGAGACCTTCGCGGTCGACAGATTCGGATGCTTCTGACCGAGCACCGGCTCGAACGCCGGCGCGGTGCCGCACGCGGTCTGCTTGTCGGTCCAGTGCTTGTCCTTGACGAGCTGCATCGCCTTGTCGACGTCGGCAACGAGGATGACCTTCGCGTGCTCCGCGTTCGCGAGGCGCACGCCGATCGGATAGAGCACCTCGCGCGACGTCCGCCCCGGAAAGTCGTCGGGATAGACGAACGCGATCGACATCTGGCCGGTGCCCGCGACGATGCGCTTGGATTCACCCTTGCACACGTCGTACACGCCGTCGGCGCGCGCGGTCGTGGGAAGTGCCAGCGCGAGCGGGATCAACAAGGCGAAGCGGCTCATCCTGCGAGGATACCGCGATCTGTTGCACGCTAGTCGATCGCTACTCGATCACGACGGGCGCCCATGTCGATACACGAGGTCGCGCTATTCTCGAGGAGTGGTGCGGCTCGGTTTCGCGATCGCCGCGATTGCGCGCAGGCGGACGTGACTCGGCGCTCGACGAAGCCTGGATCGCGAAGCCGAAGCCCGCGCCGAAACATCGAGGCGCGTTGTAGACTGCGCCGATGATCCGCGACGCCGTGCCTGCCGACTACGCCGCCGTGGCGGAGATGTTCGGCGAGCTGGGCGTCGACGACGCGGTGCCCTCGAAGGCCGAGTGGATCGTCGACTCGATGCCGCGCACGGTCGTCGCCGATCGCGGTGGTGACGTCGTCGGTTACGCGACGTTTCGCACCGGCCACGTCCACAACCTCGTCGTCGCTCCGCGCGCCCGCGGCGAGCACGTCGCGTCGACGCTGATGCGCGAGGTCGGGACGCGAATGCGCGCGGCCGGGGTCACGACGTGGACGCTCAACGTCAAGGCCGACAACCCGCCCGCGATCCGGCTGTACGAGCACCTAGGCATGCGGCCGTCGCATCGCGCTCGCAGCATGCGCGTGCCGTGGGCGATCGTCGTTGCCCTGCCGGAGGATCCGATCGCGACGACGGCCACGCCGATCACCGCGGCCGACGACGCCGAGCTCGAGCACGCGTTCCAGATCACGGCGGGCCGGCTGAGCGCGATGCGCGCACGCCCGAATCGCGTGTTGCTCCAGCTGCGTGACGCGACCAATGCACCGCTCGGAGTCGCCGGTGTCGATCCGAGCCGCGCCGGTGCGTTTCCATTTCAGGTCGCGCGCCCGACCCTGCTGCGCCGGTTGTTCGAAGCGGTGCAGGCGCACGCGCCGGCACATCCGACGCTCGATATCGTGATCGAGCGCGACACGGCCGCGATCGATCAGCTGCTCGCCGCCGGTGCGGAGAGCCGGCTGGATCTGATCAACTATCGCGGCGTCTTGTAGACGGTGACGTGCCGGATCACGACCGGCGTGTTCGGATGATCGGCGGCGTCGCGCGGCACGCGTGCGATCCGCTTCACGACCGCGAGCTCGTCGCACTGGCCGAAGAACGTGAAGTCGGGGACGAGACGGTCCTGCGGCTGTTCCATCACGAAGAACTGGCTCCCGTTCGTGTTCGGCCCCGCGTTCGCCATGCCGAGCACGCCGGGCTTCATCACACCGTCCTTCACGATCTCGTTCGCGAACTGATAGCCGGGACCGCCGATGCCGTGGCCGAGCGGGTCGCCGCCCTGGACCATGAAGTCGGGAATCACCCGGTGGAACGTCAAGCCATCGTAGAACGGCTTCCCGCGCTGGACGAACCCGGTCGCCGGATCGATCCACGGCTTTTTGCCGGTCGCGAGCCCGACGAAGTTCGCGACGGTCATCGGTCGGGTGTCGGCGAACAGCGCGCAGTGCAGCGTGCCTTCGGACGTCTCGATCGCGGCCATCAGCCGACCGTCCTGGACCAGATCGATGGTGTAGCGCGTGAGGTCACCGGCCACCGGTGGCCGCACCGCTTCATCGATCGGCATCGGGGCAGGCGCATCGACCTTCGCGTCGCGCGGCACCTGGCGCGCTGGCGCCGGCATGCCCGCATCGCATCCGCACCATCCGATCAGCGCGAGGCAGACATCGGCGAGCCGCATTCCAGGCTGTAACACGCGGTCATCGGCCGCGCCAACGCGCGTTCAGAAGCTGTGCGCCCAAGCGTGTTGTCGCGCTGGCCCCCGCTCTCCACTCGGCGCTCCAGACCCCGACGACCACGGGCTCGACGATCGTGCCGATGGCGGTCACCCAGTAGCCCGCGTCGCGTAGGATCGTCGCGCATGGCTGCGCGCATTGCCGAGCTCGCCGACATCCCCGCGCTCGTCCCGGTGCTCGCGCGCGCGTTCGCAGACGATCCATTCATCAGCTGGCTCGTGCGCACCGACGCGCATCGCGACGCCGGGTTCGCGCGCTTCTTCGAGCTCGCGCTGCGCCACCTCGCGATTCCGTTCGGCGAGGTCTACACGAACGATGAACGGAGTGGCGCGGCGCTGTGGGTCCCACCCGACAAGTGGCGCATGGGGCTCGCGAAACAGACCCGGCTCGTCGGTCACTTCGCCGCGATCTGCGGCTGGTCGCGCCTCGCCGGCGTCCAGCTCGCGACGCGGCCGATGATCAAAGCGCATCCGCGCGAGCCACACCATTACTTGCTCGTCGTCGGCGTCGATCCCGGCGTGCAAGGCAAGGGCGTCGGTCGCGAGCTACTCGCGCCGATGCTCGCCCTCTGCGATCGCGAGCAGCTGCCCGCGTATCTCGAGACCGCGACCGAGCGCAACCTCGGCCTCTACCAGAGCCTCGGCTTCACGGTGACCGGCGAGCACACGATCAAGAACGGGCCCACGATGTGGTTCATGTGGCGCGCCCCGTGACGCCCGACACCGATCACGCGTTCGACGCGCTGGTACCGGCCGAGCTGCGTCATCTGTCGAACCTGCACTGGACACCGATCCGCGTCGCGACGCGCGCCGCGAAGTTGCTCGCGCCCGAGCCCGGTTTGCGCGTGCTCGATATCGGCGCCGGCATCGGCAAGCTGTGCTCGGTCGGTGCGCTGTGCACGCAGGCGCACTGGTTCGGCATCGAACAACAGGCGGCGCTGGTGACCGCCGCCGAGCAGCTCGCGCGCAGCCTCGGTATCGCGGACCGCACGACGTTCATGCTCGGCGATGCGTTCTCGGTCGCGTGGAGCGAGTTCGACGCGCTCTACTTCTTCAACCCGTTCGAGCTCCCGTTGTTCCCGACGGCGCCGAACGATTCGTTCCGCGTCGCGATCACCGAGACCGAGCGCCGGCTGCGCGAGCTTCGCCCCGGTACCCGCGTCGTCACGCTCCACGGGTTTGGCGGGACGATGCCACCGTGCTTCGAGCTGCTCCGGCACGAACGGATCTCCGCGAGCGACGGCGACCTCGCGTGCTGGGTGCGGCGCGCCGACTAATCGGCGCCCGCGGGAGCAGCGTCGGCCGGTGGGACCTTGCGCTCCGAGCGGATCGTGCCCGGCAAGACGTCGATGTGCACGGGCGGCGTGAGCTCGTACATGAAGCCGCGTGTATCGACCTGCGCGTGGAAGGTGCCGCCGACATTGATCGTGCGGCGGAAGTGCTCGGGCTGCTGGCCGCGCACGACGTGGTTGCGGTGATCGAGCAAGAAACCGCCGAGCCGGATCGCCATGTGGTTGTAGAGCCGGTGGCAGCCGTGGCTGGTGCCGTTGAGCAGCGAGGTCACGACGGCGGAGCCGTGCGTGCCGATGCCGTTGTCGACGTACTGCGTACTGCCGTTCTTCATCTTGATCGCGCGCTCGTGCGGCAGCCGGATCATCCCGAACGCCGACAGCGGCCCCGGGCCCATGATCGACTTCTTGAGCTCCCACTTGCCCTTCGCGACCCAGCGCACGAGCTCGTCGTCGGGAGTCGTGTCGGGCGGCAGCCACGTCGGTGCGGCGTAGAGCTGACGCCACTCGCGCGGCCCGACGTCGGATTCTTTCCAGCGCTTCGTCAGCGTGCCGTCGATCCGGACGTCGGCCCAACCGCCGATCGTCGTCGGCCAGCGCACGAGCGCGCGCCTGGTCTTGCCGTCCTGCGCGTAGAGGATCAGCACCGGCCGCCGCCACGCGACGCGCGGCACCGGCTGCTCGTCGTACCAGACATCGCCGCGATCGATCTCGGCGGACAGCGCCATGTGCGCCGCGTAGTACGCGGGGCGCGCGGGCAGCGAGAGTGCGACGCGAAGGCCGCCCGGATGCTTCGCGAGGAACGCCGCGGTCGCAGCCGGATCTAACCAGCCGAGCTCCCTCGCGGCGACCTCGGTCGTGGCGGAGATCAGATCTGGGGCCGCGTTCGCGAGCGACCGGTCATGGCCGTGGACCTCGCGCATCGCCTGCGGATCGAGCATGCGGCCGAGCACGGCTTGCTCGCCCTTGCCCGCGGTCCCGTCTTCGATCAACCCGGTCGCGTCGACGACGCGCTCGCGCAGCACGCGGAGCGCGAAGCGAAAATCGAGCTCGCGCGGATCGGTCGCGAGCGCAGTCCGCGTGTCGGGGTCGAGGCGGTCGTTCGGGATCAGAAAGTTGCGGCGCTGGAATTGCTCGACCGCCTGGCCGAACGCCCACGAGTACGTGCCGTCGATGCTCTTGTCGCCGAGCAGCCCCTCGCACTGGAGCATCTTCTGCGCGGCGATCATGCCGGCGTAGAGCTCGTCGGCGGCCTTCCACCGGATGTAGACGTCGCCGAGCTCGCGGTCGGTCGCGAGCGAGGTGTAGTCGGCGAGCCCGCGTTGGACGCGGACGCGCTCGAGGATCACGGCAAGCAGGTCGCGCTGGTGGTTGGAGTACTTCACGAGCCCCGCGAGCTCCTCGCCGTACGGCCGGGCGAGCTTCGCGAGTGGCGCGGCGTCGACCTTCGCGTGACACGCGTAGCGCGCGGTCTGGGTGAACCGCTGGCGCACGATCGCGAAGGACGGGACGACCCCGTAGAGCTCGGTGAGGCCGACGTTCGGTGACAGCGGCTTGCCGTCGAGATCCTGCTCGCGCGCGAGCGCGAGATAGCTCGGCCGAAACTCCGGCGCGCTGCCGTCGGGTTGGATCGCGAACAGCACCGGCGTCCAGGCGTCGCGCAGATCGACGACCGTCGTCGTCGCCGGCACGCTGCACGCCGGCGCTTGCTCGTCCGCGTGAGCGAACACCGAGACCGGTTCGGCGCACGCCGCGTGCGTGATGGCAGTCGCCGAGCCGGTCGGCGCGACGGGCACGAGACTTACCGTCGGATGATGATCCGAGGAGCTGCACGCGGTCATCACCACCGTTGCAAGCACCCCGGATGCGAACAGCACGCGCTGAGACATCACGTTCAGTATCGCGCATGATCGACGACGCGTCGAGAAACTGTCCGGTGACCGGACGACGGAGCTATCCGGGAGGCGGACACACGACGTCGCAGCCGCCGAGCGACAGATGCACCGTCTCGGACTTCGAGATGTCGCCGGCGGCACTCTGCACGGTCAGCGTGTAGGACTCGTCGCACTCCAGCGGATCCGGGCACGGTCCCGGTGCGGTGCAGCAGAACGGCCTCGCGGTCAGATCGAGGACGGTCATCGTTTCACCGATGCCCACGGTCCGGCCCGGATACGTGTAATCCCCCGGCGGGACACACGCACCGGTCGTCGTGGTCGCCGACAGCTTCACGCCGGTGACGACGAGCGGCGTACAGCTCTCGTTCGTGAACGTGACCTGCGCCTTGTACGGCTCGTGGCAGGCGAACGACGCCGGCCCGCTCAGCGTCATCGAATTCGAACCGTTCGTGCAGGCATCGAGAATGTGGCGCGTGTCATCTCCGCCACACGCACCGAGCAGACTCACCACGAACAGGGCTCTCATCATCTGGCCAACGTACTGCAAGTCGGGCTGCCGAAGCCATGAGGAAACCCGCGAGCTCCGCAGCTCGACTGCAGGTTTCGCAGATCTATGTCACGTATTTCCGATAGGTTACGATGGCCCGGCGACTGCATTTCCATCCTCTCGAAAGAAAGAGAGAGGCACTCCATGTCGGCCATCGTCCATACCCAGTTCCAAGCTCACGTCCAGGTTCGCAGCAACGTCCAGGTCGCGGTCCGTGACCACCGGGTTCAGCCGACGCGCGTCGTGCGCCGCGAGCCCGCGCGCCAGACGCGGCCCGTGCGGATCGATCGCGACGACCGTGGCCACACCCGCGATGACCGCGGCTATACCCGCCGGGTGATCGTCCACCCGATCTACACGACGCCCGCGCCGGTCTACGTCTCGGCTCCGGTCTACACGTCGTGGACGCCGGCGCCCAGCTACACGTACCAGCCGGCCGCGATCCAGCTGCTCGGCCCGACCGCGCTCGCGAATGATCAGCTCTCGATCAACGTCGGCTCGCTCGGCAACGCGACCACGCTCGAGCTCGATGCCGCGGGCGGCTCGACGTTCGTCTCGCAGGTCACCGTGATCTCCGCGAACGGCGCTTACCAGACCATCCCGGTCAACCAGATGCTGTCGGCACAGAACCCGTCGATCCCGCTGTCGATCGACAACTACAACTCGATCACGCGGATCGTCGTCGATGGTCACAGCGAGTGGGGCGGCGCGCTCTCGATCCGCGCGCTCTGAGAGCGAGTTGCGCCGGTGCTCGCGCAATCTGTGCAAGCTGTGCACGGATCGGACAGGCGATCGCAGATCAAAACTGATGGGTCGGCAAAAACTGTTACACGGCGCGACTCGCTCGGCTTAGCGTGCGGCATGCGCAACTTCGGGCTCGCCGTCACGCTCGGACTCTCCGTCGGTGTTTCGATCGCGTTGTCATGTGGACCAGCTTCGCGCGGTCCCGGCGGTGACGACGACGGCAGCAACGGAAGCAATGGCAGCAACGGAAGCAACGGCCAGTGCACCGGTGGCTCGTGCTCCGCGACGTGCGAAGCCGCCAACATGAATCACTCGTCGGTCGGCTGCGAGTACTACGCGATCGACATGGATGGTGCGATCGGCCCGCCGTACGACGCGTGCTACGCGGTGTTTGTCGCGAACGTGTCGACGTCGGCGGTCCACATCAATGTCGATTGGGGCGGCCAGGCGATCGACCTCGCGCAGTTCGCGAAGCTGCCGCAGGGCACGGGCACGGCGCTGACCTACGGCACGTACGATCCGGCGGCCGGTCTCGATCCGGGCAAGGTCGCGATCCTGTTCCTCGACTACAACCCGGCGTCGCTCCTGTTCGGCAACGTGCCGTGCCCGGTCACCGCCGCGCTCGCCGGCGGCGTCCAGGTTCACGGCACCGGCGTCGGCACCGCGTTCCACATCACGACCGACACGCCGGTCGTCGCGTATCAGATGTTGCCGTACGGGGGTGGCAAGGCGGCGGCGACGGGTGCGTCGCTGCTGATCCCGACGTCGGCGTGGCAGCAGAACTACATCGCGGTCGGCGCGTACGACGTGTTGCCGGCGCCGCCGATCAACATCCCGGGCAATGGCCCGTCGCACGACATCGTCGCGGCCGTCGACAACACGACCGTGACGATCCGGCCGAAAAGCGCGATCGCCGCGGGCTCGGGCGTGCCCGCCGGCACCGCGAACACGCCGTGGACGATGACGCTCAACAAGGGTCAGTACGTCCAGCTCACCCAGACCAGCCAGCTGTCGGGCAGCCCGATCACGTCGAGCGCGCCGGTCGGCGTGTTCGGCGGTCACCCGATCATGTCGATCGATCGCTGCTGCGGCGATCACGGCGAGCAGATGCTGACGCCGGTCAGCGCGCTCGGCAGCGTGTACGTCGCCGCACCGCACCCCGATCGCGAGCCAGGCAGCTTCAGCGATCCGCGCGTGTTCCGGATCTACGGCGCGGTCGACGGCACCCAGCTGACCTACGATCCGCCCGGCACCGGCGCGGCGAGCGTGAACCTCGGCGATCAGATCGAGATCCGGACGACCGGGCCGTTCTCGGTGTCGAGCCAGGACACCGATCACCCGTTCTCGATGTTCACGTACATGACCGGTGCGGGCGATGGCTCGGGCTCGGATGCGAACTGGGTCGGCGGCTACGGCGACCCCGACTTCGTTCGCCTCGTACCGCCGCCGCAGTACCTCGGCCACTACGTGTTCTTCACCGATCCGACGTATCCGTTCACCGCGCTCACCGTCGTCCGCCAGAAGGTCAACAACGCGTTCGCCGACGTCACGCTCACGTGCATGGGCACGATCCCCGCGGCCGACTGGAAGCCGGTCGGTACCAGCGGCACCTATCAGATCGCGCACGAGATGATCGTCGACAACTTCACCGGCCAGCACGGCTGCAACAACGGCGTCAACATCATGGACTCCGCGAACCCGTTCGGCCTGTGGGTGTGGGGCTGGGGCAGCGACGAAACGAGCCCGAAAACCGGCTGGGTCAGCTACGGCTATCCCGCGGGCGAAGCCGTGCTGCCGATCAACAACGTCGTGATCGAGTAGCGCTACTCACGGCGAGTGCGAGCCGTCGCCGCGTTATGGATCCTCGCCGGGTGCGGGCGGATCGGTTTCGATGCGAGAAACGGATCACGCTCCATGGCGCCGTGGTTGCGCGCCGAGGATCTGAACCTCGTCGGCGCGTTCGTCACCGTCGAGCGGCCGCGCTAGCGCGCATTTTGCGTACCGGCGCGTATCGCGGTGTCGCACGCCGGGCGATGTCATCTGGGTGCGCGAGTCGCGCTGAGACCGGTACAGTGCGCGCATGCGCCTCCTCGTCGTGCTCGGCCTCTCGATCGGTGTCACCGGTGTCGTCGCGTGCAAATCGAAACCGTCGACATCTTCCAGCCTCGATCCCGCGAAGATCGTCGGCGCGGTCGATCGCACCCCGAAGGATCACGAGCTCGACGCGGGGCGAAAGCCGATCGACACGTTGAAGTTCTTCGACCTCCAGCCCGGCATGCACGTCGCGGATCTCGGCGCGGGCGCGGGCTACACGACCGAGCTCGTCGCGCGTAGCGTCGGCCCGACCGGCAAGGTGTTCGCGCAGGACTCGCCGGACTGGGACGGACCTTGGCTGAAGAAGGCGTGGGACGAGCGCATGGCGAAACCGCTGATGGCGAACACGACGCACTTCATGCGCCAGTGGGACGCGCCGCTGCCTCCCGAGGCGACGAACCTCGACGAGGTCACGTTCGTGTGCGCGTATCACGACGTGCTCGCCGAAAAGATCGATCAGCACAAGCTCGACGCGGCGGTGTTCGCGGCGCTCAAGCCGGGTGGCACGTTCGTGGTCATCGATAACAGCGCGAAGGACGGGACGGGCGCTGCCGACGCAGAGAAGTTTCATCGCATCGACGAGAAGCTCGTCCGCGCGGATCTCGAACAGGCCGGGTTCAAGCTCGTGACCGACGCGAGCTTCCTGCGCAATCCGAACGACACTCGCGACTGGAACGCGGATCCGGGCGCCGATCCGCGAACGCACACGCAGGATCGGTTCGTGCTGAAGTACAAGAAGCCGTAGTCGGCGATAACAACCGCGACCGGCCGGTTCCGGACCTCGCGGCAACATCGGTATGCTGCCGCGATGGCGAGCCGGCGCAACGAAGTCGACGGGTTGTCCGTCGCCCTGCTCCGCCCGCTCGCGGAGCTGCTCGGCAGGCTCGATCTCGATCCTCGCAGCTTCCTCGCGGCGCTCGAGATCGACGACGCCAGCGCGCCCGACGCGTACGTCGCCGGCGATCGGGTCGATCGCTTGCTCGAGGACATCGCGGCGCAGCGCGGCGATCCGGCGTTCGGCCTGACGCTCGCGCGCGCGGCGGTCGTCCGGCCGCTCGGCCTGTTCGGCCACATGGTGTGGTTGAGCGGCACCGTGCACGACGCGCTCGACCGTGCGGTGAAGTTCTACAGCGTCGTGACGCACCGCGCGACACTCGAGCTCGAGGCGCGCGGTCCGATCACGGTGCTCCACCAGCACCGCGTGCCGGGCGTGACGCGCGGCCCGATCCTGACCGAGTTCCTGTTCGCGTCGTTCGCGCTGCGTGCGCGCGCCGCGACCGGCGAGCGCTTCGCGTTACGTGCGGTGCGGTTCGCACACGAGCGCGAGCCGACGCCCGAGCACGCCGACGTGTTCCGCGCACCTCTCGCGTTCGGGGCGCCGAGCGACGAGCTCGAGCTCGAGACCGCGCAGCTCGCGCTGCCGCTGATCTCCGCGGATCCGATCACGTCGGCTGCGCTCGAGGCCCAGGTCGCGACGCTGACCGCGACCGGCCGAACGACGTTCGTCGATCGCGTTCGCCGTGCGGCGGCCGTGAACCTAGCGGCCGCGTCGTTGCCGGCGATCAGCCAGGCGCTCGGGATCAGCGCGCGCACGTTGCGCCGCCAGCTCGAGCACGACGGCACGACGTTGCGCTCGCTCGTCGACGCGCTCCGCCGCGAGCGCGCGGATCACCTGCTCGCGGCCGGTGTGGCGGCGAAGGAGATCGCGTTCGAGCTCGGGTTCTCGGAGCCGAGCGCGTTCAGCCGCGCGTACAAGCGATGGACCGGCCGGACGCCGAAGGTGTAGGTCAGTCAGGTCAAGTGATTGGCCCATCGCGGTCATGGCCACGGTGAGCAGCCCGGTGGTGCAGTGCGCCGCGATGCGCTTCCTCGTGCTGATCGCGATCGCCGCCTGCAGCAACTCGCCGTCGAACGCGACGCCCGACGCTACCGGCTCCGGATCCAACGGATCCAACGGATCCAACGGCGCCGGCACCGACGCTGGGGTCGTCGACTCGACGACGCCCGTGATTCCCGCACCGACCGGCACGTGCCCGACGATCGCGCCGGGCGACGTCACATTTGCACCCGCAGGGATTCCGCCGCGCAAGGTCAAGCTCGCGTTCGATCCGGCGAAGGCCGGTCACGGCGAGTTGATCATCTACTGGTACGCGACCGGCAGCGGCACCGCCGAATCGGGCTACTCGCTCGGCGCGACCCAGAGCGCGATCACCGCGGCGGGCGGCATCGTCGCGACACCGTACGCGGACTCGACCGCAGGTCAGTTCGAATGGTTCATGGTCAACGGCAGCTCGAAGCAAGACGACTTCCTGGTCGCGGACGAGGTCGTCGGTTGTCTCGCGCAGGCGCACTTGATCGACACGAACCAGATCCACAGCATGGGCATGAGCGCGGGCGCGTTGCAGACCACCGCGCTCAGCTTCATCCGCGCGTCGTACGTCGCGAGCGTCGCGACCTACTCCGGTGGCATACCGCCCGGGTTTTCGCCGGCGAACCAGGATCCCGAGAACAAGTTCGCGGCGCTGATCTTCGACGGCGGCACGAGCGACAACGTGTTCTCGGTCGACTTCCAGGCGGCGAGCCAGGCCTACGAGGCGATGTTGAAGGCCGCAGGTCACTTCGCGGCGATCTGCGATCACGGCATGGGCCACGCGATTCCCCTCGACGCGGCGCCGAGCGTGGCCGCGTTCTTCACCGCGAATCCATGGGGCGCGTGGCCGTCGCCGTACGCGCAGGGCCTGCCGTCGTCGTTCCCGACGTACTGCTCGCTGTAACAGTTTCGTGCACGTGATGCGCACGGCACGCAAGCCGGTGCCAGCGGAGTCCTGTGGAGGATGACGGGCATCTCGGGCTAACCTCGTCGCCCATGACCAGCCGTACTTCGATCTGTTTCGTGATCGCGCTCTTTGCATGCGGCGGCAGCGACAACGCCCAGACGGATGCCGCAAAGAGCTATCTCGACGGTCACGGTAGCGGTAGCGGTAGCGGTAGTGGCAGCGGTAGCGGCAGCGGTAGCGGTAGCGGCGAATACGATTTTGGCTGCGGCGGCAACACCGCATGTCCACTCGACCAGGTGTGCTGCACTGCTCCCGGCAATCCGACCACGTTCTCGTGCGTCGCACCGGCGGCCTGCTCCGCGGGGGACAAGATCGTCTGCGATGGTCCCGATGAATGCGGCGGCACGACGCCGGTGTGCTGCGGTGTCGATGTCGGCAACGGTCAAGGCTCGTTCCCGTCGTCGTGCGGCGTGAGCTCGATCGGCACGAGCTGTACCTCGTCAGCGGCGTGCCCGACGCACCTGCCGAACAGCTGCAGCGATACGACGAAGGTCCAGATCTGTCACATGTCGTCCGAGTGCACGGAGGCGCAGAACAACATGTGCTGCACGTTCGCGTCTGGTACGGCATCGCTGACGTTCTGCACCGACGCGACGACCGCCCAGTTCGGCGGCGGCGTCTGTCACCCCTAGCGCGGCGGGTTCGTTCGTAACCCGAGCACGATGTCGGTGACCTTGCGCTGATACGGTCGGTCGCCGAGCTTCGCGCCGACCCACGCCTCGATCGCGGCCGCGCTGACGTGCGGGTTCGCGACGATCAGCGGGACCTCCGAGTCCTGCTTCGACGGGCTGCCATGCCACGACCGGAACGGTGCCGCGAAGTAGTAGCGCTCCTCCGGCGCGTCGCGATCGCCGTCGTGCGCGAGCAACAAGATATCTCCCGCGCGATCACCGTGGCGGCCGACGGCGAGCTCCTCGATCCGGCGCGCGACATCGACGTACGTCGGGTGGGGATGCTGCGCGAGGTACGCTTCGATCGCCATCGTCTTGCCGCCGCCGACATAGACCTCGAACGTGCGCTGGCCCTCGCCGACTGGCCGTGGCTCGCGCACGAAGATCATGTCGAGCGTGCCGCGCATGCCGGGCGCGAGCGCGCCGGTCTCGTTGTTGCGATAGAAGCCCTCGGCGAGCGCGAGCACGTCCTCGCGATAGCGCGGCGGTGCATCCCACGCGCATGCGCGCTCGCCGGTGCAGCGCGACCGATCCGCGAGGTAGACGAACCCGAACGCGCCGCCGTACGCGAGCACGGAGTTGAACGGATCGTGCTCGCCCACCGATGCGCGGAACGGGCGTAGCTTCCAGCCGAGCGCGTGGAGCACGCCCGGCGCGTCGTCGTTGCCGGTGTCGATCGAATGCGCCGCGTCCGCGATGATCGCGGTGTGGCCGTGATCCGCGGTCACGATCACCCAGCGATTCGCGAGCATGTCGCGCGCACGCATCTGCTCGACGAGCTTCGCGAGTGCCGGATCGATCACCTCGGTGAGGTACGCGCGCCGCGCCTCGTCGGGACCTTCCTTCGCGACGTGCGCGTAGAGGTCGGTCCCGGAGAGGTACAGCGTCAGCACGTCGGGCGCCGGGCCCGATGCGAGGTGCGAGACGACAGCGTCGATCGCACCGTGATCGAGCGCCTCGTACGGCTTGCGCGACGTCACCTTGCGCTCCTCGCGCGGCAAGCCGTCCTCGACGAACGCGGCGAACATCTTCACGAACGCGGTGCGCTCGGCCACGAACATCTTGTCGGCGCCGCGGAAGAAGTGGCTGAGCGCGACCCAGATCAATGCGTCGGGATCCGCGGTGTGGATCCGCTCGTACACGCTCGGCGCGTCGACGAGCTTGTTGACCGCGCCCTTCGTGTAGACCTCCATCGTCGCGGCGCTGTCGACGAACGTCACCGGTGCGGGCGCCGCGAACGTCTTGGTCTCGCGGATGAAGAACTCGTTGTTCGGGACGCCGTTGACGCCGGCCGGCGTGCCGGTGAACACCGCCGACCATGCCGGGATCGTGGTCGATGGCAGGTTCGACAGCAGACGGTCGTCGAGGTCGGCGTGCGCGAGATCGGCGCCACCGACGAGCTCCGCGAGGTGAGGCAACTTGCCGCCGCGCAGCAAGTCGTAGAGCAAGTCGCGCGACACGCCATCGAGCGCGAGGATCATCACCGGCGTGCTCGACGGCGAGCTCTGCGCAGCGTCGGCAGCGCGCTTGCGCATCGTGATCGTGTCGCCATCGATCACGAGCGTGGCAACCTGGGTACCTGCGTGACAACCAGCGTAACAACCAAGCACGGCAGCTGCCGCAAACATCCAGCGCACGCCCCACGCTACCATCCGGCGATGGCGCGTTGCTTGTTGTGGACTCTCGTCGCCATCGCGGCTTGCGGCGACAACTACGAGGGCGATGCGCCGCCGGCGCCGCAGGTTCTGTCGGCCGGCGGCCCGGTGCTGACCACGCCCGAGATCGTGCCGATCTTCTTCGCCGGCGATGATCTGCAACCCGCGATCGAGAGCTTCCTCGCGGCGCTGCCCGCGTCGCCGTACTGGGACGTCACGACGAGCGAGTACGGCGTCGGGACGCTGGTGATCGAGCCGACGATCGTGACGACCGATCCGCCGCCGACGACCGACGATGCGTTGCAAGCCTGGCTCGAGGATCATCTCGCGCCGCCGGTCCCCGCGCCGGGCTGGATCGCACCGGATCCGAACACGCTCTACATCGTGTTCTTGCCGGCTGGCGTGACCCTGACCGCCGGGATGGACACGAGCTGCGTCACGTTCGGCGGCTATCACGACGAGACGCTACAGAGTCACATCGTGTACGCGCTCGTCCCGCGGTGCGCGACCCAAAGCGCGCCGATCGACGAGATCACACCACCGACGAGCCACGAGCTGATCGAGGCAGCGACCGATCCGCATCCCGAGACCGCGCCCGGATTCGTCACGGTCGACGCGCCGGATGTCGTGTGGGAATACACGCCGGGCGCCGAGGTCGGCGATATGTGCGAGTACATCGCGGCCGCGCGCCAGCGGCTCGTCGGTGACTTCGCGGTCCAGCGCACGTGGTCGAACAAATCGGCCGCTGCAGGCCACGATCCGTGCGTGCCGGTCCTCGATCAACCGTATGTCGCGGCCGCCCCGATCCTCGGCGACGTCATGCTCGCAGGCACGCGCACGACCGGCGTCCAGATCACGAACGGGTCCTCGGTCACGTTCGACGTCAAGTTGATCAGCGATCGGCCGACCGACGACTGGACGATCAAGGTCGACGATGTCGCGTCGATCATCCAGCAGTTGCCGGCAGAGCTCGCGTGCACGCTCGATCGCTCGACCGCAAAAGCCGGCGACACCGCCCACGTCACCTGCCAGCGCTTGAAGGATGGCGACGGCGGCGGCAGCGAATTCGTGCTCGTGTCGAAGCTCGACAACGTGACCGTCTCGCTGTGGTGGGGTCTCGCCACCAACTAGCTAGTCGTTCGGCGCACCCTCCGCGATCCAATCGTGGATCAACGCGATCGCGCACGGTGCGAGGGGCTCGGAGTTGCCGATATCGTCGAGCGGCATCTGCGAGCCGACGCACGGTGTCGTCGACAGCTTGAGATAGAGATAGCTGTGCGCCGGATCGAACGGTGTGACGAGCACGCCACCACACGACTCGTCGACCATCGGGTTCGTGTAATTCACAGCCGGTTGACCGACGAGGTTCGCATAGCTCTTGCCCGGCACGAGCTCGAGCTCGATGCCCGGCGCGTGGCAGATCGTGCACGCCGACGTGAACAGCTTCTGGACGTTCGCGTAGGTCGGCGCGAGCGGCGCCTGATCGGTGCAGAACGCCGTCGATGCATCGACCGACGGCGGCCCCGCGTGACAGGCGCCGGCAAGAACAACGAAGATCGCGAGAACTCGCACGCGACTCAGGATAGCGGTTCGCGACTCGCGGTGTATTAGAACGTGGCGTTCTGCCCTTGGCGTGATCGTTGCTGATAGCGCGAACATGCGCGTCGCCGTCGCTGCTATCGCTCTCGTCACGCTCGCAGGTTGCCCCGATCGAACCATCTCTGAGGTCACGACCGATCAAGGCAGTGTCGAGTACAAGAACATTCCGGTCACGGTGAACCGCGACATCGACATCCTGTTCTTGGTCGATGACTCGCCTTCGATGCTAGACAAGCAGAACAACCTGAAAGCGAACTTCCCCAACTTCATCAACGTGCTGAACACGATCGAAGGTGGGTTGCCAAACATTCACCTCGGCGTCGCGACCTCGGACCTCGGCTCGAAGGGGGCCGACGACGCGTCACCGGGTCCCGCGATCGGCGGTGGCGGCCCGGGCGCTTGCTCGGGTAACGGCAAGGGCGGTGTGCTCCAGGTCAACGGTGCCCCGATCACGGGCAACTACATCACCGACATCAAGAACTCCGACGGGACGCGGACGACGAACTACTCGGGAACGTTACCGACGACGTTCGCGACGATGGCGACCGTCGGTGTCAACGGTTGCGGCTTCGAGCAACACCTCGAGGCCGTCAAGCGGGCTCTCAGCAATAACCCCGCGAACACCGGGTTCTTGCGCCCGGATGCTTACCTCGCGGTGATCATCCTCGGCGACGAGGACGACTGCTCGATGGCACATTCGACGCTGATCGCGACCGACACCGCACAGCTCGGTCCGCTGCAATCGTTCCGCTGCACCCGCTATGGCCTGATCTGCGATCAAGGCGGCGCCGATCCGACCGCGATGAATCAAGTCGGCCCCAAGGGGTCGTGCCATTCGAACGAGAGCGGGCAGTACCTCACCGATGTCGGGCGTTACGTCACGTTCCTGAAGGGGCTGAAGTCCGATCCGAACATGGTGATCGTCGCCGACATCGGTGGCCCGCCGACGCCGGTCGAGACCGAGCTGCGTGCGCCGTCGGGGAGTACCACCCCGATTCCCGCGCTCGCGCACTCGTGCACGTACACCGACTCGAGCAATGCGAGCGAGGTCGCCGACCCGACCGTCCGCGTTAGCCAGTTCATCAATTCGTTTCCAAACCGCGGAACCTACTCGACGATCTGCCAGCAAGATCTGTCAGGTGCGATGACCGAGATCGCGACACTGCTGAAGACCGTGCTCGGGAGTCCGTGCGTCGATGGCACGCTCGCCGATGCCGATCCGAATACGCCTGGCGTTCAGTACGACTGCTCCGTCTCCGACGTCACGAACTTTGGGCTCGCGAATCAGAACGAGGTCGTGCTCCCCGAGTGCAACGACCTCACGCCGGGGCAAGAAGCGTCGTCGTCGAACAAGCCATGCTGGGCGATCGAGACCGATCCGATGAACTGCGCGGGCGGCCAGCACCTGACGCTCAAGATCGAGCGGAGCGTCGCGCCGGCTCCGGATACGCACGTGGTGTCGTATTGCGTGACCCGACCAGGAACGTGATCTGCGCCTGTAGCAAATTGCTGCCCCATGGCGCGTTTTGACTCTCACGCGCGGTGTGATCTTTCAGCGATGATACCTTCGCGCGATGGGTGGTGAAGTACTGAACCGGCGCCACTACCGGTTCTACGACTTCTTCATGGTCGCGTTCGTGACCGTGTTGTTGTGCTCGAACCTGATCGGGCCGGGCAAGACCTGCAAGGTCCTCGGCGTCACGTTCGGCGCCGGCAATCTGTTCTTCCCGATCAGCTACATCTTCGGCGACGTCCTGACCGAGGTGTACGGGTTCGCGCGCGCCCGCAAGGTGATCTGGGCCGGGTTCGGCGCGATGATCTTCGCGACGATCATGGGCCAGTTCGTGATCCGCGCGCCCGTCGATCCGAACGAGCCGTTCAACAAGGTCATGCAGCCGGCGCTCGAGGTCGTGTTCGGAAACACGTGGCGGATCGTGATCGGATCGATCATCGCGTTCTGGGTCGGCGACTTCGCGAACTGCTACGTCATGGCGAAGATGAAGGTGTGGACGAAGGGCAAGCACCTGTGGTCACGCACCGTCGGCTCCACGATCGTCGGCCAGGCGATCGATAGCGCGCTGTTCTATCCGATCGCGTTCTTCGGGATCTGGGCGCCCGGCACGCTCGTCGGGGTCGTCCTGTTCAACTGGGCGTTCAAGGTGATCGTCGAGGTCGTGTTCACGCCGTTCACCTACGCGGTCGTCGGTTGGTTGAAGAAGGCCGAGCGCGAGGATTACTTCGATACCAAGACCGAGTTCACGCCGTTCTCGTTGTCGGACTAGCGGTACCTCCACGTTCCACCCCGCGCGCGCCGTCGCGGACTTGCGGGGGCACGCGGCTTGCTGTGTGGTGACCCATGCGTAGCATCGTGTTGATCTCGCTCGGCGCGTGGGTCGCGTGCAGCAACCACGATGCCGCGGCTCCCGACGGTGCCGTCGACTCGCCGCCCGACGCGTACGCCTGTGCGACGCCGGCGTCGGGTTCGGCTGCGGAGCGCGTGCCGACGACGACCGGCATGATCCACGGCGCGAGGGCGGGGACGACCTACGCCTAACTCGGCATCTCGTACGCGGCGCCGCCGACCGGTACCTCGAGGCGGCGTGCCGGCGGGGACACCGACATGGCCGGCGTACGTCGCGGCGATCGATCCAACGCGGACGTTCGCGGCGACCGTCGGCGTGACCGACGGGATTCGCACGGCGGACCGTGACTTCTGGGACAACCTGCACTGACCGTGCTCGGAGTGATAGCGTCGTAGCTGATGCGAACGCTCTGGATCGTCCTCGTCTGCCTCTGCGCTTGCAAACGCCATCACCCGGTGCAGCGCTCTGTGCACGATGACGCGGGCGGCCCGGCGCTGCAGACCTTCGCCGAAGGTATGGCGGCGCTGTGTGCCGGCAAGCCGAACGACGCGGCGTACTTCAAGAGCCACGTGATGAACCCCGAGGTGATCACGCTGTACGAGGCGATCGGCGATATCTCGCCCGCCAAACGCGCCGAGCGCATCCGCGTTGCGGTCGCGAAAGCGAACCTCGGCTCGTGCGCACTCCTCGAGAAGATGCTCGCCGTGCCCGCGGCGAATGCACCGGCGGTGACCGGGCTCGGCCTCGTCGAGCTCGCACCCCATGCACTCGCGATCAGCGCGACCGACGCCGGGATCGTGGTCGACGCTAAGCCCACCCAGCTCGCGAGTCTCGAGCAAACCCTGACGGCGATCGCGAAGGCGAAGCCAGGCGGCACGCTCGTGCGCGTCCAGCTCGTCCTCGCGCCGGCGCTGACCGCGCAAGTATTGCTCCAGCTCGCCGATGCGATCGACAAGGCCGGGTTCAAGGACCTCGCGCTCGTCGTCAATGCCGACGGCGTCTCGCGCGCGATTCCGTTTACCCATCAGGATGTCGCGACGGGCCGCGGCGTACGTCCGGAGGTCGCGATCAGCGCGACGACGCTGCGCCTGTACTCCGGCGATGGCAGTGAAGGCACGCAGGACAAGCCGAAGGCTACCGTCGCGTCGCCGGCCGAGCTCGCGGCGGCGTTGAACGAGCTCGCGGTCCGGCGCTGGCACGGCAAGCGGACCGACGACGATCGCCGGCTCTACGTGACCGTCGATCCGGCAACGCCGATCCAGCGCGTTGCCGACGTGCTCGCGGTCGTCCGCGCGATGCCGGATGGCGGCGAGCTGTTCCCGCAGATCGCACTCACGAAGTGAGCGAGCCGCTCAGGCGCAACCATTCGCGCGTGAGCACGTCGCTCGCCGCACCGATCTGGCTGACCGTCTCGAGCAGCGGGAACCGATGTGCCAGGGGCAGCCGGACCCACGCGCCGCGCGGATCGCGATCCCACGTCCCCGCCGTCTCCCATGCGCGCCGGCCAACCCGCACGACGCCATCGGGTGCGAGGCTGCGCACGAGCGCGGGGGGCGGCTGGCGCGCCGGATCCTGGACGAGCGCGGCGTAGCGAGCCAGCGCGGTCGCACCGCGGAGCACGTCGTAGAAGTAGAATCGTGGAAACGTCGCGAGCGGCCACTGCTGCGCCGAGGTTCGCTCGTCGGCATTGTGACGGCTCGGCGAACCGTGGGCGAGCTCGCGTTCGCGCAGGAACTGGGCCGCGCGATCGACGAACGGGCTGCGGCCGCGGCGCAACATCGCCTCGAGTGCCGGGACGGTCGCGACCATGGAGCTCGGGCACTCGTCGGTGACGAGATAAGCGGACTCGTCGCAATTGAGGCCGCCATCGCGCATCTGATAGCGCTCGAACCACGGCTTGACCCACGGCAGCTCGCGATCGACATCGACGCCGCACGCGGTCAGCACCTGGTCCATGCAGCCGAGCGCGCAGTGGCAGCCGATGGAGCGCGCCGGGTCCATCCCCGCGGGAATCTCGCTCGGGTCCAGCGGGAACACGTGTAACAAGCCGTCGATCGACTTCACCATCGCGCGCGCCACGCGTTCCGGGATGCGCGCGTGCTCGCCGAGCTCCCACAGGATCACCATCCGCCACCACGGGCCGCTCCATTTCGGCCAGTACGGATCGGCGGCGATCATCTCGAGCGCGCGATCGCTCTCGAGAAACGCGACAGTCTCATCAAGCTCTCGATCGAACATGCCGGAAGCCTACGTCCAGATCGCGACGGAGGAGTCGTGGTTCGCCGCGATACGCTCGACGCGCGATCCCGAAGTTCGCGAGATGACACGACCGCATCTGGCCGGGCCGTTGCTGAACGCCGCTGCATGCTCCGGATCGCGATCGCGTGGTGTGGCCTGCTGGCCGCGTGCAGCTTGTACTTCACGGGCGGCGACGATCACCAGCACCAGCAAGACACCTGCGCGGGTGACGCACCGCCCGGCTCGTGCCAGTGCTCGAACGGCACCTGGTTCTGTTCGACGTGTCCGTTCTTCGAAGGCACCGCACCGGTCGCGTGCTCGCAGGCCGGCGAAACCTGCCAGATCGAAACATGGGAGCACGGCTGTGACTGCACGTGCGGCAGCGACGGCTACTGGGGCTGCTACGCCGAGACGATCGGCTCGCAGTGTCCGCACGCGCCGTATCACGACGCCGGCCTCGACACGCCGCCCGATGCCATCCCGACCGATGCCGCGCCGTGCAGCCGGAGCGAAGCGGAGAACATCGGTGCCCATCCCGGCTGGGACATCTTGTCGGGCGCGCTCAGCGGCGGCTTCGGGTTGATCAACGAAGGCGCGGCTGCGCTGCACTTCAACTTCACCGGCACGACGCTCGCCGTCAATCGCGAGCTCGGGCCGAACGCGGGGCCGCTCGAGATCTCGATCGACGGCGGCGCGCCGATCGCGATCCAGGGGACGCAGTCGACGTTCTCGTTCGTCACGTTAGCCGTCGCGAGTGGGCTCGCGAACACGCAGCATCAAGCGACCCTCACGTGCGAGAGCGGCTACTGCAGCCTCGATTATTTCGACGTGACCTGTCAGTGATCCCACCACGGAGCAGACGACGGATCCGGGGCTCGCACTGACGACGGCAAGTGGACGGACATCGCGAAGTTGAAGGTTCCGGTGCTCCGCGCGCTCGCGATGCGCGCGCGGTACTTTCACGATGGCTCGGCACGGGACCTCGCGGCGGTCGTCCAGTTCTACGTGGCCCCGGTTCCGCATGCGGCTATCACCGCAAGAGACCGGGGACCTCGTCGCGTTCTTGCAGTCGCTCTAGTCGTCTCGGCGGCACGGCGCTGATGTACGCCTTGTGATTTGCCGTTCACGCGCGGCGCGCGAATCGAGCGGTTAGCATGGGGCATGTCGCTTGCTGAATCAGTCCTCATGCGGGGATTGGCTCTGGTATGTCTGGCCGGGTGCTACACGGGCACACCGGCGAATCGCGACGTCGCGCGCGTCTGGCAGGGCCGCACCAATGCCGAGCTCGAAACTCGGTGGGGAGCGCCGCAGGCACGCGATCGCGACGGCGATGCGACCGTCGCGACCTGGACGTTCGACCGCACTCACATCGAGCTCCCCAAGGGCGAGCTCCCCAATGGCGAGCTCCATGTCGCATCGCACCCCGTCGTCGTCGATGCGGTCGCGACGACCGGCCCCGGCGGTGAGCGGGTTCACGCCGAAGGCAACTTGCTCGAGGTCGCGGGTGCGTTCCATCCCGGAGCGATCGTCCACACGTCGACCGCGGCGGTCGCACTCGTCGATCCAGCGGGCACGGTCGAGCGCATCGACGGCGCGGCGCTGCACTGGGGTCCGCCGAACGACGTCAACTTGCACTGGGGGATGATCTTCGGCGCGCACATCGGTATGGGCCGGCTCGATACGACGAGCACGCCGTTGCCATCGGGCGGCGCGTACGCGGGCGGCATGCTCGGCCCGACGCTCGGGTTGGTCGGCATGTTCGATCTCAGCGCGGGCACGAGCGATGCGGGCGGGGCGATGGGCATGGCCGGCGGCGTCGCCGCGCAATGGTGGCCGATGAATCGGTTGTGGCTGCGCGCCGGCCCCGCGATGTTGCTGACGTTCGATCCGGGCTTCGTCAACGCCGCGCTCCGGCCCGGCGTGACGGCGGGCGCGAGCTACGCGGTCTTGAAGATCGGCGTGCTCGCGATCGATCTACGCGCGGAGCTCGCGGCCGGCACCACGAGCGCGTTCGGCTCGCTCGGCGTCGGCATCGCAGTCAACTAGTTCGCCGCCACGGGCTCGACGAGCGCGCGCAACGCGAGCGGCAGCGCGACGCCGTCCGTGATCATCGGCATGTGGCCGACGCTCGTGCGCACGTAGAGGACGCGGGCCGCGCGATCGTCATCGGTCCAGTGGCTCGGCAACCCGTACACGCGCTTGGTCGCCGGCAGGAACATGTGGATCCAGTTGCTCTCCTGGATCGTGTCGCTCGCGATGTTGATCAACCGGTGGGTCTTGTCGTCACGCGTCCACGCCATGAACTGATCTTCCTCGCCGTACGCGGCATCGAGCAGCACGAGCGTGCGCACCGCCGGGTTCGTCAACCACAACACGAGCGTACGATACGCGGCCGAGTGACCGACCGCGGTGACCTCGCCCTCGGGGAGCGGCTGGCCGATGCCGTCGACGACCGCGCGCAAGAGGCTCGGCAGCGACGCCCAAGACACGCCTTCCTTGATCGACGACGGCGCGCTGCACGCGATGAACATCGCGTTGAGGCCCGAGCGCTCGAACTGCTCCTGCAGGTGATAGTCGGTCCACGCGCTGTCGACATCGATGTTGTAGCCGTGCACGAACACGACGGTCTGGGCGTTGATTCGATCGTAGTTGCTCGGCACGTAGACGTGGATCGGACCGCGGTCGGTGCGGATCCTCCAGTGCTTCGCCTCGGCGTGCGCGGCGCGCGGTGCCACCGAGACCGCGAGCATCACGGCGAACGCGACGACGACGACCCGTAACGAGCGGCCGAGGTCGGAATGGCTCACCGTCTTAGTTTGGCGAATCCACTGTCACGACACCAGCTTTTTTGATTCCGCGGGTGTGGTGGTCGCCACCGACGGACGGTCGCCGAACATGGCGACCCGCGTCGCGATCCGCGGGAACCGCTCGAGCGCCGGCACGAGCCCGTAGTGCTCGACGTGCTGCCACATGCAGATCAGCGCGATGTCGCGATAGTCGAACGGGGCGTCCTGGGCGATCCGCGCGTCGAGCCAGGCGAGCCCCTGGCCGATCGCGGTCGCCAACTTGTCAAAGTAGACCGCCCCTGCGATGTCCAAGCCGCCGCGCTTCGCGAGCAGGATCGTGACCTCGTTCGCCATCACGCCGTTCGTGACCGCGAGCCGGTTGAGCGCGTCGACCTCGACGCTCGTCACCCCGAACCAGTCGCGAGGGTCGAGCTTCGCGACGATGTAGCGCGCGATGTGATCCGACTCGATCAGCGTGTGCTCGCCGTCGACCAGCGTCGGGACCCGCAACAACGGGTTGTCGCCGTAGGTGGCGACCGTCGGCTCCATGACGCCGGGCGTCTGGACCCACTCGAACGGGATCCCGAGCTCGGCGAGCAGGATCCGGATCTTGCGCGAAAAATGCGAAAGCGGTGTCGCGTAGAGTTTCACGCTTCACCGCTTTCAAGTTCCAGGCGCGACATGCGCTGGACTGTAGCCCCGCTGGGCGGCTTACATCATGCCGCTGAGCTTCGCCTGGACTTCCTTCATCTTCGGGTCGTCGGCGCACTTCGCCATCCCCATCATCGCCGGCATCACCTTCTGCATGCGATCGCCGTACTTCTTCATGAGGCGCTCCTGCTCGGCCTTGTCGTTCTTCATCTTGTCGCCCATGGCCTTCATCTCCTTGATGTCACCTTCGTACTTCTTGGTGATGTCCTCGAGACCACTCGCCATCTTCCCGCAATCACCATTGGCCGATTCGACGGTCTTGCCCATCTCCTCCATCATCCCGACCATCTTGTCCATCATGGCGTCGGGGCCCTTCGAGCAAGCGGGGGCAACGGCAAGGGCAGCGCAAATCAACACGTTCCGGATGTTCATCTAGGAGTTCCTCTCTCGGTTGTGTGGCAAAGAGCCACCTCGCCGCGCGTAGTCGCACGAAATGGCATTCGCCTTCGAGCAATAAGTTGGGCATGGACAAAATAGCCAAAATGGCTAGGATTTCCCCCATGGCGAGTGACCTCGTGTCGAAGCTTCGCTACCCGGTCGTCGCCGCGAGCGAGGCCAAGAATCAGTTCGGTCAGGTGCTCGAGTCAGCGCTCCGCGATGGCGGGGTCGTGATCACGAAGCACGACACGCCGAAGGCGATCCTGCTGTCGATCGAGGAGCTCGAGGCGATCGCAGCGCGCGGCCGGCTCGACACGCTGGCGCGCGAGTTCGACGCGAAGTATCTGCGCATGCAGGAGCCGGGGTTCGCCAAGGCCGTCGAGTCCGCGTTCGCCGCGCCGGCGAAGAAGCTCGGCGCGATCGCCTCCAAGGCCGCCCGCAAGAAGTAGCGCATGCCGATCTACGTGCTCGCTGGGCCGAATGGCGCCGGCAAGAGCAGTATCGGCGGCGCGATGATCCGCGCGATGGGCGCCGACTATTTCGATCCCGACGAGGCCGCGCAGAAGATCGCGGCCGTCAATGTCGGTGCGACCACGGCCGAGCTGAACAGCGCGGCGTGGCACGAGGGCCGGCGCTTGCTCGAACATGCGATCGCGGAGCGCGGCAACTTCGCGTTCGAGACCACGCTCGGCGGCACCACGATCCCGATGCTGCTCGCACGCGCGATCGGCGTCGCGATCGATGTCCACATCTGGTACGTAGCGCTCGACAGCCCCGAGCTCCACCTCGCCCGCGTCGCGGCGCGTGTAGCCCGCGGCGGTCACGACATCCCGGAGCACGACGTGCGCCGGCGCTACGACGCGAGCCGGGAGAACCTGATCGACCTGATGCCCTACCTCGCGTCGCTGCACGTCTACGACAACAGCGCGGACGTCGATCTCGCAGCCGGCGAGGTTCCCGAGCCGCACTTGATGCTGCACCTCGAGCGCAACACCGTGATCGCGCACTGCGAGCTGACGACGGCGCCCGACTGGGTCAAGCCGATCCTCCTGACGGCGTTGCGCGAGCGCTCACCGTAGCGAGTTTGTGCTCGGCGCGAGAGCTGCACCTGACACCCACATGCGTAGCCTCGTCTTCCTCACGATCCTCGGTTCCAGCGCGATCGCGTTCGCCGCCCCCGTGCACTCGAACCAGGTTCGAGCGGAGAGCGCCGAGCAAAGCAAGGGCCCGACAACAGTCACGGTGTCACCCAAGACCATCCACCCCGGTGAAGCCGTGCTCGTCACCGTCACCGGCGCGACCGCCGAGCCGCACGGCAAGGCCGGGGGACGCCCGCTCGAGTTCTTCGCCGCGGCGAAGGGCGGCTATCAAGCCGTATTCGCGACGCCGCTGAAGATCGATGAGGATCACGTCCTCGTCGAGGTCACCGACGGCGCGAAGCCGGTGTCGGTGCGGGTCGTCGCGAAGACGTTCCCGGAGACCAAGCTCGTCGTCGAGGACGAGCTCGCGAATCCCGACAAGGAACAAGGCCGTCAGATCGACGCCGACAACGCGGCGGTCGAGAAGTCGTACGAGCAGGCCAAGGGCGCGCCGCAGTTCACGCGAGCGTTTCATCGCCCGCCCGGCACGGTGACCTCGACGTTCGGCGAGTGGCGTACGTTCAACGATGGCCATCGGTCGCAACACCTCGGCCTCGATGTCGGCGCGCGCGAAGGTGCGCGGGTGTCGGCGGTCGATGCAGGCACGGTCGCGCTCGTCCGGGAGACATTCCTCATGGGCAACGTCGTCGTGATCGCCCACGGCGCCGGCATCTCGTCGCTGTACTTCCACCTCTCGAAGGTCACGGTTGCCGAGGGTGATCACGTCAAGCTCGGCGAGCGGATCGGGCTCGCCGGCCACACCGGTCGCACCACCGGTCCTCATATTCACCTCTCGATTCACGTCGACGGCGGCATGGTCGATCCGCTCTCATTTTTGAAGCTGCCACTCGCGCCGGAGTGATCGCGCAGACCAAGCGCGCCCGTTGTAGCGCCCGCGCTCGCAAGCTCGCGAGGTGCGATGACCGACCACGCGAACGCGATCGAGCACTTGCGAGGCGTGAACGCGGCACGTCGGCTGCACATTCGCGGGTTCGTGATGACCGAGCCCAGGACCACCGCCGAGTACAACACCGAAGAGCTCATGGCCCTGATCGCGACGACGGCATGCCAAGACCGGATCACGGCACGTATGCCGGCCGTCACGCTCGACGAGCTACTCCGCCCGGAGCCACCGGCCTACGCGACTGGCGGCACCACGACGCTGCCGGCACGAGGGTTCCCTCGTGCCGCCGTGATCATGATCAGTTGTGCGCTGACCGTGATCATGGCTCTCGGCCTGGTCGCGGCGATCTAACGTGAGAGCCGTGCGCACGGTCTCGCTCTTCGCCGCCTGCGTCGCGTTGTCGTGCGCCGGCAAGGTCGTGAAGCTGGTCGCCGGCGGCTCGGATCAAGAGTTGCGCACGCGGCCGGATGCAGGCGCCAGGAGCTCGCAGCGCCACGAGCCACCGATTCTCGTGCTCGCGCTCGACGGTGTGTCGCGCCGCCTGCTCTACGACATGCTGCGCGCCGGCGAGCTGCCGAGCTTCGAGCAGCTGTTCGGCGGCGACCATCTCGCGCACGCCTATCTCGATGACTCGCTGCTGTCGACGCTGCCATCGACGACGATGGCAGCGTGGGTCACCGCGATGACGGGCGTGACGCCGGCGGTTCACGGCGTGACGGGCAACGAGTACTTCATCCGCGAGAAGCGCCAGTTTGCGTGCCCTGCCCCGGTGTCGTTCAACGATGCGGCGCCGACGCTCGCGATCTACACGGATCGCTATCTCGACAGGCTTGCCGAGGCGCCGACCGTGTACGAGCGGCTGCGCCAGCGCGACCCCGATATCTTGATCTGGGTCACGATGAACCACTTGTTCCGCGGCGCGGACCGCTTGCTGCTCGCGAAGCGCACCGCGATCGTCAACGCGTTCGAGGGCTTCCTCGAGAAGGAGATCGACGAGCACGGCAGCAACCACGCTTCCGACAAGATCTACGCGACGCTCGATACAGCCGCGGTCGACGTGCTGCTGTCTCACTTGAAGTCGGGACCGACGCCCGACGTGCTGACGCTGTATCTCGCCGGCACCGACCTTTACGCGCACGTCGCGAGCGAAGGCCCCGATGAAGCCCGCCGCACGTATCTACGCGAGGTCGTCGATCCGCAGATGGCCCGCGTCGTCCAGGCGCTGCGCGACCGCGGCGTGCTCGACAAGACCTGGATCGTGTCGATCGCAGACCACGGCCACACCGAGGTCAAGCACGACGCGCAGCACGCGCTCGGCGCCGCCGGGATGGACGCCGGGCCGCCGAAAATCTTGCGAGCGATGGGCTATCGCGTGCGTCCGATGAAGAAGGACGTCTCGGATCGGGATCCGTTCAGCGCGGTGCTCGCGTACGGCGGTGCGATGGCGTACGTCTACCTCGCGGATCGCTCGAAGTGCCCGGCCGCGACCGACGTGTGCCCGTGGTCCGACATGCCGCGCTACGACCTGGACGTGCTGCCGGTCGCGGACGCGTACTGGCGAGCGAGTCGCGAAGGAGTGATCGCACCGGAGCTCAAAGGCACGATCGATCTCGTGCTCGTGCGCAAGCCGCGGCCGATCGATCAGATCGATGCGCCGTTCGAGGTCTACATCGGCGACGGCAAGACCGTGCCGGTCGACGTCTACATGGCGGATCATCCGCACCCGACGTACATCGACTTCGCCGAGCGGCTCGACGATCTCGCGGTCGGCGTTCACGGCGAGCGCGCCGGCGATATCCTGTTGCTCGCACACGATGGCGACGAGCAGCACCCGGAGGATCGCTACTACTTCGCCGGGCTGTACCACTCGTGGCACGGCTCGCCGTCGCGCGGCGACTCGGAGGTCCCGCTGATCGTCGCGAACAAGCACCACGACGCGGCGCAGATCGGGACGTGGGTGAAGCACGTGCTCGGTCCGAATCCGCGACTCCAGAAGGTCACGGATCTCTTGATCGGCCTCCGCGAGGGCGGCCTCGGCAACTAGCTAGCTCTGTGCCCCTGAGACTCTGTCCAACCGCGCTCGGTGAACAGCTATTTCAGGTCGGCCCAGGTCGCATGCGCCTTCGAGTACGCCGCCTTGAACGGCGGCGGTGCGCCGACGGGGCCGAGCACGTAGTCCGCGCGCCGGTTCGCCGCCTCGTCGACGTTGTCCTTCGTCGGCACCTTCAAGACGTCCTCGCCGAACCCCGCGTACGCGATCGGCAGCGCGATCCCGTGCTTCTTGAAGTACTGCGCGATCGCCCGCGCGCGGTCGAGCGATAACGTCCGGTTCTTCGCGCTCGGTCCGACCGTGTCGGTGTGGCCGGCGACGTAGAGCCGCATCTTCACGAACTTGTCCGAACGCTTCACGATCTCCTCGATCTTCGCGATGCTCGCCGCGAGCTTCGCTTGCTCGGAGTCCGCGATCACGGCGCTGTCGGTCGCGAACGTGACGTCCTCGTGATCGATGGTCACCGACCACGGCACGAGCTCCACGTCGGTGATGCCAGCATCGCTCGACTCCGCGTGGAGCTTCAGCATCAGGACGCGCGCATTGGCCGGCTGCTTCCAGCTGATGGAGAGCCACGTGCCCGCGGCCTGGCGCTCGTACGTCGCGGTACCTTCGCCGAGCGTGCCGCCGTCCTCGCCGATCACGGTCAGTGTGGCCGCGCCGGCTGGCCGCGACATCGTGAACTGCAGCACGTGCTTGTCGAGATCGAGGTGCTCGGCGTCGTACCCGACTTTCAGCGCCGGTCGCACGACCGTGGCGAACTGGATCGCATCGCTCCACGCCGGTTGCTGCGCCGAGATCGTGCCCTTGTAGCTCGCCTTGCCGGCGGTACCGTCGCCGACCGCGAGCGTGACCGCCTGGTTGCGCGCGAGCGAGCGTTGCTCGAGCGTGAAGTGCTTGCCGTCGTCGCGCTGGAGCTCGAGCTTCACGCCGGTGACCTGGGTCGCGCCGGTGATCCGGATCTGCGGCTTCTGCCCCGCGGGGACCTCGAGCTTCAACTGATAGCTCACGGGCTGGGCGTACGCGACGCTGGCAAAGCTGACGAGCCAGATGACAGCGCCGACGATCCACCGCATCGGTCAAGGATAGCTCAGTGCACGCGAACGATCGCGACCTGCCCGGCAGCGGTGCCCAGATAGCTCGCACCGGCGAGCTCGAACGACCGCCAGAACTCCGGCGACAGCTCGATGATCGATCCGTCGGGAGGGTGGACACGCGCACCGTCGATCGTCCAGCCCGCCGGCAGCGCCGCGACCGCAAGGACGAGCGCGGCCTGGTCGTCGATCACCGTGATCTTGGCATCCGCGGCATCGACGGTGACCGTCGAGCCGGTCGCGACCAGCGGCACGACCTGCGGCGGCAGCTCGATCCCGTAGGAGTGGCCCTGCTCCGCTTCGTCCTCGATCACGAGGTTCCAGCGCTCGTGATCGCCATCGGCACGCGAGGTCAGGTCGATGACCTTGCCTTTCACGGAGGGCTCGTCGACGTGCTGCGGCGGGAACGTCGCCGTCCCGTGGACCGCCGTGTCGGTGTACGCGCGTACGCCATCGCTGCCGCCGCCGGTCGGCGCGGGCTTGCCGTGCGCCAGGCACGACGCCGCGAACAGGGCCACCAGCGCGAGCCGCATCCCCCGTAATCTACCTCAGCGCCGGAGCTACGGATCGAGCCGGTAGACGACCAGGTCGTAATCGGACTGGACGACGACATCGGTGGGGCCGCCGAGATCGATCGCTGCGAGCGTGTAGATGCAGGCAAGCCGGCATCGGGGTCATTCGCAGCAGGTGATCCACAGGCGATCAGGAACACACAGACGGCGGCGCGGTTCATGCCAGCCAGACGCACCGCGCCAGACCGTTGGAAAAAAAGTTCCGGATCTCCACGATCCATCTGATCAGTGGTCCGGACGCCCCGAATACTGGACGCGGATCGCGGACCTAGGCACCCTCGTTGGGCCTCATGCAGTTGCCTGTTGCAACGCCCGCGCGTTGCGTGCCGTGCCTTCGGTTGTTCGCGGATACCCTGTACGTCGACGATGGCAGCCGCCACGGCGAAGAGGTCCGGACGGCGATGGCCCGACTGGACTTTGCCTACGAGGGCCGCCGCGTACGCTCGCGCGATCCGCGCGCTGCCGGGCGCGACCGGCCCGCGGAGCTCCAGGCCGCACGCGTGCTCGAAGGCCTCGGTGCGATCGAGCTCGCGAGCCTCGACGACTGCGCGGTCACGCCGGGCAGCGCGATCGATTACGTGCTCGCGGTCGACGGCGACGCCCATGGGTTGTGCGCGTTCGGCGCGCATGCCCTGCCCCAGCTCCGCGCGATGGGCTGGCAGATCGACATCGATCCGGACTACCCGTGGCAAATCGTTGCCGGCGATGCGGCGTTGTACGTCGCGGCCGAGGCCGAGCCCGAGCGCCCGGACTGGTTCGGGCTCGAGCTCGGGATCGAGATCGAGGGCCAGCGCGTCAACTTGCTCCCGGCGCTCCTCGAATTGCTCGACGGCGCCGGTGATCTGTCGGCACTCGCACGGTCGTCGCGGCGCTACATCGCGGTCCGCGTCGATGCGAAGCGGTGGTTGCCGGTGCCGCCCGCGCGGCTGCGCCTGCTCGGCAAGGTGCTGCTCGAGATGTATCGCGAGGGCGGCAAGATCAAGGCGCCCGCGATCCGCGCGCCGCTGATCGCGGATCTGTGTGCGACGCTCCACGCGATCGGGCCCGACGGTGCCCAGCGCCCGCTCCGCTGGGTCGGCGACTCGGCGATCCGCGAGCAAGCGTACGCGATGGCGCTCGGCCCGCGCCGCACCGCCGCCGCGATGCCCCCCGAAGCGTTGTGCGCCGAGCTCCGCCCGTACCAGCGCGAAGGCGTCGCGTGGCTCCAGCACCTACGCGAGCACGGTGCCGGCGGCGTGCTCGCCGACGACATGGGGCTCGGCAAGACGCTGCAGACGATCGCGCACGTCTTGCTCGAGAAACAGCACGGCCGGCTCGATCGGCCGGCGATGATCGTCACGCTGACGTCGCTGATCGGCAACTGGCAGCGCGAGATCGCGAAGTTCGCGCCGTCCCTCACGGTCGCGATCCATCATGGGCCCGATCGTCACGGCAAGGTCGCGCAGCTCGCGACGCACGACGTGATCATCACGAACTATCCACTCGTCGCCCGCGACCGCGACGCGCTCGCGGCGATCCCGCTGCACCTGCTCGTCCTCGACGAGGCGCACGCGGTCAAGAACCACGACGCGCAGGCCGCCGAGGCGATCCGCACGCTCGACGCGCGTCACAAGGTCTGCCTGTCGGGCACGCCGATCGAGAATCACCTCGGCGAGCTGTGGTCGCTGTTCGACTTCTTGAACCCGGGCCTGCTCGGGCATCGCGACGAGTTCACGCTCCAGTTCCGCCAGCCGATCGAGGATCGCAGCGCCACACGCGGCGATGGAGGCCGCGCCGACCGTGCGATCGCGGCGCTGCGCGAGCGAGTCCGGCCGTTCATCTTGCGCCGCACGAAGGATGCGGTCGCGAAGGAGCTGCCGCACAAGACCCACCTCGTCAACGCGGTCGAGCTCGCCGGTGCGCAGCGCGAGCTCTACGAGAGCATCCGCGTCGCCGCGCATGCCGACGTCCGCGCTCACATCAAGCAGCGCGGGCTCGCCGGCTCGACGATCGTGATCCTCGACGCGTTATTGAAGCTACGCCAGGTGTGCTGCGATCCGCGGCTCGTCGCGAGCGAAGCGGCACGCGGGGTTGGCGAGAGTGCGAAGCTCGCCGTCCTGCTCGAGATGATCACGAACCAGCTCGCCGACGGCCGCCGGATCCTGGTGTTCAGCCAGTTCGCGCGGATGCTCGGCTTGATCAGCGAGGGCCTGCTCGCGAAGGGCATCGGCCACGTCACGCTGACCGGTTCGACGAACGATCGCCAGAAGCCGATCGATGCGTTCCAGGGTGGCCGCAGCGACGTGTTCTTGATCTCCCTCAAGGCCGGCGGCGCGGGCCTCAACCTGACCGGCGCCGACACCGTGATCCATTACGACCCGTGGTGGAACCCGGCCGCGCAGGCGCAGGCGACCGATCGTGCGCATCGCATCGGCCAGACCAAGCCGGTGTTCGTGCACGACCTGATCGTCGCAGGCTCGGTCGAAGAGCGCATGCTCGGCCTCCAGCGTCACAAGCGCGCGCTCGCGGACGCGATCCTCGGCGATCGCGATGCCGCGACGACGAGCCTCACCGACCGCGATGTCGATGACCTGCTCGCGCCGCTGGCCTAGGTCTCGAGCCGGCTCGGATTTCAGTACCAGCGGTGGCGCTTCCAGAACGCCTGGGCGCCGCTCCAGCCGCCGTAGCGATCGTTGACGTAGTGAGTCGCCGCCGCGTACTGCGCGCCGAAGTCGGTCGACTGGTAGTTCCTGCCCATGTAGTGCTTGCGCTGCGCTTCGATCATCTGGAACGCGCCAAATGCCGAAGAGTGATTGCCGCGCGTGCCGTCGCCGCGCCCCTGCTTGTGCAAGTGCCCGGCGGTCGTGCTCCCGCCGGACTCGTGCATCATGATGAAGTGCGCGGCGGAGCTGAGCCCGCCCTGCGCGGTGGAGAGTTGATCGTCGTCGAGGGTTTCGAGCTCGTCGTGCTGCATGACCGAGGAGATTGCAGCGGCGGTGCCAGCGGACTCCTGCCGCGCCGTATGCCAACCGTGGTCGGCGTTCGCGCGCGATCGCGATCGCGCTTACGGCGCGAACGCACGAGACGTGCAGCGATCGCCGACCGCGTGCCACACACCTACACTTCCTCACGGATACGCGACCTGCACGCGGTGGCGAGTCGACTAGCTACTGACCGGCAGCCCAGTCGAGCTCGTATTGCGCGTGGACCTGCGCCACGGGTGCCGTCTCGGCCAGCAGTGCGCCGACCTCGCGGTTCTTCGTCAGCGACGTGATCGACCTGTTGCGGAGCCGATCATCGCGACGCCGTCGGCCTGGACATCTTGGTGTGGAGATAGTTCGCGGTCAGGAGCTTCGTCGGGATGGCCTCGCCCTTGAAGTACGCCTCGGTCGTGCGGATCGCTGTCGTCGTCGGTCGGGTCCGCTGTCAGGCAGCCCACCAATGCCACGGCGGCAATCGCGATCAACGCCGCGAATCTCCACTCGCGGGGCACTACATGATCACCGGCTGGCACGCGGCCCCGCCGGAGATCTGTGCGTTCGTGCGGAACGTGTTGAGGCGCTGCCACGACGGCTGCTCGAACTGCGGGATCGTGCCGTCCTCGCGCACGTTCGTGACGTGATACGCGTGCTCGTTCCAGATCCGGCGCGCCTGGATCCAGCGATCCTGCTTGTCGCGGATCACCTGCACGGTCGGCGACGCTGTGATGTACATGTTCGACACGACGACGATCTCCGCGGAGCCATCGTTGTCGATGTCGGCGACGATCGGATACTCGCTCAACGTCCCGCTCGTGCGCGGCATCTTGAAGATCGGTGTGCCCGTCGAGTCGAACACGTAGAGGTATTGCTCGTCGGCGTACATCGCCTCGGCGTGACCGTTGCCGAGGAAGTCGAACGCCGTCCCGGCAGCGATGCCGGACTGATCGCTGACCGGCGCGCTCCACTTGATCGTGCCGTCGGCGTTGTACTCCGTGTAGAAGTTCGCGGAGCTCATCGCGTACTGCGCCTTGCCGGTGCCGTCGAAGTCGTGGACCGTCGCAGGACGCAGCCACGTCGTGCCGCCGGCCGGGCTGCCGGTCGGGCGGAGGTTCGTGTACTTGATCGTGCCGTCGTGGTTCAGCAGCGTGAGTCCGTTGGAGTTCGTCACGAGGATCTCGGGCTCCGGATCATCGTCGAGGTTCGCGACCTGCGGATAGCCCGGGTCGACCGCCGTGTTGTTGTAATAGACGGTGCCGTCGTAGTGATACGCGGACGCGCCGAGCACGACCTCCATGAAGCCATCGCCATCGAGGTCCGCAGCGGTCGACGCGTTCCAGCTCGCTTGCGCCGCAGGCGCGCTCCACTTCACGGTGCCGTGATCGTCGAACACCGTGTTGCCGCCGATGATCTCGACGTGACCATCGTGATCGAGATCCGCGAGCGCGATCGCACCGGAGTACCAGTCGCCGGCCCACTGGCCCGCCGGCCCGAACATCGCCGTGCCGTCGTGATGGAACGCCCACAGCCTGCCGTTCGGATCGACCGTCACGATCTCGGCGACGCCGTCGCCGTCGAGATCGCCGAGCGCAGGCGTGACCGTGCCGTCGACCGTCGTCGGGATCATCAGCTCCTGCGCGCCGGTCTGGCCGTTCAACAGATAGATGTGGCCCGGCTCGTTCGGCTGACCCGCGCCGGTCGATGCGACGACGACGACATCCGGGATGTCGCACAGATCGATCGCGCCGTCGCCGTTGTCGTCGGTGAGGTTCGCGACCAGCGCCGTGACGATGCTGTTGGTCTCGCCGTTCGGTCCGGTCCACGTCCACTGGATATCGGGATCGAAGCTGTTCGCGGGCGCGACGTCGGTGCAGTTCGGCACGCCGTTCGAGTCGTCCTGGACCTTGCACATGTTGACCGGTGGCGCGTCGACCCCGCTGCCTCCTCCGTCACCACCACCGTTGCCATCGCGATGCGGCGTGCCGCAACCAGCTCCCGCGATCGCGATCACCACCAGCGCTGTCCTCATCCGTGCGTTGTATGCCCGCGGTGCGATCAGCGTCGAGCAATATTTGTTACGTACGAAACTCCGCCGCGAGGAAGTCCCAGACCGCCGCGATGCGAGGTACGTCACGCAACACGCGGTGACCGACGAGCCACAGGTCATCACTCGGCCAGTCGTGCGGCAACGCTGGCGCGAAGTCGACCGCGACCAGGTTCCACGGCACGAGGTACGGCACCGGCGCGAGCATCAGGCCGAGGCCGGCGCGTACGGCCGCGAGCTGCGCCGGGAAGTCGCTCGTGCGCAACGCGATCGCGGGCGCGGGCACGTGCTGCGTCACCCAGCGCGCCGGCGGAAAGCTCGCGAGGTCGCGATCCCACTGCACCCAGGACGCGGCGGCCCAGTCGCGCAGCGTGCCGAGCTTTGCCACCAGGCGCGGCGCGGCCGCGGCGACCCACGGTGCGGTGACGAGCTTTGTCGTCACCAGCTCGGCGCCTTGCGAGCGCACGGACCGCAGCGCGAGATCGGCTTCGTGGCGCGTGAGGTCGCGCGGCGCGATGTGCGCGTCGAGCTCGATCGAGATCCGCGGATACTTCTTGCGCAGCCGCGTCAGGGCCGGCGCGATGAACGTGCTCGACAGACCGGGCGCGGTCGAGATCCGGACGACGCCCTCGGCGAGATGCTCGACGTCGCTCGCATCGCGGGCGAGCCGCGCGTGCGCCGCTTCCATCGCCTCCGCCGCGGCGAGCACGCGCTCGGCCGCGCGCGCCGGTTGCAGGCCCTCGCGTGTGCGCTCGAACAGCCGCTCGCCGAGGTCTTTCTCGAGCGCGGCCAGCCGGCGGCTCACCGTCGACGTATCGAGCCCGAGCCGGGTCGCGGCGGCGGCGAGCGTGTGGCGGCGATGAATCGCGAGGAAGATCCGGATGTCATCCCAGCGGACGTCTTGCAAATTTGCCATGGCCGGTTGCAATGGTGCGCGTTGCGTTGCACTGCTGCAAGGCTCAGATCGAGTCCATGAACAACGCCAATGCGCTCCACGTCATCTTCGGCACCGGACAGATCGGGACTCGCATCGCGCAGCGCCTCGTGGCGCGCGGCCACCGCGTCCTCATCGTGTCGCGGTCCGCGAAGGCGTCCGCCGGGATCGAGGCGGTCGCCGGTGATGCGCGCGACACCGGGTTCGCGATCGAGGCAGCACGCGGCGCCGCGGTCGTCTACGACACGCTCAACCCGCTGTATCCGGACTGGAAGCGCGACCTGGTCGCACTCGGCGCCGGCCCGCTCGCCGCGGCGAGGGCGAATGGCGCGAAGCTGGTCGCTTTGGATTGCTTGTACATGTACGGCGCGCCGACCGGACCGATGACCGAGACGTCGCCGGTGGCGCCGGTCTCGAACAAGGGCGCGCTTCGCGCCGAGCTCGCCGCACTCCGCCTCGATGCGCACGCACGGGGTGAGGTCCAGGTCGCGATCGCGCGTGCGAGCGACTTCTTCGGGCCCGCGTTGGCCAATTCGTGGTTCGGCACGCGGTTCTTCGAGCGCGCGCTCGCCGGCAAGACCGCCGAGCTCCTCGGCGATCCGGATCAGCTGCACTCGTACACGTACGCCGACGACGTCGCGTCTGCACTCGTCGAGCTCGGCGCCGCCGGCGATGCGACCGGCGTGTGGCACGTCCCGACGCTGCCGGCCATCACGTCGCGCGAGCTCGCAAATCACGTCGGCGCGGCACTCGGTCGGCCAGTCACGGTCAAGAGGCTGCCTCGCCTGATGATGCGCGCGCTCGGCATCGTGATGCCGCTCATGCGGGAGCTGCCCGAGATGACGTATCAGTGGGAGATGCCATTCGTGATCTCCGACGCGAAGTTCCGCGCCCGGTTCGGCACCGCACCGACGCCGCTTGCCGACCAGATCGCGACCACCGTCTCGTGGGCGCGCCGCACGTACGGCGCCGACAAGCTCGTGCAAGCTGCCGCGTGAAGTGTTATCGCTAGGCGCCCGCGGGCCTCAGCCACCCCGCGACGCTAATCCACCGGCTGCGCGATTTCATGCGACATCGGCGAGTCTCACGGCTCCGGTAGATATGTGGTTTCGCAAGAAAAAGCCCATCGACTTCGAGGCGAAGGTCGCGGCATTCGTCGACGAACGGATCGACGCGATGGGCGCGTATCTGTGCCCACGCTGCGACGAGGAGCACGTCGCGCTCGAGCTCGCGTTTCGGTGGCCCGACGTCGCCACGGTCACCGGCATTGCCTCGCCGGAGCAGCCGGACGACGAGATCACGATCGCGGGCAAGACCTTCGTGCGCGGCGTGCTGCGCGTTCCGATCCATGATTCGAAGAACGTGTTCCAGATCGGGATCTGGGCGCGTCGCGACGGAACGCAGTCAGGTCGGCTCGCGAATCAGGTCCGTGTCCTGGCGCCGCTGTTCGATGCGGCCGTCACGATCATCCCAGGCGAGCCCGGCATGCGTCCGAGCTTCGATCTCGTCGATCATCCGCTCGCCCAGGCGCAGCGCGATGGCGTGACCGAAGCGGTCGCCGCGGAGTGGCGCGCACGCGAGGCGCACTTCGCCGAAATCGAGCCGATGGCCGCACCGTTCGAGGCGACGCTCGCCGAGCACGGCTGGGAGCTGCTCGGCGCGGCCGAGATCGGCAAGCCGGCGTGCACCGACTCGATCGAAGTCGGTCACCTCGTGAAGGTCTACATTCGGCTGGTCACGGTCAGCGACGCTGGTGAACCGGCTCTGATCAACGCGGGATGGTGGCTCACGATCGATCACGCTGCGAACGGCCGCCTGAGCGGGAGGCTGAATAGCGTCCCGAAGATCCCGACGACGATCTCGACCGGCACCCGGATGTGGCCGCGCCGCGATCAGATCTATCAGCGCGAGCTCGAGCCCGGCCGCTAGCCAACCGCCTACCACGTCTCGCCGAACGGGCGCGCCTCGAGCTCGAATGTCCACGCCGAACGCGGCTGCGCGACGAGCATCGCAGCGGTGCTGGCGACATCATCGGGCCTGACGAAGAAGTCGTCGGGCTTGTCGGGCATCCGTGCCCGCGTGCGCGCTAGATCGACCACACCGTCGATCACGATCAGCGCGACGTGGATGCCCTTGGGACCTTCCTGGCGCGCGAGCGACTCGGCGAACGAGCGCTGCGCGGCCTTCGCGGGCGCGAACGCGATCGTCTTCGCACCGCCGCGCCGCGACGCGGTCGCGCCGACGAACACGATCGCGCCGCCGCCCGCCTTTTCCATCGCGGGCACGACCTGCTTCGCGATCAAGAACGAGCCGAGCGTGTTCACCCGCCACGCGTTCTCGAAGTCCTGCGCCGTGACGTCACTGAACCCGCCGAACACGCCGGTGCCGGCGTTGTAGATCACGACCGCCGGCTCGCCGAACGCTTCGCGGATCGCGGCGAACGTGCGCTCGACCGCGGCCGCGTCACCGACGTCGCACGCGAACGAGCGCGCCTCGGTCAGGTCACTCGCGATCTGTTTCGAGTAGTCCTCGCTGCGTGCGATCAGCGCGACCGCGTAGCCCTCGCGATCGAAGCGGCGGGCGAAAGCCGCACCATTGCCTGGACCGACACCTACGACCACGCAAACCGGTCTCTTCGTCATCCGGCGACGTTACGCCTTCCAGGTAGGTTGACGCCGGCGTCGCGCATGCACACGTTGTGGCTCGTGATTCGAACGTGCAGCGCGTGCGGCGCGCAAAATCGCATTCCGGCGGCGCACCTCGCCGATTCGGGGCGCTGTGGCCGCTGCAAGACCGCGCTCGCGGCCGCCGATGCGCCGATCGATATCCGTAACGTCGCCGAGTTCGACACGATCGTGCGCGAGGCAAAGGTGCCGGTGCTCGTCGATTTCTGGGCGGCGTGGTGCGGGCCGTGCCGGGTCGTGGCGCCCGAGGTCAAGACCGCGGCGCACATGCTCGCGGGCAAGGCGCTCGTCATCAAGGTCGATACGGAGAAGCTGCCCGAGCTCGCGCAGCGCTATCGCGTGCAAGGCATCCCGAACTTCGCCGTGTTCAAGGCGGGCGCGCTCGCGCACCAGCAAGCGGGCGCGATGAAGGCGCCACAGCTCGTCCAGCTCGTGCGCTAGCGTTTTGCCCCTCCGAGAAACTCTGAGGGCTCATGGGCGCATGTCTTTCGCGCACATCGGGCGCTCGTGCGCGATGGACTACGCGGCCCACGTGCCGTCCCGCGTCGTATCGCTGTTTTGCTGATTGGCACAGCGAGCGCAAACGCTACGCGCATGTCTAGGTTCTGCATTGGACTTTTCGCCGCGGTGATCGCGGCGCCGTTGGCGGCCTGTGGTGGCACGCCGAAACCGGAGGCCCGTATGGCTTCATCCGAAGGCGCGATCCGGGGCGCGCAAGAAGCCGGCGCCCAAGCGGTGCCGCAGGCGACGCTGTATCTCCAGCTCGCGCAGGAAGAGCGCGAGAAGGCGCTCCAGCTCGTCAAGGACGACGAGAATCATCGCGCCTCGATGATGCTCGCGCGCAGCGAGGCCGATGCCGAGCTCGCGGTCGCGCTCGCCCGCGCGGCGCACGCGACGCACGAGGCGCAAGATGCGACCGAACAAGTCCAAGACCTGAAGGAGAAGGCCCAATGATCGCGAAGCTCCTCACCCTCGCTGCCTTCGTGCTGCCGCTCACCGCGTGCGGTGCGCATATCCCGCCGAAGGAGCTGGTCGACGCGCGCGCGGCTTACGATCACGCCGCCGGTATGGAATCGACGAGCCTCGTGCCCGCCGAGCTCCATGTCGCGAAGGAGTCACTCGCCGTCGCCGAGCACAAGTTCGCCGACGATCCAGACTCGCAAGACGTTCGAGACACCGCATACGTCGCGATGCGCAAGGCGCAGCGTGCCGAGGCGCTAGGCACGGTTGCCGCCGCGACCGACTCGAAGCACACGGCCGAGAAAGATCGGACGCGCACGCAGGCGGAGATCATCGCCGCACAGCAAGGCCAGCTCGCGACCGCGCAGGATCAGATCGCACACGAGCGCGCGAACCTCGCGCAACAGAAGCAGCTGACCGAGCAGGAGCGCCAGGCCCGGCTCGCCGCCGAGAAGAAGGCGAAGGACGCGATGGACGCGCTCGCGAAGAGCCTCGCGGTCAAGGCCGACACGCGTGGCACCGTGATCACGCTGTCGGGTGGCGTGCTGTTCGCGACGGGCCAGGCGACGATCCTGCCGGGCGCGCAGGCGCAGCTCAATCAGGTCGCCGACGCGCTGAAGACCCAGGCCGAGCACCACTTCACCGTCGAGGGCCACACCGACAACCAGGGCACGGACGCGATCAACAACGACCTATCGAACCGCCGCGCGAACGCGGTGCGCGACTACTTGATCGTACGCGGCGTCGCGTCCGAAGCGATCACGGCGCAGGGCTTCGGCTCGACCCGGCCGATCGCCGACAACCATACGACCGAGGGCCGGGCGATGAACCGCCGCGTCGAGATCGTCGTCGACCGCGCAGTGACGGCGACGAACGGATGATCCGGAAGATCGCGGGCGGCAAGTACGGCCTCTAGGCGAAGAAGACCGACAAGCACGGCAAGCGCAAGAACCTCGGCACGTTCGGCTCGCTCGCCGCCGCCAAGAAGCACGAGCGCGCAGTTCAGTTCTTCAAGCGCCGCTGACGAACGCGTCGATCAGCTCGCGCGCGATGCTGAGCTTCGGTGGCACCACCGGAATCGCGTCGCGCGCGAACCAACCCGCGTCCATGATCTCGGTGGGGTCGGCGTGGAGCTCGCCGCTCGCCCACTTCGCGGTGTAACCGATCATCAGCGAGCCGGTGAACGGCCACGGCTGGCTCCCGAAGTAACGAATGTCACGGATCTCGATCCCGGCTTCCTCTTTGACCTCGCGCGCGACCGCCTCCTCGAGCGTCTCGCCGACCTCGACGAAGCCCGCGAGCGTCGAGTAGAACGGCATTTTCGTCCGCGCGTTGCGCGCGAGCAGGCAAGTGCCCTCGCGCTCGACGAGCATGATCACCGCCGGCGACAAGCGCGGATACGCCGGGAAGCCGCAGCGCGTGCACGTGCGGACGCGCTCGGTCGCCGACGCTTCGGTCGCGCCGCCGCACCGGCCACAGAATCGATGATCGCGATCCCAGGCGGTGAGCCCCAGCGCTCGGCCGGCGACTGCGAATTCCTCGTCGGAGATCGTGCCGAATAGCTGACGCATCCCGACGGGCTCGCTGCCATCGGGCGGGTGTGCGCCTTCCTCGATCAATTTTGCGAAACATGGCTTACCGTCGAGCTCGCCGAGATAGAGCGGCGTCGCGGAATCCGTCGGAATCGCGAGGTTCGGAGCGCGCACGACATAGAGATTCTGAGCCGCGAGCGCGAACACGAGCCCGTGGTCGGCAGTCGTCGTGATGCCTGGGATAAACGTCACCTCACGCAACTACCACGAGCCGTTGGAACGCACGTTGCTAAACAGTGCCCCATGGAGATCGTGTTGATCGCTTGTGTCGCAACCTTGGCGGCGTGCGCAGTGCTCGCGCGGCTCGGGAAGCGCGCGCCGAAGACGCGGTTGCTCGACGACTCCGGTGACAAGATCGACCAGGCGCTGTTTCACCTGATCAATGAGGTCACGCGCGAGGCGACCCCGCACCGCAGCCCCTACGCCTACGCCAGCAGCGACGCCGTGATGATGGCATCGCGCATGGGTGCCCTGGAGAAACCCCACACGATCTGACGAGCGCGAGCGCTACAGCGTGGCGCCGCACGTCATCGCGCTGCCGCATCCGGCGAAGCACTTGAAGTTGGAGCCGAGCGAGGCGCATCCCGTGTCGTTCGCGCACACCTTCGAGCAGGTCTTGCCGACCACCGAGCAGGCCGATCCGGTGAACTGCGCGAGGTCGAGGCAGGACAGATCGGTATCGCAGTCGGACGATTGCGAGCACTGCGCGCCGGCCGGGAGCTGGCTGGTGCCACACGCGACCGCAGCGAACGCGACGAACGCCGAGCAGAGAGCTATGCGGATCATGGCCGCACGCTATCACCGCGCATGGCGGAACCGGTGGCAGCCTCGGGCAACGTAGGTATATGTCACGCTCTCGCGATGACCGTCACGACGACGCGCCTCCCGCTCGCGAATGGCGCGCAGATCCCACAGGTCGGCCTGGGCGTGTGGCAGTCGCCTCGCGGCGCCCCGACGCGCGACGCGGTGACCGCCGCGCTCGAGCTCGGCTATCGCCACGTCGACACCGCGAAGATCTACCAGAACGAGGCCGACGTCGGCGCCGCGGTGAAGGCCGGGCCCGTGCCTCGCGCGGACGTGTTCGTGACGACGAAGCTGTGGAACGACGATCAGGGCTACGACTCGGCGCTGCGTGCGCTCGACGCGAGCCTCGGGCGGCTCGGGCTCGAGTACGTCGACCTTTACCTGATCCACTGGCCGGTCGCCGACAAACGCCGCGACTCGTGGCGTGCACTCGAGAAGGCATTCGCCGACGGCAAGGCGAAGGCGATCGGCGTCAGCAACTACTTGGTCCCTCACCTGCGCGACGTGCTCGATCACGCGAAGGTGAAGCCTCACGTCAACCAGATCGAGCTGACGCCGTTCTTGCAGCGCCGGGACACCCGTGCGCTGTGCGCGGAGCACGGCATCGTCGTCGAGGCGTACAGCCCGCTGACCCGCGGCGAGCGCCTCGACGATCCGGTGATCGGCGCGATCGCGAACGCTGTGAAGCGCACGCCCGCACAGGTGATCCTGCGCTGGGGGATCGAGCACGGTCACGTGATCCTACCGAAGTCCGTGAGGCGCTCGCGGATCGAGGAGAACGCGGCGCTGTTCGACTTCACGCTCGACGCGGCGCAGCTCGCGAAGCTCGACGCGCTCGACGAGGGCCTCGCGACCGGCTGGGATCCCGACGGCGCGCCCTAGCCCAACTTTCCTAGCGAAGAGGTCGATGGTACTCGAGCGCGACGAGCCCGCTCGGATACGCGCGATGCGCCGCGAGCTCGAGACGATGTTCGCCCTCGCCGCCGCGAAACAGCCGCACGCCACTACCGAGCACGATCGGCAGGATCGCGATGCGCAGATCGTCGATCAGATCGGCGGCGAGAAACTGGGTGATCAGCGAGCCTCCGTCGATGTAGATCCGGCGCGCCGGACCGACATCCGCGAGCAGCTGCTTCGGCTCGCCGATCGCGTAGACCTCACCGCGCAAGCTCGGCTGTGGCCGATGGGTCGCGACGACGACGCGCTTGCCCGCGTACGGCCATTCGGGAAACCCGAGCGCGGTCTCGAACGTGGTGCGACCGATCAACAGGACGTCGACGTTCGCGATGAACTTCGCATAGCCGTAGTCCTCGCCGACGCGGGCAACCATCGCGAGCCAGTCGATGCCGCCATCGGCGCGTGCGATGTAGCCGTCGAGGCTCGTAGCGATGAACACGGAACAGCGAGTCATCTCGAAAAAGCATACGGGATCACGGGGCGAAACGTCCGTCGCTTGAATGAAATCCCGAGTCATGCGTATCACTAGGCCATGAACAAACTGTTCGCCCCGCTGGTCCTCGTACTCGCGATGTTGGTCTCGACGGCGAGCTTTGCCCAGAAGGCAGGCGGCGCGCCGGCCGTTCCCACCCAGAGCAAGGCGACGCCGCCCGCCGCGAAGCCGGCCGACAAGCCGGCGGCCAAGGCGGAGCCGCTCGACCTCAACACGGCGACCGAAGATCAGCTGAAGGCGCTGCCCGGCATCGGCGACGCGTACTCGAAGAAGATCATCGCGGGCCGGCCGTACGCGAAGAAGGATCAGCTCGTGTCGAAGAAGATTGTCCCGCAGGCGACCTACAACAAGATCAAGGACCTCGTGATCGCGAAGCAGCCGGCGAAGAAATAGCAGCGGCGCGATGAACATCATCGCGAAGCAGGCCCGAAGAAGCAGTCAGTTACACGTGATCGGCTTCACCGCGTAGCTGACGTTGCCACCGGTGAGGCCCGCGATCGCGACCTTGTAGGTCTCGTTCGCCGTCGGCGTCCAGCCCATCGGCGCCCACGACACCGCGTCCTGGCCGTAGCCTGCCGATAGCGTCGTCCGGGTTACCGCGAGGCTCGCATTGTCGCTCGCACGAACGACCGTGATCGTCGCGTTCGCGGTGCCGCCGAGCGCCGAGTGGAACGTCCACGTCCAGGTTGGAATCGGCATCGGGACGAACCCGGGATTCGGTACGGCGACCCACGACGGGTGCGGTCCGCCGCCGGAGCTCCCGAAGATCGCGAGGCATTCGGCGCTGCCGTACATGCCGCCGCCTTCCCAGTAGCCAATACCGACCGGACCGAGCGGCGGGTTCACGATCCAGCGGCGGTGGCCCATCGTCATCGCGTTACCGTTGTCCTCGATGAACTGATCGATCGAATCGGCCGGACCGTTGCCCCACGCGATGTTGCTCATCCCGGCGCCGGATGCGCCGTCGGCCGTGTAGCACTTCGTCGTCGCCGGTGGCGCGTGCGGGCTCCCGCCGGAGGCGAAGTCCCACCACGACTCGAGGTTCGCGCAGTGCTGATCGGTCGCGTCGAGCGACGCGCTCTCGGTCGTCGGTCCGAGCCCGACGAGCCAGCGAAACCCGTTGATCCTCTCGAGCGTGTCGGCCTTGCCGGCCACGCTGAGCGTCCCCGGATCGCAATCACCACCGCCGCCGGCAGTAAATGGATGCTGATCGGTGAGCACGTGATCGGCCTTCCATCGCGTGCAGACATCGGCCGCGCTCCGTTGCGCTGGATCGTTCGCATCGATCGGCACGCAGGTAATGCCGTTATCGACCTGGCCGCTCGGGCAATTCGAGCCCGAGCCCGAGCCCGAGCCGGATCCGTTGTTGCCATCGTCGTCGCCTCCCCCACCATCGCCCGTTGCCCCGTTGCCACCGCCGCACGCGACGAGCGTGCAAACCCATACAACGAGGAGGCACTTCACGGGATCGAGCTTACTGCCGCACGACGTTAACCGTCATATGGACAGATAGGTCTGTCTGACCTTGAGTGTGAACAGACTGGTCGGTATAGTCACGGGCATGTCGCCCCCAAGACTGGAAGGCTCCGCGCGCGACCGGCTCCTGGCCGCTGCGAACGAGCTCTTCTATGACGAGGGCGTTCATACCGTGGGCATCGATCGCGTGATCGAACGCGCCGGCGTGGCGAAGGCCTCGCTGTACAGCACGTTCGGCAGCAAGGAAGAGCTCGTGCGCGCCTACTTGCAAGCGCGCGCCGAGGAGCGCCAGCGCCGGGTCTCCGCCGTGATCGCGAAGCACCCAGAGCCGCGCGCGCAGATCCTCGCGCTCTACGCCTATCTCGGCGAACGCACGGCGGATCCTGCGTATCGCGGCTGCGCGTTCATCAACGCGACCGCGGAAGGGCCACGTGGCGAGAACAAGGTCTCGCAGGTCTGCTCCGACTCCCGCGGCTGGATGCGCGGCCTGTTCATCGAGCTCGCGCGCGATGCAGGAGCGCGCGATCCGGAGTTGCTCGGCCGCCAGCTCGTGATGCTGTACGACGGTGCCGCGGTCGCGGCGTCGATGGAGCGCGATCTCGACGCTGCCGCGCGTGCGAAGCAGATGGCGAACGCCTTACTCGACGCGCAAACGACTGATCATCCAGGAAAACCGAGCGCGAAGCCCAAATCGGCCAAGCGCACTGTCAGGGCTTCGAAGTAAGTTCGCGGCATGGCATTCGACGTGGTCGGCAAGCTTCATGTCGCGTACGAGACCAAGCAGGTCTCGGAGCGGTTCTCCAAGCGCGAATTTGTCGTCGAAGTAGCCGACGGCAAATATCCCCAGTTCGTCTCGTTCCAGCTGACCGGCGATCGCTGCCACCAGCTCGACGACCATCGCGTCGGCGACCAGGTGCGCGTCACGTTCAACCTGCGCGGCCGCGAGTGGCGCAACCCACAGGGCGAGGTGAAGTACTTCAACAGCCTCGACGTGTGGAAGCTCGAAGCCGCGCGCGCGAACGAGTCGCGCGGCAACGGCAACGGCAACGGCAACGGCAATGGCGGTGGTCGTCGCAATGCGAACGACGACTTCGGCTACGCCGATCCGCGCCCGGGCGACCTCGCCGGCGCCGCTGGCCGCGACGACGATCTGCCGTTCTGAGTGGCGCCTTCGCGCACGGTTCATCACGGCGACGGCGTCGCGTTCCTCGCGAACGCGCTGCCCGACGATCACGCGATCATCACGTCGCTGCCAGATACGAGCGAGCTGCCCGCGCTCGGTTTCGCAGGCTGGCGGACCTGGTTCGTCGCCACGGTCGCCCTCACCTGCCGCGCGGTCGCCGACGACGCGGTCGCCATCTTTTACCAGACCGACGTCAAGCACGACGGCCGCTGGGTCGACAAGGCGCACCTCGTGCTGTCCGGTGCCGATGGCGCCGGCAGTCACGCGCTGTGGCACAAGATCGTGTGCCGCGTACCGCCCGGCAACACGACGTTCGGCCGGCCGGCGTACGCGCATTGCATCTGCGTCAGCCGCAAGCGCACGCTCGATCCCGGCGCGTCGACCCCCGACGTGTTGCCCGCGCTCGGCGCGATGAGCTGGGCGCGCGCGATGGGCGCGGCCGCGTGCGAGATGGCGGTGAAGTTCGTGGCCTCGACCGGCGCGCGTACGGTCGTCGATCCGTTTTGCGGCGTCGGTAGCGCGCTCGCCGCCGCGAACGCGTTCGGCCTCGATGCGATCGGCGTCGAGCTGTCGCGCCGGCGAGCATCCCGCGCGCGCCGCCTGGTTCACGCAACACGAGCATAGCGCCGTCGGGTTTCATGCGACGATGAGATCAGTGCGCTGGTGGCTCGCAGTATTCGGCCTCGCCGCATGCCATCAGGCGTTCGGAACGCAGCATGTCGACGAGCTCGACGCCGCTGACCTGCGGCTGCTGAAGCCACCGAGCGAACCATCGGCGCCCGCGATCTCGCCGAACCGCGCGCTGATCTGGTTCGATGCGCCCGAGACCGGCGACTTTCAGGTCACGCCGTAAGCGGCGCCGGTGCCCACGCCCGCACGAGCTGGATCGTTCGTGCGAGTCGCAGCCGCGCGCGACCCGGCTCGGTCGCCTCGGAGAGCGGACCGTACGTCGCGACGAGCTCGTCGAGGTTGCCGAACTTCTTGTGGAGCAAGCGATGCGCGGCCGCGCGCAGATCGATCCGATCCGCGCCGAGCGCGATGCCGCTCGCGACCGCGGTCGTCATGCCGTGCGTACCCCACGCGCAGATCAGATCCGTGGGCCGCGTGAACCGCGCGAACGCGGCTGCGAGCTCCGCCGCCGAGACGCCCGCCGTGAACTTCTCCGCCGGCAGCCCGAGGTGATACGTCGTCGAGGGCGCGAGCCCGTCGGTTGGCCGCGCGATCACGTCGAACCGCTCGCCGGTGGCGACGCGCTCCGCGACGAGGTGGACCACCTCGTCGGGATGAGCCTTGTTGCCATCCTCGTACGGCCACGCGTTGGCCTCGGCGACGACGCAGACGATGTCGGCGTAGCGCCGCACGAAGTCGTCGGGCAACCGCCGCTTCGACGTGCCGGGCGGCTTCGGCTTGCGATACGACGTGCGCCGCGGCGCGGTCGCCTGCGCCGCGAGCTGGGCGTCGACCATCGCGTTCAGCGGATCGAGCAGCGCGCGAAACCGCGCCGGGTCTTGCTCGAGCACGCCGAGCACGTGCATCAAGGCCTCGATCGTCGACACGTACTCCGCGCGCGGCTCCTTGCGGATCCGATACTGGGACGGCTCGGGCGTCGCGAACGCGTAGCGCGGCAGCGCCTGGAGGCACGGGTTGTCGCGAACGACGGTCTTCGCCTGCGACCACGTGCCATCGACGACGACGAGCGTGACCGGACCCTCCGGCGGATCGCTGAAGATATCGCGCGCGGTCGGGCCCGGCGACAGCAGCACCGCCGGCCGGGCCGGATCCGAGATCGCTTGCTGGAACGCGGCGCTCTCGCCCCAGCGGATACCGACGTGAAGCTCCGCCCCGGGCAAGCACAGCTGTGCCATCCGAGCCGTGCCGATCGGCATGTCCTTCTCGCGAGGATGCTGGAGGATCACGATGCGGGTCTGGGTCACGAGCGTCGGCAACGCGGCGCAGTAGCACACGCGCAGCGGACGACGACAGCGCGCGCACATCGGCCGCGCTTGCGGCCACGCCTCCGGACCTACTTCTGGCATCGACCGCCTACCCTACTCGGGATTCGCCATCTGCGCCTTGATGAATGCCAGGGCCGCGGGAAACCGCTGCGCGAGATCGGACTGGCCGATCAGCGTCTGCTGGAACGCGCCTTCGAGCCGGAAGCTGGTCGCACTGTTCGTCTCACCCGAGGCCTGGACCAGCACCTTCGCGAGACCGAGCGCGGTCGGAGCGTGACCGGCGAGCAGCTCGGCACGCGCGATCACGCGAGCGTCGAGCGCCGATGCGTCGGCGACGACGTCATGGACGAGGCCGTAGCGCTCCGCGGTGCGCGCGCGCAGCATCCGGCCGGTCAGCACGAGCTCTCTCGCCCGCGGCTCGCCGACCGCGCGAACGAGGCGCGTCGTGCCGCCGACATCGGGCACCAGCCCGAACGCGATCTCCGGCAGGCCGAGCACGCAATCCTCGGTCGCGATCCGGATGTCTGCGGCGAGCGCGAGCTCGAGAGCCATGCCGACGCAGGCGCCGTGGAGCGCCGCGATCACCGGCTGGTGCAGCCGAGACATCCGATGGAACGTCTCCTGGAGCTCGTGGTGGAGGTGCAGGAACGGGGTCTGCTGGGTCGCGGTCATCACCCCGGCGAGCAACGCGTGATCGATGCCGCTCGAGAACGCGACGCCACGGCCACGCAGGACCACGACCCGCACGTTGCGGTCGGCGCCGACCTCGTCGAGCGCCGCCGCGAGCTCCTTCATCATCGGCGCATCGAGCGCGTTGCGCTTGTCGGCGCGGTCGAGCCACAGGGTCGCGATCGGTCCGGACCGTTCGAGCTGGAGACGAGACATTGGTAGATCTACTTTCCCTCGTTACGAGTTTCCGTACGACCCCCGGCGAGACCGTGCTTGCGGATTTCCCGCTTGCGGGAGAGCTCTCGGACCAGCGGTGCTGGGTGGGCGATGATCGCGCGAAGATCCGCGTGACATCGTCCTCGTGGCGTTCGGTCCTTCACGTTCTGTCGGATCCGCTTGATCGCGCGTTGTGACGGCTGGCGATGCAGGAAGTAGACGCGCTTTTGCTCGTGTTCCCAGATCTTGCCGCTTAGACACGGGCCTGCTACTCGGCGCGCCGGCGCTTTCCGAGACGGGGCTTGCACCCGCTGATCATCACAGCGTGACGGCAGGTTGCCGCCGAGATCTTCGGTGACGATTCTGTCGTCGTCACGACGCACCATCCCGGCGGTCTATCGCTACGCTTGGGAAAGATGCCGCGCTACGAGCTCGATGGCGAGCCCTGGCAGATCGAACAGATCGACAAGCAGCTCGAGATCACGAGCGGCGGCAAGACCACCACGCGCACGTTCGTGACGTCCGAGCAGGCCGCGGCGCAGCTCGCGAAGCTGACCGAGGAGCGCACCCAGGTCGGCTACGTGCCGATGCCGCGCGATCCACGCCACACCGAGCTCGAGCTCGCGATCGCGAACGACCCCGAAAACCCGGCGGGCTACTCGGTGTTCGCGGACTGGCTGCAGAGCCAGGGCGACCCGCGCGGAAATGTCATGGCGATGGCGCTCGCCGCGGAGGCGTCCGGCGACGACAGGGCGTTCCCTAAGGAGCTGAAGAAGAACGTCCACGACTTGCTGGGGCCGCTCGCGCGGTACACGACCCCCGAGCGGTTCGCACGCGAAGGCGACCCCGACGTGTTTTCGTGGCGGTTCGGCGTGATCCACGGCGCGTATCTCCACGCCGATCGCCAGAAGCCGATCGACCACGTGCTCGATCAAATCCTGCGCCACGCGTCGGGGCGCTTCCTCGTCGAGCTCACGCTGGTCCAGAACGAGCGCATCCAGGAGGCGATCGACCTGCTCGTCCAGCGCGCGCCGGCGAGCCTGCGCGGGCTGCGCCTGTGGCAGGTCTCGAACGCGAAGCTCGGGGAGCTGTGGTCGGCGCTGCCGCGGTTGCGCCGGCTGTCACTCACCGGTCATGCACTCACGCTGGGTCGGCTGGAGCTGCCGGACCTCGAACGCTTCGAGCTCGTCGATAGCCAGATGCCCGCGGCGAGTGCGCGGGGCCTGGTGACCGCGCCGTTCCCGCGGCTCGAGCTGCTGCGCCTCGACTTCGGCAGCGGCTACACGACCGGCGACGCGTCGATCGACGACATCTTCGAGCTGCTCGCGCGCCGCGATCTAGCGAAGCTCCACCAGCTCGCGCTCGTCCGCACGCGCTACATCCGCGAGCTCGTGATCGAGCTGACCCAGAGCCCGCTCGCCGCGCAGCTCGACCAGCTCGACTTGTCGCACAACCAGATGGTCGACGCGAATGCGCTCGAGCTCGCTCGCAGGCGCGCGAACTTTCCGCGGCTCGCGAGCCTCGACGTCACCGGCAACAAGCTGACCGAGCGTGGACTGATCGCGCTCGCCGATGCGTTCCCGACGGTGCGCTCGGTGCGGCAAGAGCCCTAGCTCTTCGTCCGCGCACGACAGTCTCGGCGGTTCGAGTGGATCGTCAGATCTCGAGGATCACAAACCCGGCTCGTTCACAGATCAGCACCGAATATTTCGTCGGTGTGCTCGTCGACGTGATCTTCATCTCGACTTCGAGTTTCCCGATGCTGTTAGTCGCTGTCCTTTTGTTAGGTAAGCGAGTCCGGGTTTGCGTTGCCTGTTCATCTGACGACCCACGCGAGCCGCCGAGTCATCACGAGCAGATATCAGAGCAACCGACGTGCCGCGCGCGGATGCCGGGAAACACGGAGTTCGCCGACGCATCGTGGTCGTCGCGTGCGCTCGTGCCGCGATCGAGTGCGCAGGCGTGCGCTCGGATCTCGCGCGCGCCGCGTCTCAGGGGTTCGCGCAATCGCCCCACAGCGCTGCCACTGCAAGCTGATCTGCGGCGGTCGGGACGATGCTCAGGTTCGCGACGTTCATGACCGACGCTCGTTCGGTTGCGGCCACGTGGACGAGCCCGAACGCGTGACCGAGCTCGTGCGCGATCACGATCGCGCGTTGATCATCCGAGAGCGCGTCGCTGATCTCGAGCTTGACGCCGACGTCATCGTAGAACCCGAACACGCCGGGCGCGGCGGGCACGAACGCGACCACGACGCTCGCCGTGGCACCCGGCTGGCCTGGACCGGTGACCCCGACCGCCGCCCACAGCTGGGACGCTCGCCCGATGCTCGCGAGCTCGGCGCCGGTCGCGGTCGATGTCAGCGCGATCGGCGCGCACGCATCGACGACATGCGCGAATGGCGCGGTCGCGCTCGGATCTTCCGAGCACGCCGCGCTAGTCAGCGCGAGCAGGAGCCACCACCGCAGACGACCAGGCTACGCTGATCGCCGCGGCGGTCACAATCGGCAAAACGCTCGTCAAAACTCGTAGCCGACCGAGCCGCTGGCCTCCCACGAGTGGAGCTGCGCGTAGTTGCCGTTGTTCTCCTGGAGCAGCGTCGAGTCGGTCGTCGCGCGGAACGTGCCGCGCAGGTCGAAGTTGAAGCCACTCACGTCGCGCACGCCGAAGCCGGCGCCCATCGGGAACTCTGCGACGTTGTCGTGCGGCGCCATGCCCGTGTCGCTCTGCGCGAAGTGCATGTTCGTCACGTCGTAGCGCTGCCAGCCAGCGCCCGCGAACAGGTACGGGTTGAACGTGTTGTGCGGCAGGATGTTGTAGCGGAGCGCTGCCTCGATGGTGGTGCCCACGAGCGTGCCGTTCGCGTGGCCGTCGATCGTGTTGATGTTCGCCGCACTACCGATGTAGCCGACGTCGAGGCCGATCGGGATGTGCGTGCCGAACGATGCGCGCGCGTCCCACAACCCGCCGACGTTTGCCGACACCGTGTTGCGCATCGCCCGGTCCGTGAATCCGGTCAAGCCGCCACCGACGGTGAACCCGACGCCGATACCCGACACTAGATACGGGTCGTGCCAGGCATAGCTGAGCGCGTCTGGACGATCGTGGACGACGAGGATGGGGCCGTCGTTCGCGGTCACCCCTGGCACCGGCGTTCCGGGCGGCACGTCGAGGTCTTCACGAACCGGCGCGGTGGTGTCGACCGTCGTGGTGGTCGTCGTGACCGGCGCCGGCGTCATCGGCGCGGGTGTATCGGTCACCGGCGCCATCGGATCGGTCGGCGGGTTCAGCGGCGGCACGCCCGGATCCGGCCGGGGCGGATCCGCGAGCGCGGAACCTGCGCCGCCTGCGACGAGCGAGCACGCGAACACGAGGGGCAGTTTGAGCATCATCGAGGGTCTCCTTGGAGAAGCTGGTTGGTTCTCCAAGCACGTTCGATTCCATCTCCCCTGCGAGAAATCGTTATGCCGCGACGGCGGTCTGTCGGATCAGCATCGCGAAGTGAGCGAGCCTATCGATCTGGGTGCTGGTGTCGGCGCGCACGGGTTCGATCCGCGGCACGGTCGTATCGGTCAACACGTGCGCCTTCGCCGCCGCGATCGCCGACTGCACGTGAGCCTGGATCGCCTCGGGGATCGTGGGACGTGGCCCGCCGGCGGCCGCCTCGTCGAGCGCGGTCAGGGTCGCGCTCAAGCGACGCGCGTACGTGATCAACACCGCCGCATTCGCGGTCCCTCGGCGCAGCGGCTTTGGTTCGGCGAGCATCCGTTCGAGCGAGACCTCGGCGGTCTCCAGCGCGACGCCGAGCTCGCGACGCAGGAGCGTGAGGCGCGCGCGATCGGAACCCTGCGAGAGCACCTCGAACGCGCCGTCGGCATAGCGCGCGAGGGCGTCCAGCATCGCGGCCAGAGCGTCGGCAAGCCGCGCGCGCTCCGTCGACGGCGCGATCAAAGCAGCGACTGCGGCGAGCGCTCCACCGAGCGCGATGTCGGCGATCCGGACGCCGATCGTGTAGAGGCCGGGATGCCAGCGATCGGTGACCAGCACGAACACCGGCGTCAGCAACAGCACGAACAAGCGATAGCTGCGCGTGCGCGTGATCACCGCGGCCACCGCGAGCGGCACGAGCAGCAGCGCGAGCACGCGCTGGTCCGCGATCGTCTCCATCATGACGATCGCGACCGCGCCGCCCAGGATGGTGCCGATGACGCGCTCGACGAGGCGAACGAGCGTCGCGCCGAGATACGGCTGGAGCACCACGATCGCGGTGACGGTGACCCACGTCGAATGGGTCGGTGATGCGATCCGGCCGAGGCCGTATGCGCTCGCGCACGTCAGTGCGACGCGCAGCGCGTGCTGGAACACCGGCGACCGCGGCGTCAGCGCGTCGCGCACGGCGCGCGCCGCCTCGGCAAGCCCGACCTTCGCGGTCGACGAATGCGCGACGGGCGTGCCATTCGCGCCGAGGACGTCGAGATCCCGCGATCGCACGAGCGCCTTGCGCGTCCACTCGATCGCACCGCGCGCCAGTGAGCTCGTCACCGCGATCGGAGTCGATGGCGCAGGCGTGCCAGGCGTGCGCGTGACCAGGCGCTCCGCGATCTCGCGATCGAGCGCAGCGAGCTCGCGCGCCACGGCGCGCGCATCGCCGCCGCCCGCCTCCGCTTCGTCGGCGAGCGCGATCACGCGAAAGAACAGGAGCTCGGCATCGCCGAGCAGCACGCGGAGGTTCGTACCGACCGGGCGCTCGCCGGCGTGGCGCGCGCGCAGCGCAACCATCGTACCGCGCGCGTGCTCGAGCTCGGTGCGAACCCGGCGTTGATGATCGCGCGCGAGCGCGGCCCAGTCGGCGCGTGGATCGCCACCCGCCACTGCGATCGCGTCGCAGTACGCGGCGAGCTCCGCGAAGACCTTCCCGAGCGCGACGCGCAAAGGCAGGTGCGGCCAGCCCGGCCACACGATCGACGACAGCGCCACGGCCCACAGCGCACCCGCCGCGAACAACCAGGCTTCGCTGAATGCCGAGCCCGGCGGCCGCGCCGACGCGATCGCCGTGACGAGGACGATCAGGTTTCCGATCGTACCCGCGGGGCCGTTGATCGCCCGCGCCAGCGACGCCGCGAACCCGACCACCGCAATGAACGCCGCCGCGACGACCGGTTGGACCGCGAGCACGCCGCCGAGCCAGATCACCGCGAACGACGCGACCGTGAACACCGCCATCGCGGTCGCCCGGGCGCGCCGGGTCCCCGCCGGGTCGGCGAGCGCGCCGAGCCAACCGCCGAGCGCGAGCCACGCGAGCTCGGGGTGATCGAGCTGCGCGGCCAAGTAGAACGGAATGACCACGGCGATCGCCGCGCGGACCCCGCGCGACAGGTCGGGAGCGATCACCGCGAATCGGGGGCTCATGGGCAGCTGGCCGCGCACGATTGTTGCTGTAGATCTAAGGTATGCGCGAGCGCCACGACCGGCTGATCGTCTTGATCGGCGTGTTGAAGCTCGTCAAGGCGTTCCTCCTGCTCGCGGCCGCGGTGAGCGTCTTCGCCACGCTGCACGACGGGGTGCGCCACTACCTCAGGGAATTCGCCGTGGGCAACGGGCGCGAGGTGATCACGCGGTACGTCGGCAAGCTGTGCAGCAGTAGCCCCCATCGCACCGAGCTGATCGGCGGTGGCCTGCTCGCGTACGCTGCCCTGTTCTCGGTCGAGGGCTGCGCCCTCCTGGCCCACAAGGTCTGGGGCGAGTGGTTGACGATGATCATCACGACGTCGTTCATCCCGCTCGAGGTCTACGAGATGGTCCACAAGAGCTCGCCGATCAAGGCGATCGTGCTCGTCGCGAACATCTTGATCGTGATCTACCTCGTCGCGCGCCGGATTCACGCGTCGCACCAGCACGGACTCAAGGGCTGGCTGCGCGAGCGCTTCGGCTAGCCGCTACGCCGCGGCGCGCCGCATCGCTGCACCGATCGGCTGGACCCTCGCGACCAAGCACGCGGCGCTGCCACCGGCGAGCTGGAACTGGTCGAGCGGCGCGACGATCACCGGGCGGCCGAGAGACCGCCAGATCGCGACGGCGGCAGGCGTGTCGGTGCCAGTGATGATCGTGCCGCGAACTTCGACGACATTGATCGCGAACGTCTTCGCATCGGCGAGCGAAACCTCGACCATCCGCTTCCAGTGCAGCGCCTCGAGCGCGCGCACGCTCGCCGGCGTGAACGCTTCGCCGCAATACACGAGCGTATCGTCGGCGAGCACGGTCAGTGCGGTATCGAGATGAAATAGCGCGGGATCGCGAAGCTCGAGGGGCACGACCTCGCAGCCGAGAAAGTACGCGAGGCCCGTGGTCGAAGCGCGATCCGAACGCACGCCATGCCCGAGCAGAGCGAGCCCACGGTGCGCGACGATATGGACATCGCCACCTTCGATCGAGCTCGCGAGCGGGCGCGCGACCGTGAAGCCCGCACGCGCGAGCTGACGCGACCGTGCAGCAGTCTCGACCCGCCGCTGGCCATGGCGAAACGTCATCGGCAGCGCGCACGCGCGGCCACCGCGCTCGATCAGGATCGCACTGTCCTTCATGAACACCGAATCGAACGCACCGTGCAGGAACGGCAACCTCAACACGCGCGCGCCGGCGCGATCGAGCGCGCGAACCAGGCCTGCGTGTTGCGCGCAAGCGCGCTGTGAATCGGCAGCACCGACGCGCATATGCGGATTGATCGCCCAAGCCACTCGATACGCACAATCCCGGTCACCGTGCGCGCAGGAGCACGCCGGGCGACTGAGCACGAAGGACGTCATGACCCTTGATAGAGCAAATGTTGCGCCGGCCTCGGAGTTGCAAACCCTACATGTATGAGCGCACGACTTCACCTCCACCTCGCACGCCTCAATCGGATGCGGCTCGCGCCTGCGAGTCCGAAGGCCGACTGGCGGAGCGACCTCGAGGAAGAGCTCGCACTGCGCGCGATGGAGATGGACTGGATCGAAGAACAACGCGCCCGCATCGCGCCCATCGCGAGTCGGGCGCCGCGCGATGCCGCGCAGTTCATCGCGTGGTTCGAACAGCTCCGCGATTTTGGTCCGGGCCAGAACGATCCGCTTTTCCCCTGGCTCGCCGAGCACGCGACACTTCATCAGCTCCGCTGGTTCTTGCGCCAGGAGGTCGCCGGCGAAGCCGGCTTCGAGGATCTCGTTGCGATGACCCAACTCCGCTTGCCCGATCGACCGAAGCTCGAGCTCGCGAGGAACTATTGGGACGAGATGGGCCGTGGCAACGCCGGCGGCATGCATGGCCCGATGTTGTCGCGGCTCGCCGAGGAGCTCGAGCTCGCGCAGCTCCCCGATGACATCGTGTGGGAGTCCCGCGCGCTCGGCAATCTGTTGTGCGGGCTCGCCGCAAATCGTTGCTACACCTATCAAGCGCTCGGCGCGCTCGGCGTCATCGAGCTCACCGCACCTGGTCGCGCGGAGCTGGTCAACGCCGGACTCAAGCGGCTCGGTGTCAAACCCGGCACGCGCCAGTACTATGCGCTCCACGCGACGCTCGACATCAAGCACAGCGAGGCGTGGAACCGCGAGGTCGTGATGCCGCTCGTCGATGGCAATCCCGAGCTCGCTCCGCTGATCGCAGAAGGCGCGCTGCTCCGGCTCGAAGCCGGCGCGTGCTGCTTCGCGCGCTACCGCGAAGAGCTCAGCTTCGTCGACGCGTTCGCGGCATAGCGCTACGCACGCCGACGCATCGCACCGATCACGACGAAGCACAGCACGAGTGCGCCGGCCATCGCGAACGATGCATCGCGCGCGGTCGTCAGCAGCTCACCCGACCGCGCCGCACGGATCGTCGCGCGTAGCGTCAGCGGTGCACCGAGCTCGCGCGGCAGCACGATCGGAACCACGACCTCGCGCGGCGGGGTCTCACCCGCGCCCGCGGGCGGGGTGACGACGACCAGCGGTTGCGCGAGCCCCGAGACCGTCGCGCCGAGCGCATCGCCTGCGAGGCGCGCGCGGATCACGTGAAGGTCGAGTGGAGCGGCCACCGCGACCGCGCCGTGCGCCATCGCGATCGTCGCCGATGCTGCGAGCTCGAGGCCATCGCCGGCGACCGCGAGCCCGGTCCCGAGCGGAGCCGCGTCGGCGGGGACACGCAACAGCTCGTGGTCTCCCTGATACATCGCGAGCCGCTCGCCCGGTTGCGGCACGAGCACGTGCTCGTTCGCGATCAGATCCTGGAGCGTAGCCGCATCCGTCGCGATCGCGCTGCGCAATACGGGTGTCGCCGCGATCGTCGCCGCGCGCTGGTGCAACGCGCGCGAGCTCGACTCGATCAGCGCCGAGAGCTGCGCCGCGTCGGCCTCGAGTGCGCGGACCGAGGTGTCGCCAAGGCCGGCGACCCGGCGCTGCTCGACGACCATCGCGCCACCACCGGCGAGCCCGGCGAGGACGGCGAGCGCGAGCATCCCGCTCGGCCAGCGGCGCGTATGCCGGGCCGGCAGCGCGACGATCTGTGCCGTCGCCGGCAGTGCCGGATGGTCGACGACGTCGGCAACCTCGGCGACTTCGATCTCGAAGTCGTCCTCGGCGGGCGGAGCGAATGCCTGGTCTTCCTCGTTTGCCGGCACCGCGCGTGATTCGAGCGCGTCGAGCAACTCGTCGAGAACGAGCGAGACTTGCTTCATCGACCCGGGACGCGCGGACGGCTCCTTCGCGAGCATGCTTCCGATCAGCCGCTCGAGATCCTCCGGTACGCCGCGATCGAGCGCCGGCGGGGCTTCGTACACGATGCGACGCAGCAGCGACCGCTGATTCTCGTCGTCGAACGGCCGGCGAGCGCACAACATCTCGTACAGCACGACGCCGAGCGCGTAGACATCGGCGCGTTCGTCGACCGCCGCGGGCGACGTGATCTGTTCGGGCGCCATGAACTCGGGGGTGCCCGCGACCTCGGCCTTGTCGAGATCGTTGCCGAGGAAGCGCGCGATCCCGAAGTCGAGCACCTTCACGTGATCGAGCGTGCCCTCGCGTTCGACGAGGAAGATGTTGTCGCTCTTGAGATCGAGATGGACGATCCCGGCCGCGTGGGCGGCGTCGAGCGCTGACGCGATCTGGGTCGCGATCCGCATCGCCCGCCGCACCGGCAGCCCACCGACGCGATAGATCTCTTTCGTCAGCAGCGCGCCGTCGAGGTATTCGAACACGATGAACGGCACGCCATCCGGCGTGAAGCCCATGTCCGTCGACTCGACGATGTTCGGGTGACCGAGCGTGCCTGCCGCCGACGCCTCGTTGAGGAAGCGCTGGACCATCAGGACGTCGTGGGCGAGCTCGCGATGGAGGACCTTGAGGGCCACCCGCCGCTTGATCAGCACGTGCTCCGCGAGGAACACGGTGCCCATCCCACCGTCGGCGATCAGATCGAGGACGCGGTAACGTCCGTCGATGCGGTCGCCGATGCGGATCGAAGTATTGATCGAAGCGACGGCGACCATGGTGCGCTACAGGGCTTGCAGGAACGCGACCAAGTCAGCGCGTTCCTGAACCGTGAGACCGAGCCCGAACCGACCCTCGTAAAAGTCGAGAACCGCGTCGAGCGTCGCCGCGCTCCCGTTATGAAAGTACGGCGCACGGAGCGAGACGGCGCGCAGGATCGGTCCCTTGAACTTGCCGATGTCGGCCCATTTCCCGGTGACGAGCGCCCTGCCCGGATCGGTCGTCTGCACGGTCTCACCGGAAGTGTTGTTCTTCAGCGTGTAGAGCGGCATGTCGGGCGTACGTTCCGACGCATCGCTGACGCCGATGTCGAGCGCCATCGCGACAGAGTGATCGCCGACGTTCGGGGTGTCGTGACAGGTCGTGCACGTGCCTTGGAGCGACGAAACGCCGAGTGTGTCGTTGAGCCCCTTCACGCCGGTGAGCGTGATCGGGTGCGTGTTGAACACGACCTCGCCACGCGCGATCGACGCGCGCTGCCATCCCGGCGAGCCATTGCCCGGCTTCGTCCCCCAGGCCTTGAACATCGTCATCGCGTTCGGATCGAACGCCGTGTGCATCGGATTTCTCCCGATCGGATCGTTGATGCCGATGTAGAACGGCGTATTCGCGAGCAGCTGCGGACCGCCGGTGGCCGATAGGTTGTCGAGCCGGCCGGCTTTGTCGGCGCTCGCCATCGCCGTGAAGAGCGAAGACTCGAACGCGACGATCGAGTCCATCTGCGTCTGCACGGTGCCGGTGGCTTGCGCATGACCGAGCGTCGCATCGATGGCTTGCGATGCGACCGAAGCCTCGCGGCCATCCCACATGATCGCGCTCAGGAACGAGAGGTTCGTGCTCGGCAGCGGGCGGCGGAACAGCGAGAGCTCGCTTGCACTGGCGTGACCATACGGATCGTCGACGGCCGCGAGCGAGAACTCGGCATTCGAAGGGATGCCGATGCTGACGCGAATATCACCGCGCGACAGGAGCATCGCGTAGGCGGTGCGCCGAGCCGCAACGGTCGACACGTCGGCGGTCGGGGACACCGTACCGTCGTTCGTGCGGAAGACTGGATCGGTGCCGCCGGTCGCGTCGAAGCGCGCCTGGAGGTCTGCTGGGGTCATCGACCAGCCCTCGGAGGCCACGTGACAGGTCGCGCACGCTCGCCCGTTGGTCCCGAGCGACGCGAAGAACGGATCCGTCCCTTTCGGCGCGCCCGCGCTGAAGTACGTGTTCGGATCTAACGCGGCACCCTTCGCCGCGATGTCGTCGATAGCGGCGGTGCCGTCTACATCAGCGACACAACCGAGCAATGATCCGGACGTGAGCAGAACAGCAGCGACGTAACGACGTTGCATAAAACCCCCAGACTTAAGTGCCGGCTAAGAGCATCCTCCATGCCACAGAGGCACTTACGCAACTGTAGAATCAGCTTCGTGAGGTGGAACACCCACATTCTGTGAAGCGCGCGCTTGGACAACGACGGGCGTAATCGCACGCGACGTTACGAATTATGGGAGAGCTGCACGGAGTCTAGATCCGGCCAGATCGAGGAACACACGCAGCTTGCGCGTAACCAGTGTAGGCGCGCGAACGATGTGTACGGGCAATGCTAGGGGCTCAAACGATCCGAGCACTCGAACCAGCGCGCGATCGTTGACTTGGTATGACAGCAGTCGAGCGATCCCGATCCCGGCGCGCGCTGCATCGATCGCGGCCTCCGCAGTCGACACGAACAAGCGCGGGCGGACCGCGATCGATGTCGTCGCGAACTGCCAAGCGTCGGTCGTGGTCGCGATGCACGCGTGACGGACGAGATCCGCAGGCCTCCGCGGCCGGCCGTGCGCCGCGAGATACGCCGGGCTCGCGCACGCGATCCGACGCACGCCCCCTACGCGGGTCGCGATCATGCTGCTGTCTGCGAGCTCGCCGATCCGGACCGCGACATCGAGGTGATCGTCCACGAGGTTCGCGTACCGATCCGAGAGCACGAGGCGGGCGGTGATCTCGGGATACGTGCGGAGCAGCTCGTTCACGATCGGGAGCACGTGAAGACGCCCGAACACGATCGGCGCGGCGATCGCGAGCTCGCCGCGCGGCGTCTGATACTCGCCACGCGCGCCGCGATCCGCATCGGCGAGGTCGTCGAGCACGCGCCGAGCAGCGATGACGTACGCCTGGCCCGCTTCGGTGATCTGGAGCTTGCGGCTGGTCCGCACGAACAGGGCCGTGCCGAGGTGGGTCTCGAGGTCGGCGACCTTGCGACTGAGCGTCGCGAGCGGGACGGCGAGCGCGCGCGCCGCCGCCGAGAAACTCCCGGTGTCGGCCGCAGCGATCGCCGCGCGGAGCGAGTCGAGCTGATTCATGTGGTTCTCGAATTCCGAGAGGCTGACTCGCATTATACCCCACTACTCCCTGTGTTCGAGAGGCTCTACGTTGTTGCCATGGCGTCCAGCGACATCGCATTTACCCCGGCAGTCAAAGCCGCACAGACGCGCAAGGGCTCGCGGCCGGCGTACGCCCGGATGGAAACGCGCGGCGGCTGGGAGACGACGATCACGCCGGAGCTCGCGGCGTTCCTCGCCGAGCAAGACAGCGTCTACTTCGCGACCGCGAGTGCCGAGGGCCAGCCGTACATCCAGCACCGCGGCGGCCCGCCCGGGTTTCTCCACGTGCTCGACGACCACACGCTCGCGTTCGCCGACTTCGTCGGAAATCGCCAATTCATCACGACGGGTAACCTCAGCGAGAATCCCCGCGCGCACATCTTCGCGATGGACTATCTACACCGCCGTCGGATCAAGCTGTGGGGCACCGCGCGGGTTGTCGACGATCCGGAGCTGCTCGCATCGGTGATGCCCGCCGGCTATACCGCGAAGCCCGAGCAGGTGATCGTGTTCACCGTCGCCGCGTGGGACAGCAATTGCCCGCAACACATCCCGCAGAAGGTCAATGTTTCCGACGTGGCGGCGACTGTCGAGGCGCTCCAGCAGCGCGTCGCCGAGCTCGAAGCCGAGCTCGCTCGCCGCTAGGCGCCGCAAGGCGCCGCTAAGCGGCTTTCGGGGTCTCGGCCGTGGTGCTGCGCGGCTTCGCGAGCACCGGCTCGTGACGGGCCTCGACGACGGCTTGCCACGGCTGGCTCGCGAACCACGTGTCGATCGCTTCCCTCGCGTCGGTCGCGAGCATGAGCTCGACGATGTCGCCGTCGCGCAATTCGGTGTGATCGTCGATCAACCGCGGCACGCCTTCGCGTTCGCGATACAGCGCGAGGACCTGGTCTGGAAATGGATCACGCGGCCCTTCGGGCCCGACGTACATCCTGCGCACGACCTCTACGTTCTTGTGGCGCAGGCGGACCAGCCACGCATCGAGGTCGACCCCGCGGCCGAACAGGACCGTGCCGCCAACCTTGTGGACCATCGCCGGCGCGACCCCCGTCGAGCTCGCGTCGATCGCCACGAGCAGGTGCGGCGGTTCGGGGGTGTCGTCGGCGACCTTCTGGGCCAGGAGCATGTTGACGCTCTCGCTCGAGGTGACGGCGACGACGTGGCTCCTCGTATCGATCCGCGCCTTCGCGAGGGTGCGGGGATCGAGACCATTGCCGAAGATCACCTTCAGCCCCGCGGCCTGGGCGGCCGCGGCCTGGTCAGAGCTCGTGTCGATGAGCTCGACCGGGTGACCCGCGCCCGCAAACCGCCTCGCGAGATGGATCGCGAGCGGGTTCGCGCCGAGGAACAGGTAGCCGGTATTCGACGCGCGTCGCAGCTTGAGGAGCGAAGCGAGCGGTCCGGCCGACAACCCCTGCAGCGTCACGGTCATCGCGATCACGATGAAGACGAGGGCGCGCAACTGGGTGCCGCCTGCAACCCCGTGACGGTCGAGTGCCGTGGCGAACACCGTCGCAACCGCGGCCGCGACGATGCCGCGTGGCCCGATCCACGAGATGAACAGCTTGTCGCGCCAGGCGAGCCCCGCGCCGATGCTCGATAGCCACACCACCGCGGGACGGACGACGATCATCAGCGCGCCGACGACGAGCAACGCGCGTGGCCCGATCGCGGCGACATCGGCCATGCGAACGTCGGCGGCGAGCAGCACGAACAAGAGGCCGACGAGGAGCGTCGTGAGCTGTTCCTTGAACTCGGCCAGCTCTTCCATCCGCCGTATGCGCAGGTTGCCGACGACGAGCCCCGCTGCGATCGAAGCCGAGATCCCACTCTCCGGCACGATCGCTTGGCTGAGTTGATAGACCGCGACGGCGGCGCTGAGCGCGAAGATGTTCTCCATCCCGCGCGGTACGAGCTTGCGCTGCCGCAACGCGATGCCGAGAACCAGCCCACCGCAGGAGCCGAGCGCAGCACCAGTCGCGATCCGCTTCAACATCCCCAGCACCGCGGCGCCCAGCGGATCGCTCGGCGCTCCGAGTGCGAGCTCGAGCGCCACGATCGCGATCGTCGCTCCGATTGCATCGACGAACACGCCCTCCGCCTCGAGCACCACCGCGATGCTCGGGGCCAGCCGGATCCTGCGGACCAGCGGGCCGATCACGGTAGGTCCCGTGACGATCACGAGCGTGCCGAATAGCAGTGAAGTGCGCCAGTCCCAGCCGAGAAGGAGATGGGCTGCGAGTGCGCCACCGCTCGTCGTCAGCACCGCACCACCCACCACGAGCCGGCGAATCACGGTCTTTTGCCTGCGCAGCTGCGCGACATCGAGCCGCATGCCGCCTTCGAACAGGATGACCGCGACTGCGAACCCGACGATCGAGTCGAGCCCACTGCCGAGGATCTGCGGGTCGACGATGCCGGCGCAGTCAGGCCCGAGCGCGATGCCGGTGCCGAGCAGGATGATGATGCCCGGCACCGTCGCGTGACGGCCGATCGCCTGGGCGATCACCCCCGCGAGCAGCGCGAGCGCGAATACGAGCGCAGCGGTCCATTCGATCGTCACCGCCGTGCCGATTACAGGACTCGTGCCGCGGTTGGAGGGCTCGGTTCGCGACGTTGCGATGGTCTTGTGAGCGCCGTCGCTCACCGTGCGTTCTGCCGCTCGCCCGGTTACGAACGGGGTAGCGACACGTCGCCGGAATCTCGGGTAGCGCGCGGGGAGCCAAGCTCGTATCGTCGTCGGAGAATCGCGAGGGATCGCCGTTTCTCCGAGGCGCGGTTGTCGCACATGGTCGGCGATCGTCCACCTAGCGCCTCCGACGACGATTCGTAGAGTGGGTGTTCGATGAAGCATGCCGCTGCGTTCGCGCTCGCACTCGGAATGATCGCTTGTGGTGGTGGCGGCGGCGCGCAACCGGATAGTGGCGGCGGCGGTTCGAACATGGCGCCCGATGCGGCCGGCCCGACGTGCGGCAACGGCCAGCTCGACGGCAGCGAGACGTGCGACGACGGCAACACGACCGGCGGCGATGGCTGCTCCGCTACGTGCCAGATCGAGAACGGCTTCGCGTGCGGCGATCCGGGCTCGCAGTGCGTCGCGGATCACCAGTGCGGCAACGGCATCCTCGAGCCGACGGAGACCTGCGACGACCGCAACACGCACGCCGGCGATGGCTGCGATGCGAGCTGTCAGCTCGAGCCCGGTTGGACCTGTCCGGTCGCGGGCATTCGCTGCACCGCCGCGCAATGCGGTGATGGCATCGTCGCGGGCTTCGAAGAGTGCGACGACGGCAACGGCAGCGGCGGCGATGGCTGCAACGCGAACTGCCAGCTCGAGGTCGGGTTCGCGTGCCCGGATCCGAACATGCCGTGCCACGCCACACATTGCGGCGACGGCGTGACCGAGGGCCTCGAGCAGTGCGACGACGCCAACAACAACCTCGGCGACGGTTGCACCCCGTTCTGCACGCGCGAGCCGCAATGCTCGAACGGTAACTGCCAGGCGATCTGCGGCGACGGCGTACTCCAGACCGGCGAGCTCTGCGACGACGGCAACACGCGTGACTTCGACGGCTGCTCGCACGACTGCATGCCGGAGACCGGCTTCACGTGTAGCGCGATCACCGATGCCGAGCCGGCGACGATGCCGGTCACGGTCGTCTATCGCGACTTCAAGGGCCATTTCCTGCCGGGCACGTCGACCGTGCAGACCGGTGGCCACATCGACTTCGAGAATCACAACGGTGACGACCGCGGCATGCTCGCGACCGACATGGTCAACCACAAGCCGGCGTACGCGAAGGCGACGGGTGGCACGTCGACCACCGCCGGCAAGGCTTCGTTCGACCAGTGGTACAACGACGACCCGATCAGCATCACGTATCCCGATACGCTGTCGCTCACGAAGACCGCGCCGGCGACGTACGTGTTCGACAACGGCACGTTCTTCCCGCTCGACACCCGCGGCTGGGTGATCCAGGCGAACAACCCGGTCGGCGTCACGAAGGAGCCGACGTACAACAACCACAACTTCAGCTTCACGTCGGAGCTGCGCTACTGGTTCACGTACAAGGGCACCGAGGATCTCCAGTTCCGCGGTGACGACGACGTCTGGGTGTTCGTCAACAACAAGCTCGCCCTCGACCTCGGCGGCGTCCACGGCGCGGAGAACGGCGAGATCAACATGGCGACGCAGGGCTCGGGCATGGGCCTCGTCGTCGGCAAGACCTACGAGGTCGCGGTGCTCCAGGCCGAGCGCCACACGACGGCGTCATCGTACAAGCTGACGCTGCAGGGCTTCAACTCGTCGCACTCGACCTGCGTCGATCACTGCGGTGACGGCGTGACCTCGTCGAACGAGGTCTGCGACGACGGCGTCAACAACGGTGGCTACGACTCGTGCACCGCGGACTGCCTCAACTTCGGCCCCCGCTGCGGCGACGGCATCGTCCAGACCGACCACGAGCAGTGCGATGACGGCACGAACGTCGGCGGCTACGGCCACTGCCAGCCGGGCTGCACGCTCGGCCCGCGCTGCGGCGACGGCATCGTCCAGGCCGACAAGGGCGAGCAGTGCGACGACGGAAACAGTGACCCGAACGACGGCTGCGATCAGTGCCAGACGCCGATCCTGTAGGCCTGTAAGCTTGGCGGGTGAGGCTCGCGTGGCTCGTCATCGCCGCCGGATGCGACCGACTCGGATTCGATCCCGCGGGCGGCGCGCGACCGCCGAACGACGGCAAGTTTCCGAACGACGGCGATCAGCGATGCGCTGGCGCTATCGCCCGACGCGGTGGCTGCGCCGATCTCGATTTCCTGGCGTCAGAGCCAGTAGAGCAGACCGAGCGACAGCGCGAGCGTCGGCAACAGGACGAGCGTACCGATCCGGACGAACCGCGCGAGCCCGATCTCGATGCCGGCGCGGCGCAGCAGGTCCATCCAGAGCAGTCCGGCAAGCGAGCCGATCGGCAGCAGGCGCGGGCCGATGTCGCCGCCAACCAGCGCGGCGAGCAACGGCTTCACACCGTGACCGGTTCCGATCGCGAACGTGTTCAGGATCGTCATCGGGTGGTTGTCGATCAAGGCTGAGCCGAACGCCGAGGTCGTGCCGATCGCGAACAACTCGCTGGGCGAGCCTGCCGGTGCACTCGCGTAGATCTGGGAGACCCAATCGACGACGCCGACGTTCTGCAATCCACGCACGACGAGGAAGATGCCCCACAGGAACACGAGGATATCCACGGACACGTGACTGGTGACCTTGCGGACGGGCGCGACCGAATACAGCTGCGAGATCACGATCGCACCGAGCGCACCCGCGACCGCGACGATCCACGCGGGTGCGCCGAACCACGCGGCGATCGGATACGCGGCGAACACCGCGAGCATCAGCAGCACGGCCGGGCGTTCGGCGGCGTGGCGGTGGATCGTCGTGCGCGGCGCGGGTGCGGCGACGGCTGAGCGCAACACGTCGCGATAGACCCAGCGCAGCACCGCATAGGTCAGCGCGGCACCGACGAGTGACAGCGGCACCATGACCGCCGCATACGCGTTGAAACCGAGACCCGCGAGCTCGGCGACGATCATGTTCATCGGGTTGGAGACGACGAACGGCGCGACGCCCGGAGCGAGGAACACGACGAATGCGAACGCGACCGTGACCTCCGGTGCGCGGGGATACAGGCGGCGGGTCAGCGCAACGACGAGCGGCGTGAGGATCAGGATCGCGGCGTCGTTGTTGAGCAGCGCCGGCGTGACGACCGCGAGCGCGAACACGACGCCGAACGTGTAGATCGCGCTACGTGTACGCGCGCGTTGCTCGATCCAAGCGGCGAGACGATCGAACGCGCCGGTCTCCTGGACGACCCCGGTCATCACCATGATCGAGATCAGCGCGAGCAGCGGCCGCCACTGCATGCGCGCGGCGTCCAGCATCGCGGCCGGGCTCAACACGCCGGCGGCGACCAGCACCGCGACGCCGAGCACGGCCGCGGATCCGGGCGAGAATCGCCACGCCAGGCGCGGCAGCCGCGGCCTCAGCACGGCCAGGCTCACGGTCATCGCCAGTGCCGAGTAGGCGACCGTCTCGTCCACCCCCAGCAAGTTTGCAGCTCCGGGGCCACGAATAAAGCGCCTAACCGCTTGGATCTACGCGGGACCCGTGGGGTCTCAAGGTGCCGGTGCGGGTTCCGAAGTCTCTTCTGCGGCAGGCTTTTTCGCCGCGACCATGAAGCTCACGCCGATCACGCCGGGATTCGAGACCGCAGCGGGCCGATTGTCGCCATCGAAGAAGATGACCTGGAGTGGGCCGCGGAGCTCGAGGCCTTGCGACGCGGTCGGCGTGTCGCGCGTGTGATCGTCGATCTTCACGGTCTCGCTGACCGCGTAGACCTCGACGTTGCCCGCCGCCATCTTGACCTGGGTTCCATTGTTCGGCGCGAGCGTGCCGAGCGACTTCCCGCGATCCTTCGAGCCCGCCGGGAACACGTAGAGCTCCTTGATCGTGCGCTCGGTCTGGTTCTGGAGCGAGATCGTCTGCATCGCTGCACCGCCGCATGCGGTCAACATCGCGACGATCGCGAGCACCGCGGCGATCGCGATGAATGCGGTGAAGAACGTCGACGTCTTCATCTGCCATTCCTCGGGATAGCCGAGGCGCAGCCGATGGTCGCTCGCGCGCGCGTAGTCGGCCATGTCGCGCGTTTCGCTCTTCAATAAGCGCATCTGGGAGACGGTCATGCGGCAAAATTGTCCCGCGCCCGCCGGGTGATCGCAAACTACGGGTGCAAACTAAGGTCTCGCGCGGAGCGGGCCTGGCGCGCTGCACAGCGGGCAACCCTCGGCGACCACTGCGTGATCGCAGGCATCGCACGCGAATGCGATGACGTGGTAGCCCGGCTCGCCGAGCTCGGCCAGAGGCTTCGGTTTCGGCGTCTCGCCGCCGCCCGAACGCGCGGTCGCGGGTACGAGCGCGATCGCGAGCAGCTCGAGCTCGTTGCACTTGGGGCAGCGCTTCGGCACGGCAAGCCTGCTCGCATCCCCGAGCGCGCGAGCCAGGCGATCGGGTGCGTTGCAGCGCGGACAGACCTCGCTCGCGAACGCGACGTGCTTGCACGCGACGCACTCGATCCGATACGTGCCGTCGACGAACTTCTCGCCGTCGTGCGCCCACTTCCCGGCGTTCGTCGCCTCGCCGAGCATCACGTTGACCGTGCGGTCGATGAAGCTGCGGATCTCGAGCGTCTTGCCACCGCACGCCGAACAGCCGGCCGCGATCGCGGCCTCGAATGCGGGTTGATCGAGAGCGCCCATCGCGGCGTTCTACTACGCTTCACCGGTTCGTGGGGGCGACCCGCCAGTAGTCCTGCATCAGCTCGGTCGCCTACCCGGGCTGGCGGATCTCGCCACGAGGCAAGAGCTCGCGGATCACCTGCTTGGTTCGACGACGGGTGTGCCATCGATCGCTTCGAGCTCGGCGACGTGGAGCTCGCGGCCGAGGACGCCGACGGTCCGGCTCCTACGATGCGCGAGCGCGTGCGGCAGTTGCACAGTAAGGTCGCCGGATGCGACTCGTGATCCTCGGTGCAGGTGCGATCGGTGGTGTCGTCGCCGGCTATCTCTTGCGAGCGAACCGCGATGTCTTGGTGCTCGCGCGCGGCGATCATCTCTCGGCGATCCGCGAGCGCGGCTTGCGCGTCGAAGCGCCCGAGGGTGCGTTCGTCGCACGCGTCGCGGTTGCCGACCCACACGAGCCGATCGCGTGGCGCGACGACGATGTGGTGGTCGTCGCGGTCAAGACGCAGGACGTGGCAGCCGCGCTCGCAGCGCTCCGCGCACCCGCGACCATCCCGATCGTGTGCATGACGAACGGGCTCGAGGCCGAGCGAATCGCGCTGCGCCATGCGCGCGAGGTCTACGGCGCGTGCGTGCTGATGCCGGGCTCGTACCTCGTGCCCGGCACCGTGCAAGTGTGGGCGGCACCGGTGCCCGGATTGTTCGAGCTCGGTCGCTATCCAGATGGCACCGATCGCGCCGACGAGATCGCCGGCGAATTGATCGCGGCGGGGTTCGACGTCGTCGTCCGACCGAACGTGATGAAGTGGAAGCGCGGCAAGCTGCTCTCGAACCTCACGAACGGCGCCGAGGCGATCAGCGGCCCCGAGGCGCGCAAGTCCGTGCTGTCGGATCGCGCGAAGGCCGAGGCGCGCGCGTGTTACGCAGCGGCGAATCTGAGCTGCACGACCGACGCGGAAGACGCGACGCGACGCACGGCCCTGACGGGTGGCGCGATCGACGGCGCGAAGCGGCCGGGTGGCTCGACGTGGCAATCGCTCGCGCGTGGCCACAGCGCGCTCGAGACCGACTATCTCAACGGCGAGATCGCGTTGCTCGGCCGGGTGCACGGCGTGGCGACGCCGGTGAACGAAGCGCTGCAACAGCTCGCGGCGGAAGCGGCACGGACTCGCGCCCCGGCCGGAGCGTTGCCTCTCGCGGAGTTGATCGCGAAGGTCGACGCGTACCACACGAGGTAGGCAACGCCGCGCGAGCCGCACCGGTCACAGGTGCGAAATGCCCGCGAAGGTTTGTATCGTGCTCGCGTTGTTGACTGGCGTCGCATACGCCGATGACGATCCGCCGAGCACCGCGCCGGGCAATACGGCGCCGATACTGGACCCTGCCCCGCCAGTACTGCGTCGCGCACCGACCGGCACGTTCCAGATCGGCGTGGGCTATGCGACCGACGATTCGTTCGGCGCGTCGGCGAGCATCACGCAATCCGATCTGTTCGGCACCGGCAAGTTGCTGTCGCTCGACGCGATGATCGACGGCCGCGAGCAGAAGTTCGTGACCCGGTATGTGGATCCGGAGCTGTTCGGCACTGCGTTCCAACTCGACGCTCGGCTGATCACCGATGACAAGCACCTCGACGCGTTCACGCGCCACTCGGCCGGCATCAACCTCGAGCTCTCGCACCTCGTCGGTCCGCACACCAAGTGGTACGTCGGCTATCGGCTCGAGAACGTCACCGACGAGCCCGACGATACGTCCGCCGCGCCCGGCGCCGACGTCTATGACATCGCGGCGCTGCGGATCGGCAGCGAGTACAACACGCTCGATCAACCATTCCTGCCGACCCGGGGTTCGCGGGTCGGGTCGGTGCTCGAGCTAGCGGCGCCGGGCCTGGGCAGTGACGTCGCCCTGGTCCACTCGAAGGTGTTTGCCGAGACGCACCAGCGACTCGGCGCGTTCCTCGTCCACCTGAGCGGTTCGGCCGAGACCGTCAGCGGCGATCGCCTACCGCTCGGCGAGCAGCTCTACTTCGATGGCTCGAGTCAGATCCGCGGCTACGCGCCGAACGCCGTTGGCCCGATCGGCGGCGGCGCCACGGCGAGCTTCTTCGGCCACGCAGAGCTCGAGCTCCCGGTCGTGCGCCGGATCGGCCTGTCGGTGTCCGGCTTCGCGGACGGTGGCGGGCTCGCGAACGTGAACGGTGGCGAGCTCGCGGCGTCGACCGGGTTCGGCCTGGTGTGGCGCTCGCCGATCGGACCGATCGGCGGCTACTGGGCATGGACCGCCGATCACGGCCCGACGTTCGTGTTCGGCGCCGGCGCGCACTTCTAAACACAAACGGTCAATGTGAATTGCCTCGATGACGTCGACCCGAGCACGGTGCCGCACTGGAACGGCCGCCACAACAGGCAGGCACGCGCAGCGAGCCTTTGGCCGTTCCAGCCGCAGCCGGTGTAGGTCCACCACGCATCTCGATCGATGGGACCCATGGTCGATGCAGAGCGTGCATGGTCGACCCGATCCTCGTTGCGGACCTCGTCCTCGACGCCGCGCTCGCGGCCGGCGCGGATGCGGTCACGATCGAGCCGGCAGGACAGCCGGTCGGCCACCCCGCGCGTTACACGATCGCGGTCGCTCGCGCCGGCGAATTACTCGCGGTCTCGGCGCTCGATGCGCAGCTCGCGATCCATGCGATCGCGCGCCTCGGTTACGTGTGCCAGGTCGATCCCGCGGCGACCCGGATGACGACCGGCCGCACCCGCGTGCGCTCGGTCGATGCGCAGCGCGATCTGATCGTGACGATCGCGCCGGGTCTCCACCCGCGCGCAGAATTGATGTTCGTCGCGCCGGGTGCCAAGCAGGCGATGCGCGAGCCCCTGCCCGGTGAGCGGATCGGCCACTACCAGATCCTGTGCCGGATCGGCGCGGGCGGGATGGGCGACGTCTACGAGGTCGAGCACGTCACGCTGCGCACGCGCGCCGCACTCAAGATCCTCCAGCACGAGGTGATCGAGCGCGACGCGGCGAGCCGCGACAAGTTCCTGCTCGAAGCGCAGGCGACCGCGCGGATTCGCAGCCCGCACGTCGTCGAGGTCTTCGACTTCGGCTATCTCCCCGACGGCCGGCCGTACTTCGTCATGGAGTTGCTCGCCGCACAGAGCCTCGGCGACATCCTCGATCGCGGTGCGCTGCCGATCGCGTCCGCGCTCGCGGTCGCACGCCAGATCGCGGCCGGCCTGTGCGCCGCGCACGAGCACGGCATCGTCCACGCCGACGTCACGCCGTGCAACGTGCTCGTCCAGCGCGATCGCGTGAAGCTGATCGACTTCGGGCTCGCCCAGCTTCGCGATGCGCGGCCGCTCCAGATCGCCGATCAGCTGGCCGGTACGCCGAGCTACGTGTCGCCCGAGCAGCTCCAGGGCCACGCCGCGATCGAAGCGTCGGATCAATATTCGCTCGGCTGCGTGCTGTTCGAGATGCTCGCCGGCTCGCCGCCGTTCGTCGGCGACACGACCGCCGAGGTCTGCCTGGCCCATGTTCGCAAGCCACCGCCGCGCCCGTTCAGCGTGCACGGCGAGGTCTCGCGCGAGCTCGCGGCGGTGATCGCACGCTGTCTCGCGAAGGATCCGGCGCAGCGCTTCTCGTCGATGGCGGCACTCGGCCAAGCTCTGGAGGCAGTGTCATGCAACCCGTGATCGTGTGCGTCGACGACGACGCCGAGATCGCTCGGACCGTCGCGAAGTCGCTCAAGCGCGCGCGGTGGTCGCCGATGTCGACGACCGAGCCCGAAGAAGCACTCGAGTGGGTGCTCGACAACGAGGTCGCCGTGCTGCTCTCCGACGTCGAGATGCCGCTGATGAACGGCATCGAGCTCGCTGCGCGCGTGAAGCAACTGCGGCCGACCACCGTGCGGATCCTGATGACCGGCCACATCACCGCCGATGCGGCGATGAACGGCATCAACAAGGGTGGCGTGTTCAAGTTCGTCGCGAAGCCGTTCGTGCTCGCGGATCTCGAGACCGCGGTGCGCGAGGGCATCGAGCTCCATCGCGAGCTCTCGGCCGTCGCGGTCGAGCGCGATCACGTCGTTCGGCGAGGCCGCGTCACCGGCGAGCACGAGCTGCGCCATCCGCAGCTGACGACGCCGTCGCGTGCGCACGATGGCGCGTACGTCGTGCGCCGGCCGACGAACGAGCTCGTCAGCGGGCTCGGCCTCGACGCGTTACTCGCGCTACGGCATCGCGCGCAGTAGATCGCCGGGCGCCCAGCACGCATGCGTACCGCTCGCGATCCGCGCTGGCAGCGCAACCCTTGCGATCGGTCCGGCATCGATGTGGTCGGCGCGGAAGATCTGACACTCCGAACGATCGCGCTTCGGATCCATCGTGAACGTGACGAGCCAGCCGTCGTCCTCGGCGGTAGCGCCGGGGCGCGGCGCCATCGGCGACTCGCTCGCGAAGACCCCATCAGGGAACTGGTAGCGCTGGGTCGCGCCGGTCTCGAGATCGTAGCGGACGAGGCCGTCGAACAAGAACCAGCCGACCGGCGCGGTCATCGACCACACGTAGCGATGGCGGCGTCCGGGCTTCGCGTAGTGGATCGACGGGAACTCGTCGACATTGTCGAACAGGCGCTCCTCGCTCGTCTTGCCGGTGCGCAGGTCGAGCCGCCACCGGTGGGGCCGCGTCTTCAGCTCGTGCAAGTCGAGGCTCGGACCCGGCCGCTCCTGGAAGTAGCCATCGAGGACGATCGTGTCGCCGTCCTCGTACGCGTTGATCCAGTGCAGCACGTACGTCGGCGCGGCTTCGAACCAGCGTACGTCACCACCGTGGCGCGGCACGACGCCGAACCGCGTCGGCAGGTCGTGCAGCTTCGGCCGATACACGCCCTTCGCGAGCAAGTCGACATCCCACGCGAGCGGAAAGTCATCGAGGATCGCGAATCGCTCGGTGAACGCCATGTCGTGCGGCAGCCGCGGCCCCGGCAAGGGAATCGGTTGGTAGTGAACGAGGCGGCCACTCGCATCGAGCACGCCGTAGTGCATGAACGGCGCGGTCGTGCCGTAGTTGAAGAACATCAGCTCGCCG
>JBDUAS010000389.1:0-5695 GCA_040004535.1 Deltaproteobacteria bacterium
TCGTGAAGGGCGAGCAGCCCGAGCAGTACCGCCGGTTCGTGCGGCACAACGACGAGCTGTTCAAGGCGAAGATCGATACGCGGGGCTTCGCGTACGAGCTGACCCCGCCGGTCGAGGTCAACGTGCTGAAGGGCAACATCCTGTCGCAGCGCAAGGTCCCGCCGCGCTCGCTGGCGCCGGCCCGGCCGTAAAAAACCTCACCGAATCGCCCGGTCGTGCGTCTGGCTCTTCATGAAGCGCCCGATCGCGACGATCAACCCCGAGCTCGGCGACGAGAGCTTCATTGCCGCGTTCGGCCGCATGCCCACCGCGCACGACGCGATTCCACTCCGTGTCGCGACTCATGTCGGCTACGTCGCGCGACAGCTGCGCGACCGCGACGTCTCGCATCCGCGTCGCACCGAGCTCCTCGACGCGCTCGACGCGTACGTCGCGGCCGGCAGGTTTCCGGCGAGCGAGACCGATCACGGTCTGTTGCCGACATTCCTCGACCCGACCGGCGTGCGCTGCGCGGTCGCTCACCTCGTCGAGAGCACCGCGGGCACGGCGACGATGACCGCACTCGACCGCGATCATCACAACGACTACATCGCCGACCTCACCGGTGATTCGCGCTTCGTCGCATGGGCCGGCGAGTCTGGGTTCACGCTCGAAGAGCTCGCGTGGATCCAACCGTCGTATCCACCGCCGCCGCCGCCCGACATCCAGTACGTGCTCGCGGTGACCGGCCAGGTCGCGGTCGCTCACGAGACGCCCGATGCGACGGCGCGTGGCACCACGACGTCGGCGGAGCCGCTGAATTCGGTCGCGCTCCTCGATGGCTCGCTGCGCTACACCGTCGGGGATCAGAACCGGTGGATCGGCAAACCGATCCTCGAGATCGATGGCGCGGTCGGCATCACCGCCGACGAGCACACGGCGTACGCCGCCGGCGCGTTGGCCGGCACCGAGTTTCGCGTGTTCGATCACAGCGGTTCGATCACCGCGGGCGTCACGACCGATAGCTACGGGCCCGAGATCCCACGCGCCTGGTCACTGCCGCTCGACTTCGCGTATCACCACAGCGGCAAGGCCTACAAATGGGGCCTGCACGGCGGCCCGCGGTTCTCGCTCGACGCCAACCGCGAGACCGGCTGGAACGCCGGCATCGACCTCCGCACGCTGAAAGTGCTGTGCGAGGAAGGCCGGTTCCACCCGCGCGATGTCGTCGTGGCGCTCGATGTCACCCAACTCGCCGATTCGACGTTCGTCGGCGTCACGATCGGGGTCGGCAACGCACGCATGCTGCACTGGTGGGAGGGTTACTGATATCGTCGAGCGATGGTGCGCGCGTTGCTCCTCGTCGCCGCAATAGCGACGGTCGCTTCGGCGAAGCCCGCCGCGAAGAAGCCCAAGCCTGCGTCGAAGGCCGAGCTCGCCGCACTCCAGCTCGCGACCGACTGGGTCGACAAGCTCGGTCACGCGGTCGCGGAGGCGAAGCCACTGACCGCGCCGCGGTTCACCGCGCTCGCGCTCACCGACGACGGGGCCGCGTGCCCCGAGACCACGACCGCGGACAAAGGCCTGCCCTGCCTCCACGACAAGGTCTCGCCGAAGGGCAAGGCCACGCTGTGGCGTCACACGCTCGGGGGTCCGCTCGCCGCTCATCAGAAGACGATCGATGCGCTCGCGCGCGGCGCGATCGTCGTCGAGCTCGACGAGGGCTGCGACGGCACCGAGAACCAGCTGCTCGTGGTCGTGAAGGGCAAGCAAGTGCTCGCCGCGTTCGCACAGACCGCGTCCTGCAGCGAATGAGCGGGTGCAGCGTTTTGCGGCACTTGCGAAGCGACCTCCGGGTCGCCTACGGTGCCGACGATGTTTCGCTGGGCGTTGGCGTCTTGTTGCGTGATCGGCTGCGGCGCGATTCTGAAGCCGCCGGAGCCGAACCGCCGATTGGAGCTTCACACCGGAGGCTCCGTGTTCGAATCGAGTGCCGGGTTTCGCTTCGCATCGCTGCCCGAACCCCGCTCCGGGATCGTCCGGCTCGACGTGCGCTATCCCGTCGGCACCGTTGACGATCCGCCAGGTAAGGAGGGACTCGCGCACCTCGTCGAGCACCTGTTGTTCGATGTCGAGATCGAGCGCGGTGGCAAGAAGACCTCGATCAGCGCGGAGCTCGGCCGGCTCGCGATGTCGTGGAACGCGGAGACCGAGAGCGACTCGACGACGTATCAAGTCGTCGCCCAGCCCGCGGCGCTCGACGAGATCCTCGGGCTCGAGGTCGATCGACTCGCGCGCGGCTGCAGCGCGCTGACGCCGGCGATCTTCACGCGCGAGCGCGAGGTCGTGCTGAACGAGCTGCGCGAACGCCAGGGTGCAGGTGGAGCCCAGCTGCGCCAACAGATCCTCGACGCGGTCTACCCGTCAGGCCATCCATATCGCCGCGGCGACTCGGTCGAATCGGTCGCGAAGCTCGACTTCAAGGACGTCTGTGACTTCCTAGCGGGTCCCTATCGCCACGGCATCGTTACTGTCGTCGCGAGCGGTGCCGTCAGCGATGCCGACTATCGCAAGGCCGTGGAGCATCGGTTCGCGACGGTGGCGAAGCGCGGGATGCACGCCCACGCACCGCCGCCGGTCGTCGCGCCGGTCCACGAGATCGTGCGGATGAAGGCCGATATCGACGAGCCGTTGATCGCGATCACCTGGCCACTGCCGCCGAGCGAGACGCTCGATGCGCGCCGGCTCGCGATGGTCTACGACACGCTTCCGCTCTACTTGAACCGGAAGGCGATGATGTTCGGGTGGGGGCACTCCGCGTATCCCATCGTGTTCGGCGGGACGTCGGCGCCGGTCCTCGTGATCATGATGACCGTGAGCTCGACGGCACACATCGAAGATGTAAAGGACAGCATCCCGGGTGCGCTCGATCTCGCCTTGTACACGCTCGGCGAGGACAAGGACACGACGGCGTGGCGCGTCGCGTGGCAGGCATTCGCGGAGTCGACGCTCGCACGCTGGGAGAATCTCGGTAACCGCAACGACATGGCGTCGACGCAGCTCGCCGCCGGCTCGACGGATCTCTTGATCGGTCAGATCAAGCAGCTCGCCGACGACACCCCGGCCGCGACCCGCGCAGTCGCGAAGACGTGGCTCGATCCCGAGCGTGCGCGTTACCTCGTGATCGATCCGACGGGTCAGGCGAGCAGCGTCGCTCACATCGCGCACGAGAGCGGTGGCGAGGCCGAGCACCTCACCGTCGTCGATCCAGCGCTTGCCGATCGACCGCTGCCAGTCCCACGCAGCTCCGGTCTCCGGACCATCCGCTATCGTCTCGACAACGGGCTCTCCGTGATCCTGTGGCCATACGGCACCGCGTCGCTCGTCCACGGTCGCCTCGTGATCGAGGGCGGCGCAGCTCAGGATCCGCCGGGCGCTGAAGGCGTGAGCGAGCTCGTCCACGCGTCGCAGGTGCTCGAGGATCAGATCGTCTACAGCGATCGCGAAATCTCGACGCGGGTCGACGATGTCGTCGCCGAGCTCGCGGCCGAGCTACGCAGTCCGGGTTACTCGCTCTCGGACGAGAGCAGGCGCGTCCTCAAGGGCGAGCTCCGCTTGCGCGGCGAGCAAGAAGCGCGCGCGTACGAGCAGGCACTCTCGGCCGCCGTGTACGGCGAGCACCATCCCTACGCGCGTCCTCCGATCAACGAGCACAGCGTTGACACGATCCACACCGATCTGATCAACTCTTGGGCGCGGTCGCACATCGTCGGCAAGAACGCGACCTTGATCGTCGCCGGTCAGTTCGATCCGGCACTCGTCCAGCGCCACATCGCCTACGATCTCGATCAGGTCAGCCCCGGGGACCGCACGCCACCGATCGATCTGCCGCTGCCGCCGCCCGACAAGACGCGCGTGTTCGGCGTCAGCGAGAAGCCGTCGCCGAGCATCGAGCTCGATGTCGTCTATCCCGGTGGCAAAGGGATCGACAGCCGTTACGGTGCGCGCCTCGTGCTCGCGCAGGTACTGACGAACCGGCTCGAGAGCCTGCGCGGCGAGCGCGCTCTCACCTACGGCTTTGGCGCATCGTTCGCGCCGCGCCGCGGTGGCGGGCTCTGGCGGATCTCCGGTAAAGCCGACGCCGCGCGCGCCGGCGAAGCGACCACCGCGTTGCTCGCGATCCTCGACGAGATGCGCCGCGATCCCGAGTCATATCGGTCGGAGTTCGTGCTGGCGCGCCAGAAGGTGCTCTCGGGCCTCGCGGTCGGCGATAACGACTCTGGGGTCATCACGAGCCGCCTCTCGATGCTCGCGCGGTTCGGCCTAGCCGACAGCTTCTACGATCGAGTCGCGCAGGACGTCGCGCGGCTGACGCTGCCCGAGCTCCACAACTTCTTCATCCACGAGCTTCCGGCTGCCAACCAGGTGTTCGGCGCGTTCGGTGATAAGGACGCGGTCACCGCGGCGCGCGCAGCCGCGAAGTGATCACGTCCGTCTATTGGTTCGTGAAGTCGTCGCGAATCGTCGACGACCCCTGAACGCTCGCGAACACGCTCGCGGGATTCGGACCGTGGTTCCAGACATCGCCACCGAAGAGCCCATCGCCCCTGGCGAGCGTCGGTACTGCGATCGGTCCCCACCCATGGGGCGATCCAGAATCGACCGAGCTCGAGCCCCGCGACGTACGAGTAGATCGAGCTGTCGACGGTCGATCGTAGTTGTTCGAACAGCGGCTTGCAGGGGTGAACGAGACACGCGCGCCATGGGCGCCTCAGAAAACTGCAAGCCGATCCGCGTCACACACCGCCGCTCCGATGCTGGAGATACTGCCGTCAACATGATGAAGCTCTGGCTTGGCGTGGTCGTGGCGGTCGTCGCTGGATGCGGTGACAACGCGCTCCCCGACTTCGAGGCGTACGATCAGGATCCCTATTTTCATTGGGACGGCCAGCCGATGGTCGGCGCGTACGGTCTGAACGAGCTGAGCCCGAAGGCGCTCGGTCTCATCCTCGACCGGATCGACCACCTCGATGGCCGTGCGCTCGTATTGTACGGCCACGCGACCGCGCAGGGCGTGTCGAGAGAGACGCTCGACGCGGTGTTCGCGCGTGCGCGCGAGGCGGGCGTCGACACCGTGACGTTCGCCGACCTCGCTCGCGGCGGAAAGCCGCGGCCGGGGATCGCGGTCACGTTCGACGACACGGAGATCGACGCGTGGTTTGGGTTTCGCGACATCCTCGCGAGCTACGACGCCCGCGCGACGTTCTTCGTCACGAGGTACGCCGAATGGACGGACGATGGGCGGCAGGAGCTGCATACGCTGTACGACGAAGGCAACGACGTCGAAGCGCACGGCGTGAACCACGTTAACATCTGCGCGTACACGGCCGCGACCGGCAAGGGAGTCGATGGCTACGTTGCCGACGAGGTCCTGCCGAGCCTCGAGATCTTGAAGGCCGATGGTTTCGCTCCGGTCGCGTTCGCGTTCCCGGGAGGGAGTGAAGGCAACGCGATCGTCGACGCGCTTCAGCCGCTGGTCCCGATCACGCGCGCGATCACGGAGCTGCCGGAGTAGTCGCCGAGGCGCGCGACGATGAACGCGTACAGGCCGAGCGCGTCGACCGTCGAAGACCTCCCGGATGCCACGACGTGCGCGGCGAATGCACGGCGCGCCAGTGCTGACCCACTCCCGCATGCGGAGCGACACCTTAGATAG
>JBDUAS010000611.1:0-1716 GCA_040004535.1 Deltaproteobacteria bacterium
CTCGAGCTCGAGAAGCAGCTCGAAGACAACCTGATCAAGCGCGCGGCCTGACGATCGTGACGCGTCGACTGTTCGCGCTCGACCACAACTTCCCCCAGCCGGTTCTTGCTGCGTTCGCGGATGCACTGCCGCAGGCAGAGCTGGTCCCTGTCCGAGACATCGATGCCTCGTTCGCCGAACTCGACGATTGGGAGCTGATGCGCGAGCTGCATCGTCATGCGCGTCGGTGGGACGGGCTAATCACGAACGACGACGCGATGCTCTCGCTCGCGAAGGAGATGACGGTCCTCTCGCAAACGGGTTTGAGTCTTGTGGTCGCTAAGGGACAAGGCCATAACCCAATCCGGGCGGTCGGGGTCTTGCTCTGTCACCTCGCGCACCTCGCGCACATCTGTCATCACACAGTTTCGGGCAGCGCGCAGATCTGGAACTTGAAGGTCGCGCAGAAGAACCACGACGACGTCGGCGATTATCTCGACAAGATTGCGGCGAAAGCCAAGACGAGCGTTGCTGAGCTTCTAGCCGACAATCGCCTTGCAGCCCGAGAACTGCGTCGAGTCACGTAGGCCGGTCGGTCTGGAGTGTGTGAACGCCTCGCGGCTTGCCAGGGTCCCCAGAGGGCACGCCAGCGATGGCGTCATCCGATCGAAGGCGAACAGCAACGCGACGTTCAACGATGGTTGACGCGTCGAGCGCGCTTCTCTCGACGACGCTGATCGCGCGTCGACTTCGGCGCTCGCACGGGCTTCGGTGCGGTCGTCACCGATGGCGTCACCTTGATCTCCTCGACCTCGAGGCCGTGCGCGCACACGACGTCGCGAAAGAACGTGAACATAAGATCCGGCAGGCTGTGGTGCGCGTGAAATGTCTTGTCCGCGAACGGCTTCATCATGTCGTCCGTGATGCCGAGACCGCGGAACAGCACGTTCCACGGCTCGGAGATGTGGCCCGAGTGTCGCCGCGTGCCGTCGGTCTCCATTAGCACCACGTGGTCGGGCGTCGCGTCGTCGCGCGTCGGGTCGAGACCCTTCCGATATTCATCGAGGTCGCCGAGGTGAAACGCGAGGTTGTTCCTGACCTTCGACGCGAGGTCGTTGGTATGCCACTGGCCGCGCAGCTCGTTCAGCGGCATCCACGACGAGCGATCCTTGAGGTTCTTGACGACCTTCGCATCGCAAAGCTGCTGAAGCGCCTCACCGACCTCGTACATTGTGCCAGCGAGGTAGAAGGCGAGCAGGATCCGGTTCCGTGAGTACGCCTGCGCGTCGGCCGCGACCGGCATGCGTACCGTCGTCTCGGCCATCGCGTTGAGGTAGATGAGGTGCTCGAGAGCGAGGAGCCGATCCACGCCCATGAAGCACTTGTAGAAACCTGCGAGCACGAGGTCGCCCAGGAGCCGCGCGAGTCCCACTGGGTTGTAGATGCGGATCTCGCGCCGCTTGCCCTCCTCGTGCACGACCACGCGCGGCGTCGTCTCGGAGGCGACCTCCGTGATGACGGCGGACGCGGGTTCGGCAGGATTGGTGGCGGCCACGGTTTGATCCTCCATACAGGTCTGACACGCGACCCGAAGGACCTCGGCAAGCTCGGCTGATCCGCGACCACCGCACGTTGAGCAGGCTCTAGCCGGTGACTAATTGGTGACTAGCCGCTTTCAGAATCTCGTAACTACCGTGGAGGTTTGGGGGATCGAACCCCAGACCCTCGGCTTGCAAA
>JBDUAS010000390.1:0-5676 GCA_040004535.1 Deltaproteobacteria bacterium
GTGTTCCGCACGTTTGCGACTCGCCAGGGTATTCAGGAAGAACCGATCGACGGAGTAGTAGGAATCGAAGCCGCCGAGCTTCCTGATTCTCACGGTGACCCGGCCGATCGAATCCTCGTGGCCACGGCCCTTCTTCGGGGGCTCACTCTCGTCACCGCCGACGAAGTACTTCTAGGCTGGAAGCTCAAGGACTTCCGAACGCAGGACGCTACCGCCTGAGGATGCTTAGCGCCTGCGCTGCTTGCAGACGTCGAGCGCCGCGACGCGATAGGCCTCGGCGAGCGTCGGCAAGTTGAAGATGTTGTCGACGAACGCGTCGACGTCCCAGTTCGCGACGAGCGCGACCTGACCGACATGGACGAGCTCGGTCGCGCCTTCGCCGACGATGTGAACGCCGAGCACGCGCTTGCCTTCGCCGTCGCAGACCAGCTTCAAGAGGCCTTCTTCGATGCCGCTGATCTGACCGCGCGCGAGCTCCTTGAAGTGCGCGCGACCGACGATCGCGCCGCCGTGGCGCTCGCGGGCCTGCGCTTCGGTCAGGCCGACCATCGCGAGCTCGGGAATCGCGTAGACGCCGGCGGGCACGAGATCCGCGGACGGTGGCAACGTCAGGCCGAGCGCGTGGCAGGCGGCGCGCCTGCCCTGCTCCATCGCGGTGGCGGCTAGCGAGGGCGGGCCGATGACATCGCCGACCGCGTAGATGTGCGGGACGATCGTGCGGCAAAACGCGTCGACAGCGAGAAGGCCGCGCGTCGTCGGGCCGAGTCCTGCGTTCTCGAGGGCAAGGCCGGAGAGGTTTGCCTCGCGGCCGAGGCAGTAGAGGAGCTTCTCGGTGCGGATGACGCGGCTGTCGTCGAGCGTGGTGTGGACCTCGAGGCCGTCCCACACGATCGTGCGCGCGCTGCGGCCGCCGAGGTACGTGCCGCCGGCGCGTTCGAAGCCGTGGACGACCTCGGTCGTGAGCTCTTCGTCGAGGAACGCGAGTGGGCGTGGCGACTTGTCGATCATCGTGACGGCGACGCCGAGCGCCGCGAAGATGCACGCGTACTCGGTCGCGATCACGCCGCTGCCGATCACCGCGAGCGAGCGCGGGAGATACGACAGCGTCAGGATCGAATCGCTGTCGAGGACGTTATCGTGATCGATCGGCACGCCGGTCGGATTGCGCGGCTTCGAGCCGGTCGCGATCACGACGAACTGCGCCTGCGCGCGCTTGATCGAGCCGTCCGGCGAGCGGACCTCGACCACGTGCGGCGACACGAACCGCGCGCGACCGTGCCAGTGCATGATGCCGTTGCGCTGGAGTTGATCCGCGATGAAGCCTTGATGCGCGGTGACGACCTCGTCGAGGCGGGTCATCAGGCTCGCGAGCTTGAGATCGGCGGGAGGTTGAACGTCGAGCACGCCGGCGGAGCGGCGGCGCAACAGGCCGAGCGCGACCGCGGTCTCGCGCAGCGTCTTCGACGGAATCGTGCCGCGATGCACGCACGCGCCACCGAGCGCCGCGCCTTCTTCGATCACGACGACGCTCGCGTTCGCTTTCGCCGCCTGGACGGCGGCCTTCTGGCCGGCCGGGCCGCTGCCGATCACGACGAGGTCGAAGCTCTGTTCGATCATCGGGTCGGTCATGCGATCGCCTTCACGGTCTCCGCGATATCTGCGCCGCGCTTGCCGATCGCCTCGAGGTCTTCGGCGTAGAGGTTGAGCGAGGCCGCATACGCTTGCGTGACATCGCGGCCGTGCGCGAAGTCATCGGCGAGCGCGACGATCGTCGCGAGCTCGCAACCCGTCGGCACGTGGTGACGGTCGACCGCTTCGGCGACCTTCGCCGGCATCGCCCACTTCGTCACGAGGCGCGCGCCGACCGATGCATGAGCTGCTTCGATCTCCGCGAGGACGTCCTCGTGGCTCGCATCGGGCGCGAGATCGACCAGCGCTTGGAGCAGCACGGGTTGACCGAAATCGTGGAACAGCCCTGCGAGGAACGCGACATCGACCGTGGAGCGTCGCGCCTTCGCGATCTCCTGCGCGAACAGCGCGGTCGCGAACGCGTGCTGGAACGCCGCCTTGACCTCCGCCTCGTAGCCGGGGACCGAGAACACGCGTGCCTTGCTGGCGACCGCGAGCACGACCTGCGTGAGCATCGCGAACCCGAGCCGGCCGATCGCCTGGGGCAGCGAGCTCGACTTCGTCGCGCCGGCGTAGAGCGGCGATGCCGCCATCGCCATCACGTGCGCCGTCATCGCCGGGTCGCGCTTCAAGATCTCGGCGAGGCGCGCCGTATCGCAGTCCGGCCGCTGCACGAGCGACAGCACCTGCGACGCGACCTCCGGCAACACCGGCAACGCGAGCTCGTTGCTCGCGATCAACTCCGCGAACCGGGTCTGGACGTCGCGCGCGAGCATCGCCTAATGCATCGGCCAAGCCGGCTCTTCGTCTAGCGCGCGCGGGCTAGCAACAGCCTGAGATCGACGACCGCATGTAGGACCATGGCGGCAAGCAGGCTCCCCGTGCCCGCGTAGACGAGGCCTAAGACGGTTCCGAGCAGTGCGGTCGCCACCATCCCTGCCGCGCCCTGATACACGTGCGCGAGCCCGAAAGACCCGCCGACGATCACCGCGTACCACCGCGGATCCCCGCCCGGCCACCATAGCGCGAGGATCGCGAACGGCAGCGCCCGATAGATGATCTCCTCGCAAAACCCCGCGCTGATCGCGACGATCGCGAACCACTTCCGCTCGCGCGCCGTGGTCGGGGTCAGCAGATCGAACGTGCGTTGCAGCGCCCCCGCCTTGCCCTTCCGCCGCCACAGCGTCGCCACGTACAGCAGCACCAGGCCGCCGACGCTGCCCGCGAGCACGCCCGCGTACATGCCGTGCAGATGCGAGAAATCCGGCGCGCGAAACCCGAACGCGGCGCCGCCAAACCCGACGGCGAGGATCAGCGCCGCGACGCCCGCCATCGGCCAGATGTAGCCGATCGTGATCTGATACAGCGACGTCCGCGCTTCTGGATCCCCCGCCGTGATCGCGCGCTCGGTCATCCGCACCCGCGCCGGCGTCCAGAACATGTCGATCGCGGCGAGCATCGCCAAGAATGTCACCGCGAAGCCGCTCGCCATCACCCGCCAAGTCTAGCGCCAGTGCTACTCATTAACGCTGCGGCTCAGGTGTTAGTGTAGCTGGCGGCATGCGCGCGCTTCGCGTCGATGGCAGCACCACGAACGTCCGCGAGGTCGCGATACCGGATGCCGGTGCCGAGGTTCGCGTGCGCATCACGCACTCGGGCATCTGCAACACGGATCTCGAGCTGGCGCGCGGCTACATGGGGTTTCGCGGCACGATCGGTCACGAGTTCGTCGGCGTCGTCGATCACCTGGGATCGACCGCGAGCACGCTTCGCGTCGGCCAGCGCGTCGTCGGCGAGATCAATGCCGGGTGCGGGACGTGCGCGCTATGCGCGGGCGGCGACTCGCGGCACTGCGCGACGCGCACGGTGCTCGGCATCGTCGCGCGCGATGGCGCGCACGCGGACTTCCTCACCCTGCCCGCGCAAAATCTGATCGCGGTGCCCGACGGCGTCTCGGATCTTCACGCGGTGTTCGTCGAGCCGCTCGCAGCGGCGTGCGGCGTGCTCGAGCGTTGTCCGCTCGCGCCGAGCGATCGAGTCGCAGTGATCGGCGATGGCAAGCTGGGGCTGTTGATCGCGATGGTGCTGCAGGCGTCGGGGCACGCGCCGGTGCTGGTCGGCAAGCACGCGGCGAAGCTGGCGATCGCGGCCGCGCGCGGGATCGTCACGACGACGGAGACGCCGGTGCGCGGGTTCGATGTTGTCGTCGAGGCGTCGGGCTCGGCGGCCGGTTTTTCGCGAGCCCTCGACCTACTCCGCCCACAAGGTGCGCTGGTCTTGAAGACGACGGTGGCGGGGACCACGCCGGTCGATGCATCGCGAATCGTCGTCGACGAGATCCGTGTGATCGGTTCGCGCTGCGGTCGGTTTGGCCCGGCGCTCGAGCTCCTGGCGGGACGGGCCATCGACCTCGATCCGTTGATCAGCGACGTGGTGTCGCTGGACCGTGCGGAAGCGGCGATGGCGCAGGCGGCAAGCCCGGGCGCGCTCAAGGTCGTATTGACGCGCTGAATGTCATTGCTACCCCGACGGCCCCGTCCTACCGTCGAGCCGATGAGAATGCTCACACTGGGGTGTGTGCTTTCGGTCGCATGCGTAGTCGCGTGCGGTCCCGGGAAGCGACCTGGCGATGACTTTGGTGATGACGCCAGCAGCGGCCATGGCGACGGTGTCGATCCGGGATGCCCACTCGGTTGCTCGGCCGATCTGCACAGCGTCGTCGACTGCAACGACGTCGTGATCACGACGTGCTCGTCGACCGACGCGTGCGATGGCGCGTCGCACACGTGCGTCGATGCCTGCCAAGGCGCGGCGACGAATCACCACTCGGTCGGCTGTGATTACTACGCGACGGACACCGAGACCGAGCAGCCGACGTATTGCTTCGCCGCGTTTGTCGCGAACACGTGGACGTCGTCAGCGCATATCGGTGTCGAGTACGGCGGCACCGCGCAGACGGTCGCGACGTTCACGCGCCTGCCGTCGGGCAACGGTCCGTCGCTGACGTATACGGCTTACGATCCGGTCGCGGGTCTGCCTCCCGGCCAGGTCGCGATTCTGTTCCTCGCCGGCGCCAGCGGCGGCTCGCCGAACTGCCCGGTCACGAGTGCGGTCGCGAACGCCGCGCACAATGGCACCGGTATCTTCACGTCGTTTCACATCACGACCGACGTACCGGTCGTCGCGTACGAGATCAATCCATACGGCGGCGGCTCGGTCGCCGTCACCGCGGCGTCACTGCTGTTGCCGACGAGCGTGTGGGACGTCGACTACGTCGCGGTCAACCCGGTCGGCCAAGCTGCGGGCTCGCCGTCGCTCAACATCGTCGCCGCGGCCGACGGCACGCAGGTCACGTTCACGCCGATCGCCGCGGTCGCCGGCGGTGGCGGCGTTCCGGCCGGAGCTGCGAACGCACCGATGACGATCAACCTGAGCCGCGGCCAGCATGCGCAGATCACGCAGCCCGCCGAGCTCACCGGCAGCATCATCTCGTCGAACGTGCCGGTCGGTCTGATGAGTGCGCACAACTGCATGAACATGCCGGTCGGCACGTCGTACTGCGATCACGGCGAGCAGATGGTGCCGCCGGTCCACGCGCTCGGGTTTCGCTACGCCGGCGTGATGTATCGCCCGCGCACCGCCGCCGAGACTTCGACGTTCTGGCGAGTCATCGGCGCGGTCGACGGCACGACGCTGACCTACTCGTCGCCCGTCGGCGGGCCGGCTGTGCTCAACAAAGGTCAGTCGGTCACGTTCCAGACCGGAACACCGTTCGTGGTGACCAGCCAGGATAAGGACCATCCGTTCGAGTTCTTCGAGTACATGACGAGCTCGAACTTCGTCACCGATGGCTACGGCGATCCCGACTTCGTCGTTGGCGTGCCACCCGATCAATATCTCTCCGACTACGTGTTCTTCGCTGATCCGACGTATCCGGAGACCAACCTCGTCGTGATCCGCGAGAAGGGCATCGACGCCGCGTTTCACGACGTCAACCTCGATTGCCTCGGCCCGCTCACGAACTGGCAACCGGTCGGGGAGTACGAG
>JBDUAS010000391.1:0-5664 GCA_040004535.1 Deltaproteobacteria bacterium
TGCCGAGCAGGTGGAACATGCCGCCGAGCGCCGCGGTCGCGAGCTCGCCGAGCGGCCCGGCGCCGATCGAGTGCTTCGCGGTCTTCACGAACGACTTCCATTCGGAAGGCAGCTCCGTGTGGAAGTGGTCCTTCGTCCAGACGTTCAAGTTGTCGAGCATGCGTGGCAGGTCGTCGAAGAACTGCGAGAGCTGGTTCCAGACCTTCGGGGTCAACACGAGGATCGCGCCGACGATCAACGAGACGAAACCGACGAGCAGCAGCGCGGCGCCGAGCATGCGCGGCATTCCGCGGCGCACGAGCCGGTCGAGCACCGGGTTCAGCATGTACGCGATGCCGAGCGCGGCGAGGATCGGTGCGAGCACCGTCGCGAGGTAGCGCAGCACGATCCAGCCGAGCACGACGAACACCGCGATCAGGAGTGCGCGCAGCATCGCGATCACCTGCGTGTTCTGCGGCGAGCTCACCGGATCGGGCTTAACACGGTTTGGGCGGAGCCGGCCCGGTGAAGCCAGCGCTACGAGTGGACGGATCCCGTAGGCCGCGCGCCGCCCGCTACGGCAGGACGGGCGCGAGATCGAGGTCGAGCTTCTTCTTCTCGGCGCGTTGTAGGTCGAGCTCGGCGTAACGCGAGAAGTAATCGTCGCGTCGCAACTCGACGCGCTGCTTGCCGGGATCGACGGCGATACCGGCCTTGACGAGGTTGATCGGGCCGACGAACTTGCCGTCGACGTAGACCTGGGCGTCCGCGACGTTGGAGGTCAGGTACATGATCGCGTCGTTCGCGGTCGAGTGGTGCGCGGTTTGCGCGCCGCCGCAACCTCCGAGCCCCAGACCGAGCACGAGTACGAGCACGTGCACGTGTTTACCTTTGTTCACGGCGACCCCGTGAGCGCGACCTCGACGACGTCGCCGACGATCTTGACACTGGACGAGGTATCGCTAGCAGGAGGCTTCTTGGCGATCTGAGCGACGCGCTCGATCGATTCGCCGGTCGTCACGCCGATCACCCAGCCCGAAGGCGAGAGGCGGCGGAGGCTCGCGGCGCGCACGCCCTTCGCACCGGCGAGGAACTTCTGCTCGGCGAGCACCATCGAGAACGGCGTCTTCGAGCCGAGCCGGACGAGCACGACGCCGGGCTCGGTGAACGGCGTGTCGTCGCCGGTGAACGCGGCCGCTTGACCGAGCTTCTTCGGCGCGGGCGGCAGCACGTCGGACGCCGCTGCGGTGAGCGCGCGCTCGATCGCGTAGCGCGGATCGTCGGCGGCGGACGCCGCGAGCGCTGTGCCCTGCCCGATCAGCGCGTGCGCGCGATGATCGAACAGGCGGAGATGCGCACCGACCAGCACCGCGGGCTGCGGCTGGCCACGCACCGCGACCGCATCGCCGACGGTGACACCCGCGATCGCGACGAGGTCGGCCTTTGCCGTATCGGCGAGCGCGTCGGCATCGGCGTCGCTGATCGGCACGTCGCCATCGGCCGCGACCGTGCCGCTATCGGGCGCGCGCCGCACGGCCATGCCGGCGCCGCGGAAGATCGTGGCGAGGCTACCGAGCCCCATCGTGTCGTGATCGGCAGACTTGCCAAAGCTCGCGTGCGTGCCCTTGCTGGACGCGACGCGCAGCAGGATCGTGACGGCGCGCTGGCCATCGGGCGTTGCCGCGCTCGCGTCTTTGGTCGCGATCTTGAGCTCGTCCAGGCGCGCTCGGATCTTGTCGCGATCGATCCGGACCGAGACCGTGAGCTGGCGGCGCGCATCTTCGGTGTCGTCCTTCGTCACCGTGAACTTCGCGACCCATAGCCGCGCGTGGCCGACGATCTCCTTGTCGAGCTCGCCCTTGTGCGCGGTGCGAATGTCCGGCGCGACCAGATCGCCAAGCGCGCTCGCGACCGCCCGCGAGAACGCATCATCGAGCGCGGCGGTCCGGGCATCGCTACCGCCGACCGGCGCATCACCCTCGGCCTCGTACGCGACGAGATCCTCCGCGTACGCAGTTCCGGCGAAGGCGAGCAGCATGACGACGAGGACACCGCGGATCACGCCGGGTAGCCTAGCAAGCGCGGCGTCGAGTCTCCAATCGACCTGCCGCGTTTACGGTCCGAAGATCGTGCGCGTGCAGGTGCACGTGCACGTGATCACTGCTGGATCACTAATCCCGGCGCCGGAGCTGGATCGCTCGTGCGGCCGTCCAGCGCTCGGCCTCGGCCTGGGTCGGGACCAGCGAACCGAGCGCCGCGATCACCGGCTCGAGCTCGGCGCGTCTCCGCTCGTCGGACATCTCGAGTCGCAAGCCGCGACCGACCGGCGTCACCGTGACGTGATCGGGCAGCATGGCGCGGTCGAGTCGCCCGACCTGCGCCGACGAGAGCCACAGGCGTTTGTCGACGCCGCGCACGTGCGTCTCGTGCCACGCGGCGATCCGGATCGGATCGCTGTCGCGCACGGCGATCTCTTCGAAGCTGGTCGTGGCGTCCGGTCGATACTGGTGCTGATAGACCAGGGCCGAGTGCGCGACGCCCTCCTCCATCGCTGCGTTGCAGATCGCTTCGAGCTCGACGAGCAAGCGATCGTTGGGCGTCTGCGGGTTGTACGCGAACAGCACGAGCTGGATCGCGAGCTGCTCGCGTGGATCGAGCTCGAAGGGTGGAAACGACTCGGTCCCGAAGAGCCAGGACGCGCCGGCGGCCTCGAAGGTCGTCGAAGCGTCGCCGAAGTGCTCCGCGACCCGGTCGTACGGAACCTCGCCAGCTGCGAGCCCGTGCTCGTGGACTAGCACCTCGCGTTTGCGCATGATGTGGAGCTGCACGTCGCCGCGCGCCGCGCCCCAGCGCTCGACGTACGGACGCGCCCAACCCCACGCTTCGGCGAGGCTCCCCCGGAGCGCGATGTTTGCGATCACGTGGTCGCCACGATGCATCGCAAACAGCTGGTGATTGTCTACGAGATCAAGGGCAACACTGGGACGCCACGGCTTCCACATCACCTGCAGCTCGAGCGTCCCGGTCTCACTCGCACCTCCGGACGACACGGTGCTGGCGAGCTCGCACTCCCCTTCCTTCAGCGCGCGATACTCGACGTCGATATACCAGTCGAGCTCGCTCTCGAGCTTGCGGGCGCGATCCGCCTCGCGCCGACTCATCGACCAGATGTCGGGCGGATCGACCAGACCGGCCGGGACCTTCGCGGTGCTATCGCGCCACGTGTTGGCGTCACGCACGAGCTGCAACGTCGCGTGCGAGCAGCTGACGATCTCGAGGAAGCCACCGGCGAGCGCGCTCCCGGCGAGCTCGATCGCAAAGCCGCGTCCGGGTCCACCTCGCGAGGCAACGTGGACGCGATGATGGTTGACATCGCCCTCGAACACGAGGTCGCGCGGACCGTATCTCTGACTCGATCCCCACCCGACGTAGAATGCCGGCGCGCCGGTCTGGTACTTCGGCGTCCACGTCGCGGTTTTGCGCCGCAGCGCGATCGTGACGCCGCGCAGGCTGGTCTCGCCGAACAGCTGCGGGACGCCGATGCCGAGTTGCTGTGCGGCGAGCGCGAGTGCGGTCTCGGGGAACACCTGGCGGATGCCTTGGTCCCACATCGCCGCGAGCTCTCTCGGCGTGCCCTTCGCGAGGATCGGCGCGACGAGCTTGGCGGGTGGGCCCTTCTTACCGGGCTCGGCCCATTCGCCCGCGCGGCGGCCGTTCGCATAGAAGCCGAGCGACACGATCGCGCTCGCCTCGCAATACGCTTCGAGCACCGGCAGCTCGGTGGCCTTGGAGATCGCGACGGCGACCGCGGTCGCGTCATAGCCATCATCCGCGATCGAGAACCAGGGTGCCCTCCCGCCGAGTCGGATCACGCGGTCCGCATCCGTCGCGGACCTCACGCGCTCGAAGCCCGCCTCCTTGGCGTAGCCCAAGACAGCCTTCACGACCGCGTCGCGCTTGCGCTTGCGCTGGGTCGCGGCGTGGACGTGGACGTTGTGGAAGTTCTGGCTCATTGCTCGATCACGTACAGCGTCGCCTCGTCACCCGCGACGCCGTGCACCTCGATCGCGCCGGCTTTGGCGCCGGTCGCGGTGACGTGCGGCGCGTTCTTCGCCCACGCCGGTAGATCCTTCGCCGGCTCCCAGATCGTCGCCGCCTTGACACCCCCGACGGTCCACCCGATCGCCGGCTTCGCGTTGACGCCGTCGACGATCACGATCGCCGGTGGCTTGTCGCCGGCTTTGTCGACGGCGCGCGGCCCAGCATCAAGCGCCTGGCGGATCGCTTCGATCGGCACGGCCATCGTCACGTTCCATGCACCGTCGGTCTGCGGCTCGGCCGCCACCGCGATCGCATCCGCGACCGCACGCTCCAAGCGTTGCTTCGCCTCGCCGGTCGCATGCGTCGCGACCGTGCCGCCGCCCGCGACCGGCAGCGCACCCAAGCCGTTCGCGAGCTGCGCCCTCGCCGCTTCTTCCGCCGCGCGTCGCGATGTGCCGCGTGCGACCGCCGGATTCGGCGCGTGACGATCCGCGATCCCGACGCCGTTCGCGGTCACGAGCCCCTTCGCCCAATCGATGGCAACGTCGGCGCGCGCACTGCCGGCAAGCACCGCGATCCCGATCAGCGCTCGCGTGATGCGACTCATCGCGCTAGTGACCTTGCCCGCCCGGCTTCGCGAAGTCCCACGGGAACGCCTGGGTCGAGCAAGTGCCGTGATGCTGGATCTCGCCATCGGTCGCGGTGCCGACGATCGCATCGCCGTTCGTGACATCGCCTTCGAAGCCGATATCGGTGACCGCCTGCAGCGCGATCACGCACATCTCCTGATCGCCGATGCCCCAGCCGACGGGCACGTCGCGCGGGTTGTCGAACCCGCACGTCATGCGCAAGCCGGTCGCGCCGAGCGCCGCGAGATCTACCGCGGGCGTGATCGCGGTGCCGGCGTTATTGCCGAAGCCGTCGTGGCGCATGATCACCTGGCCGTCGTTCGGGCCGCCCATCACCTCGAGCTGCTGATACATGCCGAGCACGTGATAGTGGCTGAGCGTGTACATCAGCTTGTACTGGAGTGGCGCGTGGCGGATCGAGTCGTACGCGCTCGCGAGGTCGCACTCGGTCGTGAACGCCGATGTCGCGCTCGGATCGATATGGAGGTCCTGATACTGGATCCGCGCTGGCGCGAGCTTCGCGGTGACCTGCGCGACCGGAATCGTCGAGATCGCGAGGTGCATCGTCGTCGTCACCGCCGCGTCGGTCGCGTTCAACAGGTGCGAGCTACCGATGATCCGGCTGTACGGCGGGATCCGGATCGCCGCGCCATCCGGCAGCGTCTGGGTCTCGTCGTGCGACTGCGTGCTGAGCGCGAACAGGTAGCCGCCCTCGAGCGCCGCGACCAGCTCGTCGAACTGATGATCGCTGCAGGTCCAGGAGCCATCCGACACGACGAACTGATCGTCCGGTACGAAGAACCAGTTCGCGTGGTGATACGCGCCGCCGTTGGTCTGCGCGATCTCGTGGACCCAGAGCTCGGTCGGGTTGTTCAGGGTCCAGCTCTGGCAGGTGTTCTCGTCCTCGTGGCCGGCCGGCACGGTCATCGTGCTGACGTCCTTCGCGAACGAGCACGCGCCCGCGGTCGGATCGCACGGTTCCTCACCACCGCACGCCACCAGTGTGCCCACCGCG
>JBDUAS010000392.1:0-5643 GCA_040004535.1 Deltaproteobacteria bacterium
CTAAGGTCAGATCTCTCGAGGGTCATAGCCGCGGTGGATTCCTCGGATCGGTGTCGTCAGCGCGCGCTCAGAGCACGATGTTGAACTCGTACCGCTGGGCTTTCGCTTCCCGACTAGAGGGACCCGCGAGCCGGTTCGCGAAGATCGTCGAGGGCAACGGATTGGTACGCCCCCACATGTCATGCTCGAGCAGCTTGTCCTGCGCGAAGACGTTCGCGTCGGTATCGCCGAAGTACATCTGCGTCACGAGACGCCGATCGCGACCGCGGATGTCGAAATGGATGTGCGGCGATCGCTGAAACATGCCTTCGACTGGATAGCTGCCAGGTCGCACGGTCAGAAAGCGAAAGTAGCCGTCGGCATCCGCCTTCAAGTCTGCATACCCCTGGAAGTTCGGATCCAGCGGCGCTTCGGTGCGGGTGTCGCCGGGATGCGCATAGCGCCCCGCCGCATTCGCCTGCCACACCTCGAGCCGGGCATTCGGTTGCGGAGCTCCATCGCGGAACAACACCCGTCCCGAAATTTCGATGATCGAACCGAGCGCACGCGGACCTCTCGATCGCGCGCGCGTGAGATCGGCGTCGGTGTCACGCCGCGCCTCGATGGGATAGAATGGACCGAGGTCACCCGGCGGTGTCCGAGCGAGCTCGGCGGCCTTCACCACGGAGGTTCCATCCCCACCACGCATCGCCGACGATGGGCGAGCGTCACCCTGCGCCGATCGGAGCAGGCTCGATGTGCCGTACGCCGCGAACGTCCCGGCTGCCATCAAGAAGGTGCGTCTGGAGCTGGTCATGAACCGAGCTTGCCGGCTCTCCCGCAGGTTGCACAGACTGCATTCGATGTACCTCCGGTTGCAAAACTGCAACCATGAGCTCATGCCCATCCGTCCTCGAATCCACACCGATCGCCTCGCCGAGCTGGCGGTACTCGTCGAAGTGGCCGAGACTGGCTCGCTGTCGGCGGCGGCCAAGAAACTCCGCGTTCCAAAGTCGACAGTGGGTCGTGCCATTCGTCGCGTGGAGGAGGAGCTTGGCGTAGCCCTGGTCCGACGCATGACGGCTGGACCAGCGTTGACAGAGCCGGGACGAGTGCTCGCCGAAATCGCCGCTCCGCACATCCTCGCATTGCGGGATGCACCGAACGCACTGGGACGCGCCGCCAGCGAGGCCTACGGTGTGTTGCGCATCGCGACGCTACCCGACGTAGGCTCCCTCCTGCTCGCTCCATTGCTTCCAGGATTCCTCGCGATGCACCCGCGAGTTCGTCCCGAGATCGCGCTGTCGCTGCAACAAGTTGATCTGGTTCGCGACGGATTCGACATCGCGCTGCGCGTATCGACCCGCGGCTCACTTCCCTCCTCGTCACTGATCGCCAAGCCGCTTGGCCGAATGAAGCTCGCGCTCTACGCTAGCCCGCACTACGCCGCTCGTCGCCCGCTACCAGAGCGACCGCACGATCTCGGCGAGCACGACTGCCTTGCGTTCTTCCCGGGCGAGACCAACCAGCTCGTGATGACGGGCCTGAAGAGCACGGTGAAGGTCACGCTCCCCGCTCGTGCGAACGCCAATGATCTTTTCTTCCATCGCGAAGCGATCGCCGCAGGTATCGGTATCGGCGTGATGCCGTGGTTCATGGCGCGTTCGGAAGTCAGTGCCGGGCGTGCCGTGCGCGTGCTTCCCGACTACGAGGTCGCGCTGGGCATGCTCTACGCGATGTATCCACCGACCAAGCCGCTGCCACCGAAGGTCACCGCCTTCACGACGTACCTCAGGGCGCACGTTCCACGTCTCCTCGGAGAATGAACAACCTCAGCTGCGACGAGACCGAGTCGCGGACACCCCGACGGCCGGGTCTACTGCCGAGACACTGCCCCCGAGTGCGGATCTGGTGGGCGTGGTAGGCGAAGCCCTCGGTCCCATCGCCTTGACCGAGCTGCACCGCCGCGAGGCTGGCTTGTAGTCGATGCAGCATTACCAAGCGGTTCGGGCCGATTCCCAGATGTGACCGGCACCATCGCTCGAGCTGACGAGGAGCTATTCCGCACGACGCGGCGGCAATGTCGATGCTGGCTACGTCGGCTTGGAAGCGAGCGCCGCGGCAACGCCTACTTCAAACCTCACGCACGTGGCTACGCGTCATACTTGAACGATAGCGACACGCGGGCGCGGTAGGCGACGACCTTGCCGTTCTCGACCTTCATGTCGAGCTTCGACACTTCAGCGATCCGCAGGTCGCGCAACGATTTCGCGGCCGTCTCGACGGCGTTGCGCGCGGCATCCTCCCACGACTTCGTGCTGGTGCCGATGATTTCGGTGACGCGGTAGACGCCGGATTCTTTCTTTGCCATGGGGCGACCATAGACGATTCCTTGCGACGGGTCCCAGATCTCGACGATCTCCTCCGGTGACATCCCGAACGCCGGGCAGAGGCTGACGACCCTCGGTGCGTCCTCGGACACGCACCGACCTCGGGCGACGTCTTGGGCTTCGTGGTTGTCGGCGCGCTGGCCTGAATTTTTCGCGACCGCTCGCGCGGGTTGATCACGTAATGCCGAACCAAATCGGCCACCGGATCTGATCTTCGATCCGCCCCGTGCTCGCCGCGATGGCGCCGTGGATCCAACCACGCGATGGCATCGCGCGATGCGGCTGGCGGAATCGCTTGCGAACACGGCTGCCAAGTCTTCATCGGTGGAGCTGGCGAAACGTCAACTCCGCGACGGCAAGGGACGCGCTAGCCGCGATCTGCGCGTGGCGCGATTGGCCCGTCGTCCGCAAATGCGCCGCACCATGCGTCACTACCTGGCGTTGGCCCTCGTCGTCACGACCGGCTGCACTTTCAGCCACGCCGCAGAGATCGCAGGCACCGCAGCGTTGGCCACCGGTGCCATCGCCCTCTCAGCGTCGGGAAGCTCGGGCAGCTGCTACAGCGGATCATCCGGGAGTAGTGTTGGCGTCGCCCCTGACTGCCATTCCGGTTCGTCGGACCGCATCAGAATGCGCCTTCTCCGACGTACGGGTAGGCCCACAGCGTCATCTGGAGCAGGCACGACTTGACCCACGCCGCGTGCATCTTGTCGACATCCTCGGCGCTGTGGCCGTGCTTGGCGAGGAACGGCTTGAGCGTCGCGGTCACCGGATAGATCAGTAGGAACAGATCGCGAAACGGCACCAGCTCGGTCGACGGTGCGTTGTCGGTCTTGTTCTTGCGCGTGCGGTAATGGCGATGGCCGATCTCGTGTTGATACGCCAACCACGTCGCGTCGTACTGGGCGCGGGCGGTGTCGAGAATCCATTGACCGAATCGCCGACGCACGCCGCCGAGGTAGTCGCCGAGCGGTTTGCCATCGGCGGGGTTGGTGAACGATTTGAGCAAGTGAGGATTCGCGCCGACGAAGCCGTACCAGACATCGAGAATCGCCTCGGTCTGATCCTCGAGCACCTCGAGCGACTGGCGCAGCGCCGCGATGTCGTCATCGCCGAATAACGCGCTGTTCTTCATCAGCTCGAACTCGGCGAGCGAGACCGGCGAAGCTGGGAGGGTGGCAGATCCGAGTGCATATCCTGGAATCGACATGAGGTCTCCGGCGATGAGGTGGATGCGGGCACGCACGTGCCCGTCGCCGCGCGAAACTGCGCGGCTGTTGGCGTTCGAATGAGGTGTGGCAGTGCCGCGGCTACGTCGCGGCTGCGAACGTGCGCCAGGTCAGCGCGCGTTCAGCCTTGGTGGATTCGGTGTGTTCGGCACAGTCGATACGGAGATGACGATCAGCCATCGGCGCGTCGACAAACGTACAGTGGTGAGGCATCGGGCCTTCGTGAACGCGCGGCCGGAACGACGTGCAATTCACGCACATCCGGTTGGTCGGAATTTGCCCGGCCTCTTGCAGCACGGTGATCATCTTGATCAGGCCGGTGTTGAACGCCTCGAGCTCGGTCGGCGTGAGCGCCGACACCGCGGTCGCGAGGAATTCCGGCCACGTTTTGGTCTTGGCGGCGATCCGCTGGCCCGACGCCGTGAGCTCGATCAAGCTGGCACGTGGATGGCGCTCGTCGGGCTTCTTGATCGCAAAGCTCTTCTCGACCAGCACGCGGACCGAGTCGCTGATCGTGGGCAGGGTGATGCCGAGTCGCTTGGCAAGCTCGCTACCGGTCAGCGGGCCATCGGTCGCGAGCGCGGCGAGGATCTGGCCCTGGGTCGGCGATAGGCCTTCTTCGCTCGCTTGCAGCCAGGTCTGGTGCTTGAGCGCGAGCCCGATCTTGTGAAGGCCCTTGGCGATGCGACGATCGAGGGCTTCGGAGTTCTGATCGAAGAACGGTAGGTGGACGCGCTGCACATTCCAACTCTAGTTAGGAGTCCTAACTAAGTCAAGCGCCGTGACAACGCAATCATCAAGTCGCTGCAATCTGTCCAAGCTTAGGACGCCGGAATCGACGTGACGTTTGCGATTGGAATGTGAAGCCTTTAGCGCGCGCAGCTGGACGAGGATGGCATCGAGGAAGCCCTGCTCGTGGTCGACTGGCATCGCACGATCAAAGTAAAGGGAGGCTGCAAGGGCTGATGGGTCTCCACCGACGAGGAGGCCAAACAGCTGCGGAGGCGGGCGCGGTGGTCGCGCCGGCGTTCACGCACCTGGTCTCGTACGAGACCAACAGTGAGGGCTATCCCGAGGACAACGCGACACCGTACGCGAGCCCCGAGCAGGTCGCGAACGATCTGCGGACGCTGCACCCCCGATGCTAGGATCGGGGCCAATGCTGGAGGCGCGGACGGCGACGACCGAGGAGGAGCAGCCAGCCTTCACGGCGACTGCGTTGGATGACCACCACGCGTCTTTCGGCGCCGGCATGATCCCGCAGGCCGCGGGTCCGTCGGCATCCGATCAAGCCTACGGGGTCACCGCTCTACGACAAGCAGCCCGGCGCCGTTGCGGATGCGGAGACGAAGAAGCCGAATGGCAATGCCGAGCTCGATCGCCTGACGGACGGAAAGATCACGACCGGCAACGCGCCGTCCGAGATTCGTGCTTCCGGCGGCCGCGCAGAAGGGCTTGCAACAGGAGTGGGATGCGTCGAAGGGCGGCACGCCGGGTGCGCAGGAGCACGGCGGCAACCTTGTACGCGAACACGACGGTAAGGCTGGCTCGCGGACGGCAAGTATCAGGAGCGTGTCGAGCAGGCCGTGCGGACGACGTGCGCGCATTTCGACCTCGCGTACTACCGCGGCCATGGTGGCACGCTCGAACACGTGAAATGACCCGACTGCTACTGCTCGCTGCACTCTTGGCCGCTTGCGGCCACGCCAAACGGGCTCCGAGCACGAACAACACGATGCCCACTGCACCTCGCGCCGATCAGCCCGCCCCTGTGGTAACGCCTCGCGCGGCGAACGAGTGGCTGCTCGAAGTCACGCGGACGCAAGGGACGCGCTCTGCGAAGGCGACGATCGTCATCGCGGTGGTGCCGTCGGCAACGACGCCCGCGCCACATCTCGAGGTCGCGAGCGCACAGGCGTGGCTCGCGCTCGCACGCGGCGCGATGGAGCTCCACGCACCAACCGACGCGGTGGCAGCGGCGCGTGCCGGCAGGTCGTGTCCCTATAGTTGTGTAGAAGCCGTTTTCTTGGGCGGCAAGAAAAGAC
>JBDUAS010000124.1:0-18928 GCA_040004535.1 Deltaproteobacteria bacterium
GACATGGTGCTGGTCGAGGACATGGTGTCGCGTCGCCACGCGAAGATCAGCTCGACCGACGCCGAGGTGTTCATCCAGGACATGGGGTCGACGAACGGCACGTTCGTCAATGGTGAGAAAATCGCTGGCCGCGCTCTGTTGCACGAGGGGGACCGGATCCTGGTCGGTACGTCGATCATCAAGGTCGTCGCCGTCGAGGGTGCGATCGCGCAACAGAGCGAGGCCGAGGCCCGCCGCAAGCTAGAGGCGGGGGCCCAGCAGCGCCAGGCCACACAAGGCCGGCCGATGTCCGGCGTGATCGAGGAGATTCCGCTCCCCGACCTGCTCCAGCTGCTGTCGACGAGCCGCAAGTCGGGCGTGCTCACGATCAACAACGGTGTCTCGCTCGGCAAGATCTACCTGCGCAAGGGCCAGATCTACTTCGCGACGATCAACGACGACTTCTCGGTCAGCCCGCAGAAGGCGATCTACCGGATGCTGACGTGGGCGACCGGCACGTTCGAGCTCGAGCCGGGTGGCGAGATGCAGGTGATGGAGGAGATCCAGGAGTCGACCGAAGGTCTGCTCATGGAAGGCGTCCGCCAGCTCGACGAGTTCCAAAATCTAAAGAAGCAGCTGCCGCCGCTGGGCTCGCCGCTCGCGGTGCCGACGCCGTTGGCCGGCAAGTTGCGCGAGCTGACCCCGTCGGAGCTCGATACGTTCCAGCTCGTCCTCGACCACGGCCAACTTCAGAAAGTTCTCGATAACTTTCCGGGTACTGACCTCGACGCAGCGCAGAACATCATCAGCCTGATGAAGCGCGAGTTCGTCGTCGTGCCGTAGCGATCTCGGCGCTACACTAGAGGCGGATGTCGCCGGTGCCCAACCTCGGTGGGGTACGAATCGAGTCGCTCGACGATCGACGTTGGTCGACGCCATACCGCGGCATCGTGACCGGCAGGCCCAGGCTCCGGATCATGATCTCGATCGCGCCGCGCGGCATGTTGCCGTGCGAGGTCCGGATCGAGGTCGACGATGCGAGCGTCGAGGTCACGAGTCACGGCGGGATGTTCGAGATGTCGGGCATCGAGGCGTTGTTCGTCGTCGAGCGCCAGCCGCCCGCGTGGCGGTTTCTCACGTGGTATGGCGTGTTCGCGCGTCGCCACGGTCGCGGTGATCGGTTGCTCGTCGAGACTCCGGACGGCCGCGTCGCGCGTTTCATCGAGCGCCAGATCGAGGAGCGGTTAGGCCTGCGTGACGTGCCGGTGCGCGGCGAAGTTCGATGCGGCTAAAGATGGTAGAGATCTTGGGTGAGCGCGATCCGCGAGGCTGCATCGGTCATCCTGCTTCGTGCGGTGCCGAACGACTTCGAGGTGTTCCTGCTGCGCCGGCACAAGAAGGCCTCGTTCATGGCCTCGGCGTTCGTGTTTCCCGGCGGCGCGACCGAAGAGGGTGAAGACGCGCGCACGGCGGCCGCCCGGGAGCTGTTCGAGGAAGCCGGCGTGTTGCTCGCGCGCGATGCCGGTGCGCAGAACGAGACGCTCGGGATCCTGAGTCAGGAGCAGCTGCGCGCGAAGGTGCTCGGCGGCGCCGAAGCGAGCGGCGTGCTCGAGCGTGCCGGGCTCGCGTGGGCGACGGACGGTTTGATCCCCTGGTCGCACTGGATCACGCCGTCGACCGAGCCGGCTGCGGGCTTCAATCCCGCGGGTCCGGCCGAGGCGCCGCGGCTCGCGAGGCGATTCTCGGCGCGATTCTTCGTTGGCGAGTTGCCGGCGGGTCAGAAGCCGAAGTTCGATGCGACCGAGACGGTCGATCAAGCATGGGTGACGCCGGCCGATGCGTTGGCCCGCGCGGGCGAGCTCGCGTTGCCGCCGCCGCAGATCCGGACGTTCTGGGAGCTCGCGCACTATCACACGATCCTCGACGTGATGGCGGCGGCGAAGAAGCGCTCCGAGGAGCCGCATCCGATCATGCCGCGCCTCTCCGCCGGCGCGACGGGCCCGGTGCTGCTCCTGCCCTGGGATCGCGACTACACCGAGGCGCAAGGCGAAGCGACGCCGCTCACGTACAGCCCGTCGTGGGCGATCGGCCCGAGTCGGTTCGTGTTCGAGGCCGGGCGCTGGAACCACGTTTGAGGTCATGCACACCAGGTTCGACGCCGAAGGGCTAGTCATCGGCGATGCCGGTGAACGGCGCGTGCCGTTCTACGCCGGTGCGATGCACTACTGGCGCGTGCCGCCGGCCCGGTGGGCCGCGTGCTTGAAGACGATGCACGCGATCGGGTTCACGCTCGTCGAGACCTACGTGCCGTGGCGCGTCCACGTACCCGAACGCGACGAAGACGTGTGGAGCGAGGAGCGCGATCTGCCGCGATTCCTCGAGACCGCGCGCGCGGCGGGACTTCAAGTCATCGTCCGCCCGGGCCCGCACATCAATGCAGAGCTGACCAGCTTCGGCATCCCCGACTGGGTGCTCGCCGCGCCCGAGGTTCGAGCCCGGACGTCGCGCGGCACGCCGGCGTGGCTGCCCGTGCCGCCGCGTGCGTTCCCGATCCCGTCGTACGCGAGCCGCGCGTTTCACGAGCTCGTGCGCGGCTGGTACGAACAAGTCGCGCGCGTCGTCGCGCCTTACCTCGGCGATCCGGTCGCCGCGCTCGGCGTCGACAACGAAGCCCAGATGTTCTTTCGAACCGGCGCGTACGACCTCGACTATCACCCCGACGCGCTCGTCTGGTGGGACGAGCTGCATCCCGGCGTCGCGGCACCGCGTGCGTGGACCGCGCCCCACGCAGCCGTATGTGCGCAGTGGGTCGACTTCAAGGACACGTACATCGCGCGCGCGCTCGCTGCGTTCGCGACGATGCTCGACGACGTCGGCCTCGGCACCGTCGCGCGGTTTCACAACCTGCCGCCCGGCCATCACGGCCTCTACAACCTGCGCCGGATCCAGGAAGGCCTCGGCGGCCCCGTCGGGATCGACGCGTACACGCCGCGCTCGCAGTTCCCGGCGTTGCGGCGGCGCGCGGCCGCATGCGCGGGCGATGCGAAGCCGATCCCGATCGGGTTCGAGGTCGGAGTCGGCTTCTTCCCGTGGTTCCCACCGCTCGACTCCGTCGAGGATCCGCTGCGCGAGCGCGATCACCTGCTGACGCTGCTGTCGCAAGGCCTGCGCGGCTTCAACCTGTTCATGGCGGTCGAGCGCGACCGCTACTACGGCGCGGCGATCTCCGAGCACGGCAAGGCCGAGCCCCACGCCGCTTGGATCGCTCCGCTGCTCGCGTCGTTGAAAGCGATCGCGTGGCCGACGCTGCGCCGGGCCACGCCGATCGCCGTGATCCACACGCGCGCCGACGAGCGTCACGGCCTCGCGAGCTGCGTGATCGATCCGATGACCCCGGTGCTCGCCGACGTGCTCGGCTTCGGCCCCGGCGGCGCCACCGAGCTCGGCCGCGACGCTGCCGCGATCGCCTCGCGGCGCTGGCAGACCGCGGTATGCCGCGCGCTCGAGCTCGCGCAGGTCCCGTACGCGCTCGTCGACGAATCCGCCTCCGCCGAAGAGCTCGCTGCCTTCCGCGCGGTGATCATCCCGACGCTCGATCGGATCGATCCGCGCACGTTGGCGTCGCTGCGCTCGCTCGCCGAGGCCCGACGCGTCGTGTGCGTGATCGGGCCGAAACCGCCGCAACGCGACGCGTTCGATCAGCCGCTCCCCGGTGAGCTGCCGAAACGCATCGGCATGTTGAACGCCGAGTCTCTCGAAGACTTACCCGGCCTCGCCGAGGACCTCGCGGCGCTCGCGGGCGAGCACGGCGACAGCTGGCAGATCGAGCGCCCCGATGACGTCCGCACGACCTGGTTCGCCGATGCAGCGGGGACCGTCCGTGCCGTGTTCGTGATCAGCGATGCGGACCGTGCCGTGACCGCGACGCTTCTCGCCGACGCGCCGTTGCTGCGCGATGCGATCACGGGCGAAGTGATCCGCGTGACCGAAGGCAAAGCCCGGATCTCGATGTACGCGCTCGGCGTGCGCATGTTCGTCGTGTGACGTTCGCGCGAACGCCGCGCTGATCTAGAGACGTTGGAGCTCGCTGAGCCGTGAATGGCCACCGCGCGCAATCGAGATCAGCGCTTCTTGTCGAGCTCTTGCTGCTCGAGCACGGCGAGCTCCGCCGACACGCGCGTGCCTGCTTGCTCGTGAGCCGCGATCGTGTCGGCCAATTTTCCCGCGATCGCGACGGCTTGCTCGACGGGCGCGTTCTCGGCGAGCTGCTCGTAGATCTCGCCCACGCGCTCGTCTCGCGCACGCATCGCTCCGGCGGCGGGGCCTTCGCCGGGCAATTCGACGCGGAGCTCGCGCACGATCATCTGGACGCCAGCGGCGACGGGTAGCGCGAGGAGAGCGCCGAGCATGCCGAGCAGCGTGCCGCCGATCAGGAGGGCGACGAGCACGAGTGCCGGCGAGAGGCGCAACGTGCGGCCGTAGACGCGCGGGACCAGGATGCGCGACTCGAACTCCTGATAGAGCACCATCGCCGCCGCGACGACGAGCATCGTCGGTGTGCCCTTGCCGGCGACCGAGATGATCGCGGGCGCGCTCGCGACGTAGCCGCCGATGAACGGGATCACGTCGGTGAGCCCGGCGAACATCGCGAGCGCGAGTGCGTCCTCGACCTTGAACGCGCTGAGCAGGCCGAACGTGAAGATCGTGATCGCGATCGAAGTGATCAGCTGACCGCGCATATAGCCGCCGACGATCTGCTTCAGCCCGCGGAGGATCTGCGCGAGCTTGACGTGGTGATGGCGCGGCACGAGCGCGTAGATCAAGCCCTGCGCGCGGTTCGGTTCGGCGAGCAAGTACAGCGCGAGGAAGATCGTGGTCACCGCGTAGCCGAGCGCGGTCAGGATCTGCCCGGAGTAGGCGAGCAACGTATCGCCCGCCTTCACGACGATCGAGTCCAGCGGGATCGCGCGGACCGTCTTCACGAACGGCGCGCCGAGCTGATACTGGCCGAGGAACCGGATCAGCTTCGCGCGTTCCTGCGGGAGGTTCTCGAGGATGTGCTGGAGCTGCGCGACGAGTGGCGGAATCGTGACGAGCAAGATCGCGGCGATCGCCATCGCGGTCGCGAAGAAGATCAGCGCGAGTGCACGGCCTCGCCCGAGGCCGCGGTGCTCGAACCAACCGACAAGCGGTGCGAACGTGCCGACCAGCACGAGCGCGACGAGCAACACGACGAACACGGTCCACAGCTGGATCGCGAGCCAGATCCCCGCGATCATCAACAAGATCAAGATCAGCGTGCGTATAGACAGCTCGAGCCGCAGCGCTCGCGGCGCTTCGTCATTCATATCGACAAGCTCGAACCGGGTTCTCGCCCGGTCACCACCTACCCGAAGTTTCGCGCAGGTCCGGTCGGCTCGTCGTCTGCAAAGTCATCAAAGATCCGCACGGGGCGGACATCACCGGTCGAACGCGCGACCGCGGCGATCAGATCCTCGGGATCACAGGGCTTCGCGAGGAAGGCCGCCGCGCCGATCCGCGCCGAGATCTCGGGCGCGTCGGGTGAGCTCGAGACCAGGATCAACGGGGGCGAATCGGGTAACGAGTTGAGGTTGCGCGCGAGCTCGACGATACCGACCCGAGGGTCGTACGCGTCGACGACGATCACGTCGATCCCGCCTTCACTGGCCCGCAGGAAGGCATCGCGGCTACTGACCGCGAGCAGCACCTCGTGACCTGCATCGCGCAAGGAGACCCCGAGCCGATCGAGCGTGTCTGGATCCGACTCGACGAGGAGGATACTTCCCACGAAAAAGAGGGTAACCCAAATTACGTCAACTTTTGACGTTGGTCGGCGGATTCGACTTCCGCTTCGCGCGCTCGTGACCCTCGGTCCAACCAATCTCTTTCGTGAGCGTCATCGCATCTTGGATGCGATTGGGCAGCACGACTGCACCCGGCAACGGCAGATCTGTAAGCAACAGCTCAGCGGTTGCACGGCGGTCGCCGAGACTCCGGATCTCCGTGATCGCGGCCAGCCGATAGCGTTCGGCTTTATTGCCGAGTCCGACTTTTTCGCACAGCGTCGCGAGGAGTTGCTGGACCCGAGCGGCACCGAGCCGCGACCGCACGCGCTGCGCATGGAATAGAGCTGCTTCGGCGAGGCGCAGCGCGCGATACGAATCGCCGTTCGTGTCGACGATCTGCGCCTGCGCGCGGAGCAACTTCCAGAACGTCTCGGGACCGTCGAGCGTCGTGAAGCCTTCACCGAGCGTCGCGAGATCGATGCACTCGACGAGCTCGCGATTCGCGCCTTCCGAGTCGCCGGCGCGCATCAACGCGTTCGCGAGATCGAGATAGAGCTCGCACACCATGTTCATGTCGCCCGATGCGATCGCGCGGCCGACGCCACGGCGTAGTGCCGTGACCGAGCCATCGAGATCGCCCTCCGACAACGCGAGCGCCGCGGCCGCACGATCGATCATCGCGACGAGCTGTGGCGCGCTCGACCAGTCGCGCGCCTCCGCGAGGATGCCGCGAGCGAGCGCGGTATCGCCGCGCGTGCGCAGGACGTCTGCGAGCTTGACCGATAGCGACACGAACTGCTTCTCGGCGCCGTCCTCGATCTCGCCGGATTGCACGGCGACACGCACGGACACGAGCGCGCGATAGTAGAACTGACCCGCGCCCGCATCGTCGAGCTGGGTCGCCGCGTAATCGCCGGCGCGGCGCAGCAGATCGATCGCCTCGCGTGGATGCCCGGCGAGGTCGTGGTGATGGCCGAGAAGGCCCGCATCGTGCGAGACCTTGCCGGTCGCAGTGGCAGCCTGCGAGTGCAGCGACCGGCGCACATCGGCCGGCGTCGCGTCGTAGACGATCTCGCGGACGAGCCGGCTGACGAACTCGAGGCGGCCCCCCGGATCGCGGCCGAGCAGGCCGTGGTACTCCGCATCGGCGAGCCCCGGATCGAGCGTGTCGCTCGCGAGCATCGCGCGCAGGACGTCGAGCTGCGGCTCGATGCCGAGCACCGCCGCCGCTTGCAGCACGTCGCGCGTCGCGCGCGTGAGCATCGACAGGCGCGCCGCGATCAAGTCGGGGAGCGAGACCCTCGTATCCTCGGCCTTGCCGCCCTCGAGCAGGTAGCGCACGAGGTGATCGACGTGGCCCGGATACGCACGCGTGGTCTCGAAGAGCTGCTGCACCGTCGGCAACCCGCGCATGCCCTGCGTCGAGATGCCCTTGACGATCTGGTCGAGGTCTGCGGAATCGAGCGCGCCGATCTCGAGGCGCTCGATCGCAGCCGGCCACTGCTCGCCGAACGACGTCGTCGCGGTCATCACGATCGGCGGCAGTGCCAGCTCGCTCGACTCGGTCGCGCGGCGCAGGATCTCGAGGCTCGGATGATCGAACCGGTCGATGTCCTCGCACACGATCGTCGCCGAATCGCTGAGCGCGGCCCGCTCGAGCGCGCGCAGCGCCGACCACACCATCTCGCGGCGGCGAACCGGCGGCTCGAGCTCGAGCAGCGACGTCGGATGGCCGAATAGCTGCGCGATGCCGGGCACGTCGCGCTCGTTGAGACCGATCGCGAGGACGGCGCTTCGCAGGTCGGCCTCGGTCGACACCGGGCCGAGCTGGAGCACCGCCGCGAGCAGCGAGCGGATCGGGTAGTACGGCGCCGCGAGGCCGCTCGGATCCGGAACGATCTGATAGACGACGCGCGTCTCCGTCCGGATCTGCTCGTATGCCTTGCGCAGCAGCGTCGACCGGCCGGCGCCCTCGTTACCGATCACGAGCAGGCCGTTCGCCTGACCGCCCCGCTTCTTCATGTGTGCGATGAGTGCGGCGAGCTCGTTCGTGCGGCCGGCAAACGGCAGCGGCAAGACGCGCGCGGCTTGCACCGCCAGCGTCGGAATCTCGAACGTCTTCGACACGCGCACGCGCGGTGTGCCGCACTCCGGGCAATACTTCCACCGCGGCTCGCAGGACGCGCTGCACGACACGCACTTGTCGGTCGTCGGGATGTTGCGCATCCTCGCGCGGATCTGCATGACCGCTTCGCGCATCTCCGCGGCAGTCGTGTAGCGATCGGTCGGATGCTTCGCGAGCGCCTTCGTCATCACGACGTCGACGGTCGGCGGGACGTTGTCGCGCCGTAGCATCAGCGATTGCGGCTGCGCCTTCAGGTGGTTCGTCAGGATCTCGGTCGTCGAGCCCGCGAAGAATGGAGTGCGCTCGGCGAGCAGCTCGTACAGGATGATGCCGACCGCGTAGATATCCGACGCGAACGACGGTGGCGCGCCGCTGATCACCTCGGGCGCCATGTACTCCGGCGTCCCCGAGATCGAGCGATCCTCGTTGACGTCTTTCACGCCGGTGACGAGGCGCGCGATGCCGAAGTCGACGATCTTGACAGTGTCGGTCCCGGCGCGGCGTTGATCGAGAATGATGTTGTCGGCCTTGAGGTCGGCGTGGATCACGCCGGCGAGGTGTGCTTCCTCGATGCCGTGCAGCGTCTGCGAGATGATGTCGAGCACGCGGTCGACGTCGAGCGGGTTCTCGTTGACGAGCAGCTGGGTCAACGTCGGGCCTTTGACGTACTCCATCGCGAGATAGAGCAGGCCGTCGGGGGCCTGGCCGTAGTCGATGATCGAGACGCAGTTCGGATGGTTGAGCCGCGACGCCGACATCGCCTCGCCGCGGAACCGCGAGATCATGCGGGTGTCCGCGGACAGCTCTTCGTTCAAGATCTTGACCGCGACCGTGCGACCGAGCGCGATCTGGTCGGCCTTGTACACGGCTCCACTGCCGCCGATGCCGATGCACGCGGTCAGCTTGAACTTGTCGCCGAGCACCCTGCCGACAAGCTTCAGAGACTTGGCAACTTGATCCTGAACACTCATCCCGTAGACCCGGCCCCCTTGTTCAGATGCGTTCCATGACCGTTGCGATGCCCTGGCCGACCCCGATACACATCGAGGCTAACCCGAAACGCGCCTGTCGCTGCTGCAACTCGATCATGAGAGTCAGCACCAGTCGCGCTCCCGACGCGCCAAGTGGGTGTCCCCACGCGATCGCGCCTCCGTTGACATTGACCTTCTCGGGGTCGAGCCCGATCTGGTCGATGCACGGGATCGCTTGCGCCGCGAACGCCTCGTTGAGCTCGGCGAGGTCGATCTTCGACGCCGTCAGGTTCGCGCGCGCGAGCACCTTCTTGCTCGCCGGGATGGGTCCGAGACCCATGTAGCTCGGCTCGACGCCGGCCGATCCGCCCGCGACGTAGCGCGCCTTCGGCGTCAGCCCGAATTCTTTGACCGCTTGCTCGCTCGCGATCAGGAGCGCGGCCGCGCCGTCGTTCAAGCCCGATGCATTGCCAGCCGTGACCGTTCCGCCGTCCTTCTTGAAGGCTGGCTTGAGCTTCGCGAGCTGCTCGATCGTGGTCTCCGGACGCAGGTGCTCGTCGACGGAAACGGTGATCGCCGCGCCCGTCTTCTTGTCGGTCCCCGTCGTGATCGGCGTGGTCTCGAGTGCCATCCGGCCCGACGCGAGCGCCTTGCCGGCGCGCTGCTGCGACGCGAGCGCGAACTTGTCCTGCGCCTCGCGCGACACGTTGCAGCGCTCCGCAACCTTCTCGGCGGTCTCGCCCATCGCGAGCGTGCCGTGCGCTTCGGTCATCTTGGGATTCGCGAACCGCCAGCCGAGCGTCGTGTCGTAGATGGTCTGGTTGCCGCGCTGGAACGCTTCGCTCGGCTTGGCCATCACGAGCGGCGCGCGTGTCATCTGCTCCACGCCGCCTGCGATCACGAGGTCGGCCTCGCCGGTCATGATCGAACGCGCGCCATCGACGACCGCGTTCATGCCGGAGCCGCACAGCCGGTTGACCGTGACGCCCGGGACCGTCACCGGCAGGCCGGCGAGCAGGCCCGCCATCCGCGCGACATTACGGTTGTCTTCGCCCGCCTGGTTCGCGCAGCCGAGGATCACGTCATCGATCCGATCGGCGGGAATGCCCGTGCGTGCAACCAGGGCCTTGATCACCGCGGCTGCGAGGTCATCGGCACGCACGTTCGCGAGCCCGCCGCCGTAACGGCCGAACGGAGACCGCAGCCCATCGACGAGATACGCGACCCTGATCATGCTCGGACCATACGATGAAAACTGGCCCCCGGGATCCGGGCTCCATAGGGTCTAGGCACCATGTTCCTCGCCTTTACCTCGCCTAACGACCAGGCCGATGGCTCGGCCGAGCAAGATGTCAGCTGGCTCGCGATCCGCCAACCCGCGGTGATCCGCCTGCTCGAGCAAGAGCTCGGCAGCCCGGACGATGCGCGCGTCGCCGATGCGTTCGCCGCGGGGCTGGACCTCGCGTGCAGGGTGCTCGGTGGCAGGACGCCACTCGGCGACCTCCGGTTGGACCACCAGTCCCTCGCCACCGGGATGGCCGCGGTACGCTCGGGACGCTGCGACCGCGCGATGGTCCGCTCCATCCGCGACCAGATCGCGGAGATGCCCGTCGTGCTCATGCCGCACGAGGAAGACGGTATCGCCACGGTGATCGCCGCGATCATCTATGCGGTCCTCGACGCAAGTGTCCGTGATTTTGACGACGCGCTCGTCGCCTGACCACTACGGGATTCCGAAGGTCGCTTTCGCGGCCGTGATCGCCGCGACCAGCTCCGGCGCCAGTGGACACGTCACCGCGAGCTCGCCGCCGTCTGGATGCGGGACCCGCAACGACGTCGCGTGGAGCGCGAGCCGATGGAGGCCAAACTTCTCGCGCCACAGCCGGTTGTGCTCGCCCTTGCCGTAGCGGACGTCCCCGATCAGCGGACACGACAGGTGCTTCAAGTGGCGACGGATCTGGTGAAGCCGGCCCGTGCGCGGCCGCGCCTCGACGAGCGCGTACCGGCCAAATGTTTCGAGCCGCCAGATCTCGGTGACGGCCGGCACGCGCGCTTCGCCCGGCGCCTTCGGGATCGCGTGATCGAGGACGACGTGCTCCGCCGGATGGCCGCGGGTGATCGCGAGGTAGCGCTTGTCGGCTTCGGTCCAGGCGTCGGAGAACGCGCGGGCGGCTTCCTTGTCGAGCGCGAACAGCACGATGCCGGATGCGCCGCGATCGAGGCGATGGATCGGATAGACGTACGCGTTCACCGTATCGCGCACGACCTGCAGCAGCGCGTCGTCGGAGTCATCCCAGCCGCGGTGCGTCGCGATCCCGCTCGGTTTGTCGACGACGACGCAGCGCGGATCGCGGTGGAGGATCACTCGCCGAGGTGCTCGCGGAAGAAGTCGATCTGAACCTGCTGGCGCGCGATCGCGAGCTTCGGATCCGGGACCATGTGCGTGCCCGAGAGCAATACGACCTTCGCGGTCTTGCCCGCGACATAGAGCTCTTCGACGAGCCCGAGCGTGTTCGCGAGGTGAACGTTGTCGTCGGTGATGCCATGGATGATCAACAGTGGGCGGCGCAGCTTCGCGGCATGCGTGAGCGCGCTCGTCGCCGCATAACCCTGCGGATTCGTGTCAGGCGTGCGCATGTAGCGCTCCGTATATGCCGTGTCGTAGAGCGACCAATCGGTGACCGGCGCGCCCGCGACCGCGCACGCGAACACGTCGGGGCGGAGCAACAACGCGAGCGCGGAGAGATATCCGCCGAACGACCAGCCGAAGATGCCGACGCGGCGTAGATCGAGCTCGGGATAGCGCGCACCGACCGCCTGCAGCGCGCCAACTTGATCGGCGAGCGGTGCGGTGAGGAGATCTCCGGACACCGCGCGCTCCCACGCACGGCCGCGACCTGGTGTTCCGCGGTTGTCGCTGCGCACGACGATAAAGCCTGCGTCGGCGTACCACTGATCCATCACGTACGAGTCGCGCGCATCGAGGACCGTCTGGAGGTGCGGCCCACCGTACACGCTGAGCAGCACGGGATATTTGCGCTTCGGATCGAACGTGCGCGGCCGCGTGATCGCGACGTGATGATCGCGCCCACCGACCTGCACGACCTCGAGCTTCGTCGTCGGCACGAGCTTCGGAACCTCCGCCACCGACGGCAGCTCGTGGCCATTCGCGGTGACCGTCCGGCCGCCCGAGCCGTGACTCTGCGCGATCACGATCACGCCATGGTCGACGCCGCCATGTGCGACCCCGGCACCATCGGTCAGCCGCGAAGCTCCGCCACCGTCGAGCGGAACGAGCCAGACGTCACTCCGCGTCGCCTCCGCCGACGCCTCGACGAGCACGGCGCCGTCTTGCACACCGAGCACGTCGCCGAGTCCGAATTCGGGCGTCGTCAGGACCTTGTCGAGCGAGCCATCGGGGTTGCGGAGCTCGAGCGTCCACGCGCCGCGTGCCTCGGTCGCCCACAGGAACTTCGATCCATCGGGCAGCCAGATCGGCGCGCCGAGGCTGCCGCCGACGCCGCGTTCGCGCGCGCCGAGCTCTCCGTTCAGGTTGATCCACGCGTCGTCGTGCTCGGTGAGCAGCGTCTGCTTCGCGAGCGGTGCGATCACCGCGAGGTCGGTCTGCTCGCGCGACAACACGACGATCGTGAGCGGCGCTTTTGCAATCGCGGGCCAGCTCACCCGGCCGAGGTACGGATATTTTGCGAGCTCCCACGTGATCCATTGCGGCTCGCCGCCGCTCGCGTTGACCAGACCGAGGTCGACGATCGCGTTAGGCGTGCCTGCACGCGGATACTTGAACGGCACGGGCGGCTTCTCGGGATGGCGCGCGTCGGCGACGTACACGGTCTCGACGGGGCGCGCATCGGTGCGCTGGAACAGCAGCTGCTTGCTATCCGGCGACCACCAGAACCCGCGGCTTCGCCCGAGCTCTTCCTGGGCGACGAACTCTGCCGTGCCGTACTCGAAGCCCTCCGGGTGCTTGGTCAGCCGCTTGGCCGCACCACCTGCCGCGGGCACCGCCCACAGATCTCCATCGCGCACGAACGCGATCTGCGTTCCATCGGGCGAGAGCTGCGGATCGATCGCTCCGCCCTGGGGGTCGATGGTGTGGCGCTTGTCGCTCGCGCGATCGATCAGGACGAAGTGACCGCCGATCGGGACGAGCACCAGCTTCCCGTCGGAGGAGACGTCGATGTTGACGACGCCGCGGGTCGCCGTACGCGTCCGTTCGCGCCTGGCTTTTTCGGCATCGCTCAGCTGCTCCGCCTCGCTGCCGAGGAGCTCGGCGGCCGTCGCGAGCGTCTTGACCGCGCCGGTCTTCGCGTCCATCTCGAACAGGTCCGCTGCGAAATCGCGAGGTGCGGTGCGGCGGAACAGGACCGCCCCGTCGGCGGTGACGGCGAGCGGCACCGGCAGGCCCAGCCGAAAGTTGTAGGTTTCCGCAGAGGTGGCGAGGAGCTCGGTATCGATCTGGGGCCAGGTCATCGTCGTCGGGGCCTTCGGGTGAACGCACGCGCAGGCAAACAAACACAGCAAGAGGCGGCGCATGGCGCGGGCAGTATCGCCGTTATTTTGCCCTCGGGCGGCGGGTGCCGGACCATTTAGGAATGCGCAAGGAACGTCGTATTCGCCGGGCCGAGACCACCACCCAAGCTCTCCGCTACCAGCTCGACCAGTGCTGCAAGGAAGGTGGGATGGAAGCGATGGTCGTCGCCGACCGCGACGGCCTGCCGCTCGCTGCCTCCGGCGATGCATACGCGTGCGACGAGGTCGCCGCGCGGATGGTGCTCGTCGGTCCTCGGATCTCCGCGTTCGACGGCACGCTGCTCGGCGACAAGCAGGTGTGGGACGTCCAGATGATGAAGGTCCGGATCGACGGCAGCGAGCTACTCGTGTGCGCGGTCGGTGGCACGGCGGCGGCGCGCAAGAAGCAGATCGCGCGCGGTTCGGCCGGCGCTCTGCGCATCCTGGCGGCTTAGCTCCGAGTAGTTGCTACGCTACGTCGCGTGAGCCTCGACGCATTGTTCGCGGAGATCGTCGCGCATCCCGACGATGACGGCCCGCGTCTGGTGTGGGCCGACGCGATCGGCGGCGAGCGCGGCGAGCTGGTCGCGCTGCAGTGCGACCTCGCGCGAGGTGGCGCGTCACTCGCGGATGCCAGCGCGAGGCGTGCGCGCGTTCGCGAGCTCGTGCACGCACACGGCGCTGCATGGGCGCAGCTCGCCGGCATCGCGAAGCTCGTCGAGTTTCGTCGCGGCTTCGTCGTCGCCGCGGAGCTCGATCTAGCCAGTGCGATCGACCACAACGATCACATCGTCGAGGTGGCGCCGCTCCTACGTGCGATCACCTTGCCTCGCCGCGGTTTCGTGGGTGCCGAATCGTCCGGGCCCGAAGCCAGCGATCAGGTCGCGCAGCTCGAGCGGTTGTTCGACATCCCGTTGTACGCGCAGCTCTCGGCAGTCGCGTTCGGAACCGTCGGTCGCTACGCGCGTGGTGAAGACGAGGACGACCTGCACGAATGGCAGAGTCACGCCGAGTCGGTGATCGCCCGAGCAGTACAGCGCGATGCATTCGCACGCCTGACCGGCTTCGGCTGGGACGAGCTCACGACCCACGCGGTTCACGTGCTCGTCGCATCACGCACTCTCGCTCGGGTCGTACGACTGCAACTCTCCGGGCGGATCGGGGTCGATGCATGGTGCGCGGCATTGCGCTCGGCCCCGCGGCTGCGCGCTCTCGATCTCGGTCGCACGCAGCTCGCGCCAGAGCTGCTCGCGGAGATCCCAGCGTCGGTCACCGAGCTCCACGTCCAGGGCTTGAACGCCGCGAAGCTCGCCGCGCTCGCCGAGGCGCCGATCGCTGCGCACGTCGAACGCTTGTTCCTGAACGATGGCACGCTACCGGATCCACGGCCGCTAGCCCGGTTCACCAGGTTGCGCGCACTCGAGTACGACGGCATCTGGTTCGGTGGCCCCGAGTACTCGCAGAGTCAGGCCGATGCAATCGATGCCTTGATCGCGCTCGAGCTCCCGGCGTTGCGAGAGCTTCACCTCGGCATGCTGTCGCGCGCCGCGGTCGCGAAGATCGCGCAGCGGTTAGGCCCGCAGCTCGAGCTGCTCGATGCACGCGGTTGCGAAGCGCACCTCCCGTTGCCGACAGGCGTGCGCGAGCTCGTCGCCGGCGACCTCTGGCATCCGGGGTGGGGGCCGTCGTTCCCGCTGTTCGATGCGGGGATTACCGACGGACCGGCGTGGGACCCTCCACCGCTCGAGGTTTTTGCTACGCTTGATGAATGAAGAACGCCGCCGTGCTGCTCGCGTCCGTCCTCGCGTTGGGCGCCTGCTCGCATCACGAGACCGAGCGCGGGTTCGATCGCGATACGCAGAAGAAGCTGCTGATCGATCGCAACTGGATCGACGTGATGCCCAAGACGGAGCGCGACAAGCTTCACGTCTATCGGTTCGTGCCGACCATGGGCGGCGGCGTCTATCAGGACCGGACGATCTTCAAGGGCACGTTCGAGCTGTTCAAGTTCAGCGTCGATGGCGATCAGATCGAGTTCGATCTACTGCAGACCCACGACAAGGTCCGCAGTCAGTTCGAGATCACCCCGGTCGATGGCCCCGAGCCGTTCGACATGAAGCTCACGATCCCGAACGATCCCCGCGGCCCGCGCGAGTACTACGGCTCGCGCGCCGAGACCGATCGCGACGGCCACGTCCTCGAGCAAGAACTGCGGCACTGATCAGCGCGAGGAGACCGGAGCCTGCTGCGCCGCCGCTCGCCGAGCAACACCCGCCGCCGCCGTTTGCGGACAGCTCGTCGACACACTTGTCGGTGCAGCCGTCGCCGCTGAACGTGTTGCCGTCGTCGCATTCTTCCCCAGGATCGACGAAGCCGTCGCCGCACAGGGGGACCTTCGCCATGCCGACGATGCACACGTCGTCGAGGTTCCAGCCGCCGCGCTCGCCGGTGCCGTCGGTCTCGAGCTGCCACGTGATCCCGACCGAGCCGTAGTAGAGGTGCGGCGTGAGATCGATGTCCTGGAACCGCCACTCGTGATCGACGTGCGGCAGCGTGCCCGAGGTGTTCGTCGCGTTGTGCCAGAGCGTATTCGTGCTCGCGATGATCGAAGCTTGATCGAACCGAGCGTCGTCGACCGTGAGCCAGCGCCAGTACTGGAGATGGATGATCTGGAACGCCGTCGTGTCGATCGTCGGCGTCGTCACCGCCGTGAGCTCGCCGGCGCCGTACGAGCCGTCGTTTGCGAGGTTCGTTCCATAGACGTAGTCGCCGCTGTGCGCCTTCGTCGGGTCGCCGGACTGCGCGTCGAACCCGTTCGGGCGCGCCCACTGCCACTCCGCGGGCGCGGTGCCGGAGGTCGTCCACGTCGCCGGTGCGTGATCGAATGACTCGCACCAGATCGGCGTCGCGTCACCGATGAACACTTGATACATCGGATCGGCGGGGTTGTCGGGCAGCGCGCGTTGCGTGCCGTCGTCGAGCGTGATGTCGACCGAATAGGTCACGACCGTGCCGTCGGGCTGGATCGGAATCGCGCCGGTCCAGGCGTCGCCGGCGCCGTTCGGTGCGAGCTCGAGGTCGTTGACGACGCCATCGCCGACCTTCCACAACACGTGCATGCGGAGCACCTGACGGACCGGGCACGCGCCGGTGGCCGGCGCGGTGACCGGCACGTTGATCGTGGAGTCGGCGAGCTGCGGCGTACCGATCGCGAGATCGGCGAAGTCGGGTGCGAGGCCGTGGACGCCGAATGCGCGCTGGATCGTGCAGAAGTGCGGCGTGCCGTTCGTGAGGTCGCCGTCGTCATCGTCCGCGATCAACGCCGCGTCGTAGCTCGTCGGTAGATCAGCGGCGCGGCGCAAGACGCCGAGAAAGATCTTCTCGGTGAGCGCGACCCCAGGATCGTGACCGAGCTGCGCGATGAATGCCTTGCGTAGATCCCAGAGTGCACCGCTCACGATCATGCCGGTCGCGTGCGCGTCGAACGTGACGTCCCGCGGGTACGTATACTCGTGGCCGACCGGATCGATGTCGCGCGTGGGCACGTCGGTGAAGTCGAGCCCGCGGCCGATGCCGGAGTCCTCGGTGATGTTCGCAGCATTGAAGTCGGCGAGGCCCTCGGAGAGCTGCAGCTGATAGGAGCCGACGTCGGGGATCGATTCGTGGAAGTGAAGCGAGTGACCGAACTCGTGCATCACGATGTCGGCGACGCGGCCGGTGTTCTCGCAATCGGGCGTGCCGCGTGCGAGGTGGACATCGCTGCCGCTCGAGAACGCGTTACACGGATTGCTCTCGTTGACGTAGAACACGAACGGATCGAGCCAGGCGCTGGTGGCAGGATCGATCCGCTTAGCGCGCTCGGCGGCGGTGGTGCCGTAGACGTACGTGGAGACCTGCGCGTCGTCGAGCTCGATGTTGCCCGCGCTCCAGATCGCGCCGCCGCCGGGGAGCACGTCGAGCGAGGTCGTCGCGGGAGATCCGGCTTGATTGACGACCATGACCTCGGTGCCGGTGCAGCTGGGCACGACGGTCGCGGGTGAATTGCCGACCCAGCTGAACGCGCCGTTCGCGGCGGTCGTCATGGCGACGCCGTTGACCGTGATCGTGGCGGTGTGAGCGGGCGTGTCGCTACGCACGCCGGACGCGTAGCGAACGCCGGCGTTGAATTTCAGCGTCCCGGTGGCGTCTCGCCGAAGCGAGATCCGCGCTCGCTCGCCGTGATCGTCGGTGAAGATGTCGTCATCACCGACGCGTACGCGATCGACGACGTGATCGCCGGCAGCGTCGCGAAGCACGACTTGCTCGCCGCGCGCGTGCTTGCTCGGGATCGGCGCGAGGCCTCGTATCGAGCGGTCGAGGACGTCCGTCAGCTTGCCGTGCGAGAACACGAACCCGACCTGGCCGTCGACCACACGCGCGCCATGCCAGCGCTGTTCGAAGCCGATGCTGCGAATCCCATCGTCGACGCGATCGGTGACGAGCGCGAACTCCCCCGGGATGTGATCAGCGAGATAGTGCTGTGCGATCAGTTCTGCACCGCGGGCATCGTCGGAACCGGGCAACGCCCGAAACGGTCCTGCACTCGCGGTCGTCGCGAGCAGGATCAGACCAAGGCGTAGGCACGTAGGCGTAGGCATGAGGATAAGCGATCCAGAGATCGACAACGACGTCGGTTACGATCACGGCGGCGGTCCCGTTCCCGAGCGCGAGCGCAACAACGACCGGGGGTGCGATCAGGATCACGTTCTCGGCACGTTCTCGGCACGTGAACGCCGAAACGCAAAACGCCACGCGTTCTGCGTGGCGTTCTAATGTAGTGCCGTCGAATCAGGCGCGCGCTTGAGCGCCCTTCGCCGGCTTCTTCGCCGTCGCCGGAACCGGCGCGCTCTTGCCGTTGCCGTTGCCATTCGTCTTGCCGTTGCCGTTGCCGTTCGCCTTCGCGCCGGCCGAGCCGGTGCTCTTCGCAGCGCCGTTCGCCTTCGCGCCGGCCTTTTCCGTGAGCTCCGCGATCCGCGGGGTCTTCTCCCACGTGAACTCCGGTTCCTCGCGACCGAAGTGACCGTAGGCGGCCGTCTTCCTGAAGATCGGACGGCGCAGATCGAGCTCCTGGATCAGCATGCCCGGGCGCGCATCGAACGTCGCCATCACGGCTTTCGTGAGCTGCTCGTCGCTGACCTTACCGGTCCCGAACGTATCGACCAGCATCGACACGGGCTCCGCGACGCCGATCGCGTACGCGAACTGAACCTCGCAGCGGCGCGCGAGGCCCGCGGCGACGATGTGCTTCGCGATGTAGCGCGCGTAGTACGCGGCCGAGCGATCGACCTTGCTCGGATCCTTGCCCGAGAACGCGCCGCCACCGTGGCGCGCGTAACCGCCGTACGTGTCGACGATGATCTTGCGACCGGTGAGGCCGCAGTCACCCTGCGGGCCACCGATCACGAACCGACCGGTCGGGTTCACGTGGATCTTCGTCTTGTTCGTGATCAGCTTCGCCGGAACGATCGGCTTGATCA
>JBDUAS010000125.1:0-18852 GCA_040004535.1 Deltaproteobacteria bacterium
GCCGACAGGTACAGCCCGATCACCAGCGAGAACTGGGTGACCGAGTCGCCGAGCAAGTAGCTGCCCAGCGTGCCCGCGAGCAGCTCGTAGACCAGGCCGCAGATCGCGACGATGAACACGTTGAGATACAACGCGTTCGCGTGGATCGCGGCCGGGCTGCGATCAACCGTGGATGGCGGCGGAGATGATGAGGGCGATACCAATCATGACTCCCGCGATGATCACGCCGAGGGCGACGTTCTGGTCTTCCTCGATCTCTTTCTTCATCGAGAACGGCGCGACCATCTTGATGATCCAGAACGCGATCCCGAACACGGCCAGGCCGATGCCCGCGAACACCGCCGACGACACCACTGCATCGCTCATATCCGAGAGTTTCATCACTTACCTCCGTGGTAGCCGCTGTGCCAGAAGTGATACGACCGATAGCCGCCGGGCGACGCGCGCACGGACTTGGGAACTTCTTCGCGATCGGGCTCGCCGAGCTCGCGCTGACTGAACGCGAGCGCGCCGTAGCTACCGACCGTGAGCGTGGAGAACACGATCAAGATCGTCGCGATCACGGGCCGCTTCGGGCGCGGCACGGCGGGACGGTCCGATTGACGGGTCTTAGTCGTCGCTGCCACTGGAGGACTCCGCTAGGGCCTTGAGGATGTACCCGATCGCGATGAAGACGCCGACAAATGCCAGGATCATGAGCGCGACCGGCGTGACCGGCGCCTTGCCGACATTGGAGTTCTCCCACCGCTTCTTCTCGTGGAAGTAAGACACCAAGCCGACGAAGAACAGCGGGATCCCGAGCACGAGCATCGCCCACGCGAGCCAGCGCCCGCGAAACACACCCTGCTTGACCGTGACCGCGATCGGCATCAGCCCGGCCGAGCCGTGCTGGGCCTCGAGCCGCAACACGTACATGCCCTCGGGCTGCGGTCCGAACACGGTCTTCGAATCGCGCGTCCCTTCCGACCACGAGTCGCCGTCGTCGACGCCGGAGTAGAGCTCCATGTTCGCTTCGCCGGTCGTGACCGCGCCCGTCGTCTCGTTCACGAGATCCGCGGCGATGTAGACCCAGTCGTTGCTCAGCATCGGCGCCTCGAACTTCAGCTCGATATTTCTTCCACCATCGATCTGGATCGGGTCGCTGAAAAAAACACTGTCCGGCGGCGCCGTCGTGACCTCCGCATCCGAGCCCGAGCCCGAGCCCGCTCCGGTTCCGGATCCGGCGGCCGAAGCGACGAGCTCTTCATGCGTCGGCAGCTTGCACTTAGCATCCAGCGACTGATGCATCATATCCGTCGCCGTCTTGCAGCCGGCCGCGAGCACATCCTTGTCGCTCGCGATGAACGTGGCATCGTAGACCGCCTTGTACGCATCGTGCTGCGCGGTCGCGAGCTTGTCGCACGCGAGCGACGCGTCGTAGACCTTCTTGAATTCGCCGCACTCCGGTACCGAGTCCGGATCGGCGAGCCCCGCACTCGTCGAGGGGGAGGTCCCGAGCGGCACCGTCGTGGACGACGGCCCCGGTCCACCGCCGAGCTCCACGGTCTTGAAGAACTTCTGCTCGTCGCGTGCGGCCATCGCGAACACGAGGCCGAGCACGATCAACGCGATGAACGCGAGCGACATCACCGCGGACGCCGCGCGCCATGCATCGGGCTGGTTCGGAGCGATGCCGACCGGCGAGCCGATCTGGAGCTGCGCCGCTTTCGAATCTTCCGCGAACGCGTGCTCGACCTCGCGCACGGTCATGTACGTCGACAGGGATTCGTTGATCTCGGTCGAGGAGCTCTCGCGCGAGATCATCGCCGGCGGGGCGATGAAATCATCGCCCTCGACGGTCTCGCCCTCGTGGACCTGCCAGTAAAACTCGCCGAACACCTGATCGACGCGCAGCTGGGACTGCTGGTAGTGCGTGAAGCTCACGCCGTCGTAGCGCACACCCTTCGCGCGCGGCTCGACCGCACCCGTCGCGATCGGCTGGACGTAGCTCCAGTGGCCATCGCTCTCGACGAGCCAGCGAAACCCGACACCCGGCGCGTACAGGAGGTACTCGTCGAAAGCCCACCAGTCGCCCTCGACGAGCGCGCTGCGCTGGACGTAGCCGATCACGGTCAGCTTGCCCTCGCTGAACGTGCCGACCGTGCCGAGCGGGATCCGCGGCTGCGCCTTCTGCGCGAGCTTGCCAAGGATCGCGAGCGCGCCACTGCTCGTATCGAGCAGCGTGTTGCAGTAGCCGCACACCGCGCGCAACGATTCGCCGGGCGCGCGCAGATCGACAGGCCCGTTGCACGCCGGGCATGCGAGGCGCTGCACCTTGATCGGGGTGTCGCTCGACGGGCCGACCTCGCCACCGGTAAGGTGCAGATCGCCGACGTTGACCTGCTGGCCGACGTAGAGCTTCGGCGGGGTCTCGGCATCGCCGAAATCGATCGTCGCGAACGTGCCCTGCCCGTCCGACAGATCCGCGTAGCGAAACGTCTCGTTCGGCACGAGCTTGAACGGGAGCTCGCCGCGGGCGCCGACATACGCCGCGCTCGTGACCTCGCCGACGGTCATCGTCCGGGTCGTGCCGCCGCGCACCGGGATGGCGATGCGCTGGCCGACCGCGACGTCGCTCGGCGCCGCGAGCCACGGCTCCTCGAACGTCAGGTAGTAACGGCCCTGCGCCTCCGCGAGCCAGCCCCACTGCCCTCCGTCGAGCTTCGCGTACCACTCCTGCCACAGCCCGCCTGCCTCGTGTCGGATCTGGGCCATGCCGACGAGCAGGAAGCTGGTCGAGCCGTGGTGACCTTCCGCGAACAGCTGGAGCGGCGACTCCATCGGCACGAGATCCGCGACCTTGCCGAGCGACTCGACGCTGCGATCGGTGCGCAGCACGGCGTTATTGCAGCTCGCGCACACCCGCACGAACGAGTCGTCGTACCGAAACTCGATCGGCGCACCGCAATTCGGGCACGTCGTCCTCACCGCGTCGTTCTCACCGAGGCCGCAGCGTACCCGTTCCCCACTGCCCGGTCACGCGCACGAGCACGTCGGGGATCGCCGAATGCGCTCGCGTCGTACCGGACCGCGAGCTCGACCGCCAGCGTGGGATCGACCCTGCGCTCGAGGCGATCGTGCCGCGCTGCCTCGCGGAGCATCCGCGACCCGCGCACGCGCGACAAAGACTTCCGACCTCCGCGGTCGCCCCACAGCACAAGCACCCCATTGCTGGGGCACAGCTTAACGCGGGCCGGCGTCCGCGACCATCGACGTCGCCATGGTGTTCTGGGTGAGCGACCCCGATGCGGCCGGGTTGCCCTTCTCGAAGTAGCCGTTGCTCAGGTCGCCCTTGCCGGTGGCCTGGCGGTCGATGTCCTTGCTGTTGCCGAACCAGTTGTTAAAAGTCAGATCGGCGTTACCGGCGTACAGCATGATCGCGACCGCGGCCGTCGACACGTTCGTGTGACTGATCGTCAGGTTCAGCGCCGCCGAGCCTTCGAAGTGCATGTCGCAGTGCGTGGTATCGGTCTGACCCTCCGGCAGGCCGATCCACGAGTACTGCATGTCGATCGTGCCGCCGCTCGCGACGAGCAGGTCGGTCGGGAACGCGCCCGCGTTCGAGAACTCGCTATCGCGCGCCATCACCTTGCCCGTGCCGCTGATCGAGAACGCGCCGCCTGTCTGCTGGACGTAGCTCATGTTCAACGTGCCGGTGGCGACCGTCCACTGGCGCCAGTAGTGATTGCCCGTCGCGGGACCGATCGTGACGACGTTGCCCTTCGCCCCGTTGATCGTCACGGTGCCGTTGACCGTGATGCCGGCGGCCGGGTCGAGCTGGATCACCGAGCCCGGATCGACCGTGAGCGTCACACCGGTTGCGACCTTGATCGCGGTGTGGACCTTGATCAAGCCGGTCCACGTCGTGTCGGCGGTGACATCCGCGCTGACGTCGGTCGTCATCGCGGGGATGGCGGCATCTGCTTGCTCGTTGTTGCTGCCGCTACCGTCATCGCCGCCAGCGCTCTTCTGGCACGCCCCGATCGACGACACCAACAACACTGCGAGCACGACCTGAACGAGGCGGTTCATGCGGTTGAGAGTATCATCTCGACGGTGTTCTCCACGACGTTCCTCGGTCACCAGGGCTGGATGGTCCACACCCCCAAGGCCGCGATCCTCGTCGATCCGCTGCTGTGTGAAGACTTCGGACAGGCCCACGAGCTCGGCTATCGCGTGTATCCGCCGCGGCGATGGACGCCCGAAGCCGCGCCCGTCCTCGACGCTGTGATCCTCACGCACGAGCATGACGATCACTTCGATCTGCCGTCGCTGGCGAAGCTCGAGCGGACGATTCCGATCTATCTGTCGGCGCGCTCGTCGATCGCGGCGCGCGGTGTCCTCGAGACCATGGGATTCAGTGTTCGTTCGTTGGTGCCCGGCGTGTCGATGACCTTCGGTGACCTCGAAGTGACGCCGTTCACAGGCGATCACAAGTCGATCGACTGCGGGGACGAATGGGACACATTACCGTTTCTCGTACGCTCGACCGAGGGCCACGGATCGTTTTTCTCGATGGTCGACATCACGATCACGCAGGCGCACGTCGAGTGGGCCGCAGCGAAGGCCATGCGCCCCGGCATCATCAGCTGGACGAACAACGCGATGGACTGGAGTCACATGGCGGACTACCTGGCCGAGCGCGTCGACGGTACGCAGCAGTGTTTCGTCACCTGGGGCGTCGGTCACAAGTTGATCACCACGATCTGGGGAACGCCGGCGGCGATGGTGATGTGCGCGGGCGGGTTCTCGTTCGCAGGCGAGCGCGCGTGGCTCGATCGCCGGGTGTTCTGCGTCGACGCCGATCAGGTCGTCGCGAACATGACGAAGCTGTATCCAAAGGAGAAGTTCTTCGCTGGCGTGCCGGGCCAGACCTTCGTGATGAAGGCGAACAAGCTCGTCGCGGTCGAGACTCACACGCCGTGGCTCGCGACCGAGCCACGCGAGACGTGGCCCTCGCGCGCGAAGGCCCCGGCCGCGATTCCGGACTACACGCCCGCGACCGGGCGGCGCGAGCTCGCGGCCGGTGAGCTCGATCGGCTCGCGACCCAGCTCGACGAGCTCGCCGGATCACTCGTCGGCGGCGGTACGTTTCGCAGCTTGCATTCGCTGCTCGCGACCGAGTGCGGCGATCGGTTGCCGACGTTCGCGATCGTCGTGCGCGACGGCGAACAGCGCCACGCGTTCGAGTATCGCGCGACCGAGTGCCGGTTCGTGGCGAGCACACGCCCCGATGCGGCGTACCTCGCCGGTATCGAGGTATGGGCCAGCGATCTCGTCGCTGTGCTCGACGGCGCGATCGGTCCGATCGCGCTGACGTTCGGTCGCGCGCGCCTGTGGAACGCGCTGCCCGAGCGGTTCTCGTTCGAGATCTTTCCCGAGCTCCATCGGCTCAGTCATCCACTCCGCCGGCCCGCGGCGTACGCGAAGACCTACGACCGGCTATGGACCGCGACGCGCGCCACGATGCCGGTGTTCAAGCACCGTCAGTAGAAGAAATGGTTTCCGCAGACGGTCGCGCGATAGCTCGTCGCCGTGCTGCCAGTGAAGTCGCCGACCCACAGCCAGTACTTCGTGCTCGGCTTGACCGCGACCATCGTCAACTCGGGCCCCGTGCCGCTCGACAGGTTGCTCGCGACGACCGGCTTCATCGTGTCGGCCTCGAAGATGATGGCGTCGACATCCGACGTCGTCCCCGGCCACGTCACGCGGACCGCCAGCTCGTTCGTGTTGTCGTCCGTCGTGAATTCGTAGGTGTCGCGATCGAGATACTGATCTGCGCGCGCGGTGTCGTCGAGCATGCCGGCGATCGCGTACGAGTGGCCCGCGTCGACTCCGATCGACGTCGACTCGGGCGAGCTCGCCGTCATCGCGGTGAACGATGGATCCTTCGTGAAGTCGACGCCGACCGTGTCGTTCGCGCCGGCGGCGTCGTTGTTCTCCGAGTAGCTCGGATCGGCGGTCGTCTCGTCACACGCAGGCATCGTCGCGGCTCGCACGCGATACGCGATCGGATCACCCTGCAACGCGCCGGGCGCGTCGGCGGAGATGACCATGTCGTAGTCGGCGGGCGGCAACGTGATGATGAACGCGCCGTGATCGGCGAGCGTCGGATCGTAGGTCGCGATGCCGACGAGCTGCGGCTGCGCGTCGAGCGACCAGAAGCGAACCGTCACGCCGGTCAACACGGCAACCCCGTCGCCGACGATCACGTCGATCAAGACCGGCGTGGCAGCGCTGACGGTGACCCGATAACGATCGTCGTCCGCCGACCGGACCGTCGAGCTGAAGTGGTTCGGATCGAAGTTGCCGCAGACCTCGTGTGCGTGGCCATCGAGGGTCAGCCCGGTCACCTCGGACGTCACGTCGTTCGTGCCGTCGGAGGTCTCGGTGTAAGAGCACGGCGACGCGTTGTCGCCACAACCGATCGAGAGGACAAGAATGAATGGGGCGAGTGCGCGAATGCGCGTACCGTACAGCGAATTCGCGCTAGAGTCGCGGGCGCGGATGTCGAGACACGTACTCTGGATCGTCTGTCTGGTGGGCTGCATGGATGCGACGAGCCAATCCTCGTCGGAGCTGTCGCGTCCCGCTCCGTTCGACGGCATGGCGCCGATGCCACGCACGTGGCGTCCGCTCGCGACCGACGCCCCCCTGTCGCCTTCGCCCGGTCAGTTGATGACCGATGGCACCGTGATCTTCTCCGACATAAATGGCAATCACTGGTGGAGGCTGACTCCTGACGAGTTCGGCGGCTACGAGCATGGCACGTGGTCGAAGGTTCATGACAGTCCGGCCGGCTACGCGCCGCTGTACTTCGCCTCCGCGACGCTGCCCGATGGTCGGTTGATCGTCGAAGGCGGCGAGTATCTGAACGGCGCCTCGACGTGGACCACGAAGGGCGCGATCTACGATCCGATGGCGGACTCGTGGAAGTCGATGACGCCGCCGGCGATCTTCAACACGACGATCGGCGACGCGTCGAGCATCGTGCTCGACGACGGCACGTTCATGCTCACCGACTGCTGCACGACGAAGGGCATGGCGCTCCTCGATCCGGTCACGCTGACCTGGACCGCACCCGTCGGCGACGGCAAGGCCGACATCCACGACGAAGAGAGCTGGGCGAAGTTGTGGGACGGTCGGATCGTGACGGCCGATGCGAACCTGCCGAACGATCTGACGCACTCGGAGATCTACGATCCTGCGACGAAGACATGGACGTCGGCCGGCGAACTCCCGGTCAAGCTCGCGGATACGACGTCGAGCGGCGGCGGCTCGCACGAGGTCGGTCCCGAAATGCTGCGCGCCGACGGCAACGTCGTCGCGATCGGCGCCACGGGCCACAATGCTTTGTTCGATACGACGACGATGACCTGGAGCGCCCTGCCCGACTTGCCGATGTCACCGGACGGCGTTGGCACGAATCAGGTCGCCGACGGTCCCGGTGCGGTGCTGCCGAACGGCGACATGCTGATCGGCGCGAGCCCGGGCGTGTTCCAGATGCCGACGCACTGGTACGAGCTCCACGATCAGACGTTCACGAAGCTCGCGAACGAGCCGATGAACGCGGCGCAGAACTCGTCGTACAACAACTTCCTGCTCGTCCTGCCGACCGGCGAGATCCTGTTGTCGGACTTCTCGAGCCGGATCGAGCTCTACACCCCGGCGCCGGGCGCACCCGACAACGCGATTCCCGAGATCCTCGACGCGCCGACGCTGATCGGCGTGACCCCGGAGCCGTCGACCGCACCGATGCCGACGTTGTATCGCGGGCGCTCCTACACCGTCCCCGTCCACCGGATGAACGGCATCTCGCAGGGCGCCTACTACGGTGACGACGTTCAGGTCTCGACGAACTTCCCGATCATCAGGGTCACGAACACGACCTCGATGCACGCGAAGTACTGCCGCACTTACGCGCACTCCGATCGGTCCATCTCCCCCGACGAGATTGGCACGACGACGGTCGACATCCCGGCGGGCCTCGAGCCCGGGTTGTCGCAGCTCACGGTGATCGCGAACGGCATCCCGTCGGCGCCGATGACCGTGAACGTCAAGTAGCCCGGCAACGCGCTGCGGATATGCCAAGGTGTGAGGAGTGACGGCGAATCCGTTCCTCGCTCGCAAGCACCGGCCACTCGTGGTCGGGCATCGCGGCGTGCCTCGCCTGCACCAGGAGAACACGCTCGCGGGGTTTCGCCGCGCGGTCGAGCTCGGCGTCCCCGCGATCGAGCTCGACGTCCGGCTCACCCGCGATGGCCATGCGGTCGTGTTCCACGATCCGGATCTCCACCGCCTCACCGGGACGCCGCGCAACGTCAGCGACCTGACGTGGGATCAACTGTCGAAGCTGCGCCTGCGCACCGCCGTGCGGATGGGCCTCGACGCGCACGGCACGGCGGTGGTCCAGCACTACGAACGGGCCGAGCCGATTCCGCTGTTCGCGGAGGTGCTCGCCGAGATCGCACACGACGTCGTGATCAACGTCGAGCTCAAGCTCGATGCCCAGCGCTGGTGGCCGATCGAGATCGGCGCCGTCGCCGCGCGGATCATCAAGGAAGCCGGCGTCGAGGATCGCGTGATCGTCACGTCGTTCGATCTGCGCAAGCTGCGCGAGGCCAAGCGCCGCCACCCCGGGCTCGCGCTCGGGTTCTGCTTCGACGACACGATGCTGAACTTCGCGAGCGCCTTCCTCGATCGGTTACCGCCGATCAAGGCGCGACTCGGATTTCACGATCGCCATCCGAATCATCACGCGCGACGGTTACTCAACCGGATCCTCGATTCGCACGTGATCGCGCGCTTCCTCGACACCCGCGTCGTCGGCGCCGACCACACGCTCGTCGGCGAGGACACCGTCGCGATGCTGCACGAGCGCGGCGTCGCGATCGGCACGCACACGCTGTTCCCGATCGGCTCGTCGACCGGCAAGCTGCTCGCGGCGAGCGCATCGACCGAGCGCGAAGTCGCGCGGTTGGTCGAGCTCGGCGTCGACTGGATCGAGAGCGACGACCCCGAGCGGCTGCTCGCGGTCATGGAGCGCGTGTCTCGGTGATCAGCCGGATCGTGTCCAGCGGTGCGGCGCCGAAGCCTGTGATCATCACGACCGTCGGCGACTGCTGACCCTCGACGACGCCGGCTTCCCAGCGCGACGAGGTCAACGCCTCGTACTCCGAGTCGGCCCACTTGCCGTCGGACGTCTCGCTCGAATACCAGATCACGGCGGTGCCAGGTGCCAGCTTCGCGTTGCCAGCGATCTGCGTTTTGTAGAGCTTCACCGGTGCGTCGGCGGGCTCGCCGCGCCACGTCCACCACTTCTTCTCGAACTCGAACACCGGTAGCGCGCGATACAGCTTGCCCGCCTGGATGTTGTTGACCGAGAACCACACGCCGTCGCGCAGGCAGTGATCGTGCTGGGCGTCGCACGTCACACCGCGGCCCATGTACACCGGCCCGCCGGGCCCGTGGATGCGACCGTCGTCGGCGCGCGCGGCAGGGCTGCCGTCGCCGCCCATCAGGTGCACGGCCTTGCCGCTGCCGCTACCGGTTCCGTGGCCGCTTCCGTTACCACTGCCGGTCCCGGCGTCTTCTTTGAGCACGGTCACCGAGTGGCCGGTCTTCGGCGGCTCGTTGGAACCAACCGGCACCGGATCGGGCTCGTGCTTCTTCTTCAGGTTGTCGCAACCCGCGAGCGCAGCGATAGCGCATGCGAGAGTCACCAGTCGTCGCATCCGGGGCAGCTTAGCCGAATCTGCTAGTGGACGGTCGCCGTCGCGCGCGTCGTGGTCGTCGGATTGTCGGTGAACGATGGGCTCAGCATTCCCGTCGTCTGCGCCATGCCAGATGCGGTCTCGATCCGGATCCGGCCGACGCCACCGCCGCCGCCGCCCGAGGTCGTGCCGCCGAGCATGCTGCCGGCCGTACCGTCGAGCGTATTCGCGGCCCCGCCCACGCCGCCGGCTGCGGTCCCGATGCCACCGGTCGCGGCCGTGCGATCGCGCCGGCCATCGTTACCGTCCTTGACGCCCGCGGTCCCGAGCCCGGCACCACCGCCGCCGCCGTTGACGACGAGCACGCCGGCGAGAGAGACCGTCGGTGCCTCGAGCAGGATCGTGCCGCCCGCGCCACCACCGCCGCCCGCATGATCCGGCGAACCGGTACCGCCACAGCCACCGGCAGCGACACCGCCGCTGCCGGTGATCGCGACGTTCGACACCAGCTGGATCGCGGCGCCGCCGTTGCCGCCGTTGCCACCGCCGCCGCCGCCACCACCGCCGCCACCGCCGGTGAGGTGCGTGATCGCGAGGTCGGTCGCACCGTACGCCGAGCCGTACATCGCGCCCGTGCCGCCGTCGCCACCCGTGCCCCCGTTCCCTCCGCCGCCACCACCGTCGGCGTCGCGCGCGCCGCCGTGGCCGCCGCCGTGTTGTTGATCCGCGTTCATGCGGGCGCCCGCGCCGGGATAACCACCGACCACCTGCGCCATGCAGTCGCCGGCACCGATCACGCCGTCGATCTGCAACGTGCCGGTCGCGACGATCGCGAGGCCGAGCTTGCCAGCGACGGTGATGTCGCCGGTGATGTGGACATTGCGCGCGCGAAAGATCGAGATGCCCGCGACCTGCCGGATGTCGGCCCACGCCACATTGTCGAGCTTCGGCTTCATGTTGTTGCCGTCGCCGGTATCGATCGACGTATTGATCGTGGCATCGAGCAGGCCGGCGAAGTCCGTGTCGTTAACCGCACCGCCCGACGGGACGAGCTGCCCGCAGTGCGGCGTCGGCGCGGCGAGACAACCCCACGCACACGCGGTCGCGCACTGATCGCTCGTGGCCGCTGCATCGGCCGAGCCATCCGTTATTGCGCCATCGCCCGAGCTGCCCTGCGCTGGCTTGAACCCACATGCGCCGAGTGCGAGACCCAGCGATGCGGCGGCGATATGGGACCCGTAGCGCATCAGAACCGATCATACAGTGTGGATCGCGGCTCCAGACGTCACCAAAATGATGAGAGAGGCGGGTACTACACTGTAGTTAGCGGTCCGAGCGAAACGCGATCTTCACGTGCGTGCCGTCGCAGAACGGCTTGGTCGCGCTCCCACCACAGCGGCAGAGCTTTGCGGCCTGGACCCGGGCGACGACCCGGCCCGTGCCGCTCGTGATCTCGAGGTTGCCACGGACTTGATACGGGCCATCGGTCAACGGATCGATCGCGAGCGGGCCGTCGCGGGTCTCGAGCATCGCGCTCTTCGCGTCGAGCGTCGCCGGTTCACCGGTCGCATCGAAGCCGATCGAGTGATGGGTGCCGTCGCAGAACGGCTTGTTCTTGGAGCCGCCGCAGCGGCACAGCGTCGCCCGATAAAACGTGGTCGGTTGGCCGTCGAGCTGGATCTCGGCGCGCACCGCGTACGGCCCGGCCTCTCGGAGCGCGACCAGGTTGACCGGCGGCACCGGCTCCTCCGCGTGGCCGTCCTTGCGGCGATAACGAATCGCGCCCGACGGGCACACGTGCGCGATGCCGGCGAGCAGATCGACGTCCATCTCGTCGGGCTTGATCCACGGACCCTGAACGTTCGCGAGGAACACCTGCGGCGCACCGGTCACGCAGTGGCGGCTGTGGATGCACTTCTTCTGATCGAACAGCATCGTCATGTGCTCGGCCTCGAGCTCGTCGACGCCATCGATGACCCGCGGAATCGGCGCGCCATTCGGTGCACGCGCGACAGAGTCGTCACTCGCACGAGGCGCCGTCGCCGGCGCCGCGGCGGCAGGCTTCGCGATCGGCAACACGACGGCGCCAAAGCCCCGCTTTGCGCGCTCCGCGAGCGCCTCGGTCAAGCGCGTTGCGGCCCGTGCACGCGGATCACTCTGCTCGAGCGCGGCAGCACCCGCCGCGATCTCCGCGAACCTTTCGGTAAAGAACCGGCGCGCCGCACTGCCGGGCGGCAACGGCGCCGTATCGCGCAGCGCCGTGAACGACATACCTGCATTGCAGTGCGGGTTCGACGGTCCCGCCGGCATCCGCGCCGCCCGCTCGCCGAGCACGCTGACCGCGCGCATCAAGTCGATCGCGAGTCCGACCACGAGGTCCTTCTCGCTGGTGTCACGAGGCAAGAGGTACGAGTACGACAAGAGGCGCAGCATCAGCGCGTAGCTCGCGTTCGCGAGATCGACGGTCCTCGCCGCCTGCTCTTCCTCGATCCAGACCCGGCCTTCGCGGCGCAGCGGCGGCCGCAATACCGGGTTCACCGCCGCCGCGAACGCTGGATGGAAGTCCGGGTTGATCGCGCGCAGCGTCGCGAGCTCCTCGCGGATCCTCGCGAACTTCACGTAGTGCGAGCTCTCCGAATGATCGGGCGCGCCCTCGCCTTGTTCGACGATCGCTGCGAGCGCCGCGAGTGCGGTCGGCAGACAGCGCACGAGCTCCACGCCGGTCAGCTGGACCTCGGCCGGGCCGAGCTGCAACGCCGGATCGCCGCAGAACGCAGCATCCGCGCCGTGCTCCTCGACGAACGCCTTCAGCTCGTCCTCGAGCGTCGCGTAGAACACGCCGACGGTCTCGTAGTCCAATGCCATCGGCGTCAGCCGCTTGCGATCGGTGCCGCGCGCGAACAGGAAGTCGGGCGCGAAGCCCTCGCCTTCCGGCTCGCTCGACGTCCGCGGCCGCTCGAGGTGGACGAAGTGCTGGATCACCTGATCGTTGAACGGCGCGAGCTTGACGACGATCGACGCAGGCAGGAGCCCCGGATCGAGCGGGAAGTTCCACCGCCCGAACCGCGGCGACGCACCGAGCGCGCTCGTGATGTTCCACACCGCCGCGAGGTGGCCCATCTCCTCGATCGCGACGTCGAGGATCGCCTTCTTCCAGCGCGCGGTCGCTTCGGCCTCTGCCGTGCTCGAGCCTTCGCCCGTGCCTTGCCGCAAGCTGAACGCCGCGTACAGGTACGTGCAGTGCACATCAGGTTGTGCTCGAGCTCGGCGGCCTCGTAAAGGCGGTGGACTAGCTGCTCGCGGCTGGGCGTCATCGCGGAGCCAGTCTGCATGGCGAACGCGACCTGCGCTACCGTCCGCCCGGCTAGGTCCTTACTGGAGCTGCCAGCGGAAGAACGCGAGCTCGGTCGCGAGCGTATCGATCCGCTCTGTCATGTTCGTGCCCATGCCGTGGCCCGCGGTCTCGCTCGTGTGCAACAGGATCGGCGCGTCGCCGCTGTTCGCTGCTTGCAGCGCCGCGATCATCTTGCGCGAGTGGTACGGCGCGACCCGGCCATCGTTCGCGCCCGTGTGCATCAGGATCGCCGGGTATGCGATGCCGCGGCCGACGTGGTGGTACGGCGAGTACGCATAGAGCGCCTTGAATTGATCGGGCTCGGCGACGCTGCCGTACTCGCTCGTGTTGAACGCGCCGTTCGGCGTCAGCTCGTTGCGCACCATGTCGTAGATGCCGACCGATGACACCACGGCCTTCATCGCATCCGGATGCTGCGTGATCATCGCCCCCATCAGGAGCCCGCCGTTCGAGCCACCGAAGATGCCGAGCTTGTGCCGGCTCGTGTACTTCTTCGCGACCAGGTAGTCGAGCGCCGCCGCGAAGTCGTCGAACACGTTCTGCTTCTTCAGCAACATCCCGTGGCGATGCCAGTCCTCGCCGAACTCGCCGCCGCCGCGCAGGTTCACGACGACGACGCACATGCCGCGCGTCATCAGCGGCGCATAGGCCAGGAACAGGCCTGGTTCCTCGGAGATCGAGAAGCCGCCGTACCCGGTCACGACGCACGCGACCGAGCCATCTTGCGGCGAGCCCTTCGGCCACAGGATGTTGAGCGGCACCGCCGTGCCGTCCTTCGACGTCGCGACCTCTCGCCGCGCTTCGATGTTCGAGAAGTCGACCGGATACTTCGGAGACAAGTCGGCGAGCTCGGTGGCCTTGCCCGACTTCGGCGAGAACCGCATCCAGGTCTCGGGCGTGACGTACGAGCCGATCTCGACGAGGACGTCGCCGCGCCACGCGACCGGCTTGCTCGCGCTCGACACCGGCGGACCGACCGGGCCCTTGTCGGGCTTGCCGGTGAGATAGAACGAGCGTAGCTCCGACGGGCCGCCGAGCTGATAGCGCACGAACACGTGATCGCCGATCACCGTGGTTCCCTCGTTGTCGGGGAAGCTCGTGATCATCGCGTCCTTGCCCTCGGGCACGACGACGACCGCCTCCTGCGCGGTCTTTGCATTCGGCGCTAGCCTCATCAGCTTGCCGCGCGGCGCGTCCTTGCGCGAGATCAGCCACAGATCGGGCGTGCTTCCGAACGCGACCGTCATGATCCGGTCGTTCCAATCGTCGAGCTGGCGCCAGCCCTTCGCATCCTTCAGGTAGTGCCGAAACATTCCGCCGTCGCCTTGCTGCACGCTCGCGATCACCCGGCCGCGGCTATCGCTCGCCAGCTCGATCTCCGCGTTCTTCGGCAGGTCCTTGCCGAGCTCGAACGTGTCCTTCGCGGTCGGCGTGCCGAGCTTGTGGAAGTAGACCTGGAGCCAAGCGTCCTTGTCGGCCTCGTGCGGCTCGCCGGGCATCGGATAGCGCGTGTAATAGAGCCCCTTGCCGTCGGGCGTCCATGCCGCCGAACCGCCCCCGGTCGGCCGTTGGACGTTTGGAATGACCTCGAGCTCTTTGCCCGCGGCGTCGACGATGTGGACGTCCGCGACCTCGCTGCCGCCATCGGACTCGGCGATCGCGACCTTCGAGCCATCGGGCGATGGCACGTACCAGTCGAACGAGCGGCGCGGATGGTCGGCGCTGATCGGATCGAATACGAGCTTCGCGGTCTTCGCGTGCTCGGGATCCGACATCACGATCAACTTCGGTTGCTCGTCGTTCGGCTCGCGCCGGCGCGCGAACAGCTTGGTGCCGCCGACCTTGAAGTCGCCGTACGCGGTGACCGGCGCCTTCAGGATCTTGTCGAGCTCCGCGGCGAGCTGCGGCTTTTCGGGCAGCTTGTCGAGCTTCGCGCGCGCGTAGGCATCTTGCGCGTCGCTCCACGCTTTGACCTCGGGCGTGTCTTGCTCGAGCCAGCGATACGGATCCTCGACGATGACGCCGTGGATCGTGTCCTTGACCATCCGGACCGCAGCGAGCGGTGGACCATCCTTCTTCGCGACCGGCGTCTGCGCCGGTGTCGCCGGCGGCGGCTCACTCGGTACGCGGATCTCCGGTGGCGTCGGCGGCGCCGCCGGCTCGGGATGCGGAGAGCTACCGCAGGCGAGGACAAGCGCGGGCGCGAGCGCGAGGAGGCGGGTCATCCCCGAGTCGTATCACTTCACCTCGACGACGCGGACGATCAGATGCAGCTCGAAATCGGCGATCGGCAAGGGCGTGAGCCAGACCACCAGCTCGAGCGGCGGTTTATCCGCGCCGCGGTAGACCTTGGCCTTCCGCTCCGTCGGCTTGCCGCTCGTGTGAACCGACCGCGCCGCGCGCATGAGTCCGGGCACGAACGTGTTGAGCGCGGTGTCCTCGAGTGGGATGCCTTCCATCGGCTTCTGCCAGTCGTGACCGACGAGCTTCGCGAACGCGCGGTTCGCAAACGCGATCACGCCGTCGACCGACATCATCGCCTGCGGCAACCGCGAGCGATCGAATGCCTGCATGATCATCCCCTCGCGCGAGCCATCGACATGGATCGTGCCGCTGCCGCGCGCCTTGCGCCGGCCCATGTCGAGCATGTCCATCACGGTGTTGAGCTCGTAGCGGAACGCGGCCGCAGTGCCGTGGCGGTCGGCCGGATCCTTCGCCATCGCGCGCGCGATCAACTTCTCGAGCGTCTCGTCGATCACTTCCTTGCGCGCCTCGCCGACCGAGATCGCTTCGTTGTGGATGTGCGACATCAAGATCTCGACGACGCTCTTGCCCTCGTGGGGCAACGTCCCGGTCAGCAGCAAGTAGCCGAGCACCCCCAGCGCGTAGATATCGCTCGACATGCTGGGCGGCGACCCCGCGCAGCGCTCCGGCGCGAGGTAGTGCGGGCTGCCGCTGACGAGGCCGTCGTCTTCCTTTTGATCCGCGCCGCGCGCGAGCCCGAAGTCGAGCAACCGGACGACCCGGCGGCGTCGCGCGTTCGCGGACTGCTCGGCCTCCTCCGTGACCATGATGTTGTCGGCCTTGACGTCGCCGTGGATGATGCCGCGCTTGTGAATGTGATCGAGCGCGTCGGCGACCTGCGCGAGCACGTCGAGCGCGCGACGCGGGGTCATCGGCAGCTGGCCTTGCGACAGCAGCGACTCGCCTTCGACGAGCTCCATCACCATGTACGCGCCGAACTGCTCGTCCTCGCCGAAGTCGAACACCGAGACGATGTTCGGGTGCGAAATCTCGCTCGCGAGCTTCGCCTCCTGATTGAAGCGCTCGCGCGCGACGTGATCCGACGCGAACGTCGGCGAGATGATCTTCAGCGCGAACGCTTTGCCGAGCTGGAGATGACGGGCGCGGTAGACCTGCCCCATCCCTCCTTCGCCTAGACGTCCGTCCAACGCGTAGCGGCCACCCACCGTCTCCATCGTGTCAGCAACCTTACGGCATTCACTCCGATCGGTTCCAGCAGATTCGTCAGCTAGCCCTCGGTATTGCGCATGAAATCCGCTACTTCCGCGAACCGGCTATCCAAATAGTTTCGGACAGGACCCGTGATCTGCTCCTCGGTCATCGCCTGTTGCATGCAGCGCAGCCACGCGTCCCGCATCCCGGCGTCGACTTTCACACGTGCGTGGCGCATCCGCAGCCGCGGGTGACCGTGCTGCTCGATGTAGCCCTGCGGACCGCCGAGCCAACCGATCACGAACAGCGCGAAGCGCTCGCGGGTGGCCGCATCGACGCGGCCATCCGGCGCGGTGCGATGGAGCTGGGTGAGCGCTGGCTCGGTCGCGAACATCACTTCATAGAACCGTTCGATCAAGGCATGCACCTTCGCGGCGCCACCGATCAAGTCGAACGGAGTACGGTCCTCGGCCATGGAACCTGCATTCTGGCGGTCGCGCTGGGCCGAGCACAAGATCGGCTTCCACGAAGGCCATCCCAACGCATTCCTCGCCGAACATCTCAACCGGCTCGACGGCCGCTACCGCGTGCTCGTCCCGCTGTGCGGCAAGACCGAGGATCTCGCATTCCTCGCGGCGAATGGCCACGCGGTGGTCGGGGTCGAGCTCGTGGAAGACGCGATCGGCGAGTTCTTCGCGGAGCACGCACTCGAGCCGACGATCGAACGCCGCGACGGCGCCGCGATCTACACCGCGCACGAGCTCACGCTGATCGCCGGTGATTGGTTCACGATGACGCGCGAGCTGATCGGCCCCGTGGACGCCGTCTACGACCGCGCAGCGCTGATCGCGTTGCCGCGCGAGGTCCGCACGCGTTACATCGATCAGTTGAAGACCCTGATCCCTGCCGGCACGCACGGGATGGTGATCGCGCTCGACTATGCGGAGGGCGCCTGGAACGGTCCGCCGTTCAATGTCTCGGATCATGATGTCCGCGCTTACTACAAAACGGTCGAGCTACTCGGCGAGGCGCCGAATCGATCGGGATCGATCGCGAACGCAGGCATCACTTCGACCGAGCGCTGTTATTCAGTGCAGATCAGCTAAGCCGAATTCAGCTCTACATCGATTCAGAGATTGGCCGAGACGGCGTGACGATGAAACTTACATCGATCACGTTTCTCGTACCTCTGGCCCTCACGGGCTGCTTCGCGGACTCCGCACCCACCACCAACTCGACCGACCAGGCAGTGACCTCGGCGAACGGCACGTCGCTCAACGGCATCTCGCTCAACGGCACGTCGCTCAACGGCACGTCGTTGAACGGATTGTCGTTGAACGGCACGTCGCTCAACGGCACGTCGCTCAACGGCACGTCGCTCAACGGCACGTCGCTCAACGGCACGTCGCTCAATGGCACGTCGCTGAACGGCACGTCGCTCAACGGCATCTCGCTGAACGGCACGTCGCTGAACGGCACGTCGTTGAATGGCACGTCGTTGAACGGCACGTCGCTCAACGGTGCGATGCTCGCGGGCAGCTTGTCGGACGGCTCGCTCCTGCCGCTCCGCATCGACAGCTACGAGCAAGGCACCGGCGCGAACAGCGACATCTCGTTCTACGGCGTGTCGTACTGGTCCGAGGGCCTCTGGCTCCCGATCTGCGGCGTCGACGCGAACGGCAACGAGATCGAAGCGATCGCGGTCCCCGGCGTGTGGAACACCGAAGCCGACGTCGTCGGCGGTGGCGCGTACACGGCCGATCCGAACCTGTTCACCTGGTCGTGCCGCGGCAAGACGATCGGGAAGTGCGTCGAGATGGGCTACAAGAACTGGACGGGTTACGGCGAGCAGCTCCAGTCGTGCGTGCGCATGCTGCGCGGCGACTACTGCGGCAACGGCCACGCGTACACCGCGAACGGCCAGCTCGTGAACCTGTACGACAACGCGGGCATCCAGCTCGACACCGAGTCGTGGGGCGCGGAGGCCGAGTGGACCTCGGCGGGCGCGCGCTGCATCCTCGACACCGCGCACACGCGCTACACGCACGTCGGCAACCCGACGCCGACCTGCGTGACCGACGGGACGCTGCCGACCGGCGGCTCGTGCGGCGCGTCGCTGGCCTCGGGCGCGACGCTGATCGACGAGCTCCCCGCGTTCTGAAGGGGATCCTCGACCGGCGCCTGACGTGGTAAAAGCGGGCGTCCGGTCCCTTAGCTCAGTTGGATAGAGCGACGCTTTCCTAAAGCGTAGGTCACACGTTCGATTCGTGTAGGGATCACGAGTGGCGG
>JBDUAS010000020.1:0-52577 GCA_040004535.1 Deltaproteobacteria bacterium
CGACCGAGATCGGTCTCGGCGTGCGACTGACCTCGACGGCGCGCGAGCACAGCCAGGGCGAGCTCCACTCGACCGGCAACCAGCTCGACCTCGCGATTCAAGGCAAAGGCTTCTTCCCGGTCACGATGCCGAACGGCACGACCGAGTACACGCGCAACGGCGCACTCCAGATGACCGCTGAAGGCAAGCTCGTCACGAGCGAAGGCTACGCGGTCGGCGGCGACATCACGATTCCGGCCGACGCGCAGTCGGTCACGATCGCACAAGACGGCACCGTGACCGCGACGGTCGCGAGCTCGTCGACGCCCACCCAGCTCGGCCAGATCCAGCTCGCGACGTTCGCGAACCCGGGCGGCCTCGAAGCACAGGGTGGCAATCTGTTTCGTGAGACCTCGGCGTCGGGCACCGCGGTGCTCGGCAATCCCGGTGACGGCGGCTCCGGCTCGATCAGCCAGGGCATGCTGGAAGTCTCCAACGTCAACGTCGTCGAAGAGATGGTCGATCTGATCTCCGGCCAACGCGCATACGAGGTCAACTCGCGCGTGATCAAGGCCGCCGACGAAATGCTCGGCGAGACGGCGCAGCTGCACTGATGAAGGCGTTGATCGTCATAGCCCTGCTGGGCGCGACGGCTTCGGCGGACCCCGTAACGGATGCCATCGTGGCCAAGTTGCAACCGATGCTCCCCGCGAACGTCGGTGTCGCGCAGGTGTTCGTGCCCGCGGCATTCGCGGGTGCGTCGCCGGCGACCATCATCGTCGAGCCGCCGAGCTCGCCGCTCCGCCCGGGTCGCCCGAGCGTGAAGGTGACGATCAAGCACAAGACTCTCTACGTCCCCGTCGCGCTCGCCGCGATGACGGACGTCGCGGTCGTCACGCACGCGGTCGCCTCGGGCACCGTGCTGACGGCCGAGGACATCTCGATCGAACATCGCGCGCTCGCCGGTGCGCCGGCTCCGGCCGCGCAGGTGATCGGCGCGACGCTCACCAAAGACCTCGATGCCGGCACGCCGCTCGGCGCGCATGACCTCGTGTTGCCCGCGCCAACGCCGCGCGGCACGCACGTCACGGTCGACATCGCGCACGGCAGCCTCCACATCAAGGGCCAGGGCACGCTCGAGCTCGCTGCACGCATCGGCGAGCCCGCGACCGTGCGGCTCGGATTCAACCAGACCGTCGTCAAAGGCACGCTGATCGCACCGGGTGCGGTCGTCGTCGGAGATCAGCCATGAAGTCCGTCCTCCTCGCGTTGCTCGTGACCGCGTCGTTCGCGACCGGCTGCGCGAGCCACATCGCGCCGTACCACCCGAAACACCGTACGTTCGAGAAGACGAACTTCGGCGCGCGGACCTCGGCCGCACACGGCTCGCTCTACGCGCAAGGCGAAGGCGGGCTGTTCGAAGATCCGATCGCGGGCCGCGTCGGCGACATCCTCGTCATCAAGATCGACGAGAAGGACCTCGCGAGCCACGAGGCGGACACGAAGCTCGACAAGTCCGACGCGACCACGTACGGCATGCCGAACGCGCTCGGCTTCGTCGCGGCGCTCACGAAGAAGTATCCCGGCGTCGACCCGACGAAGCTGTTCTCGTCGACGACCGACCAGAAGTTCAGCGGTCAGGGCGCGGTCAACCGCCAGGGTCAAGTCACCGCGACCTTGCCGGTCCGCGTCGTCGAGGTCCTGCCCAGCGGCGACCTCGTCGTCGAGGGTACGAAGGTCGTGATGGTCGGCGCCGAAGAGCACCACATCTACATGAGCGGCGTCGTCCGCCGCATCGACATCGCGCAAGACGACACCGTGCCGTCCTCGCGGATCGCGGACGCCGAGATCGAATACACCGGTCAAGGCGACATCAGCGATACCCAACGCCGCGGGTGGCTCGCTCGCATCATGAGCAAGGTCTGGCCGTTCTGATGCGCACCCTGATCCTCATCTCTTTGCTCTTCGCCGCGACGGCTCACGCCGATCGGATCAAAGATCTCGCGTCGATCGACGGCGTTCGCGACAACCACCTCACCGGGTTCGGCATCGTCGTCGGACTCGACGGCAGCGGCGACGACGTGATGTCGCCGGTCGTCAAGACCTCGCTGACCACGATGCTCAAGCGGCTCGGCCTCACGGTCGATCCGACGTCGATGAAGATGAAGAACGTCGCGGCGGTGATGCTGACCGCGGAGCTCCCCGCGTTCGGCCGCCCCGGCCAGAAGATCGACGTCACGATCTCGTCGATGGGCAACGCGAAGAGCCTGTCGGGCGGCACGCTGCTCGCGGCGCCACTCAAGGGCCCCGACGGCAAGACCTGGGGCATCGCGCAAGGCGCGCTGTCGATCGGCGGCTTCACCGCAGAAGGTGCGAGTGGCTCGTCGACGAAGAAGAACCACACGCTCGTCGGCCAGATTCCCGGCGGCGCGACGCTCGAAGGTGCGGCCCCGACCGTGATGCCGACGGAGGAGCTCACGCTGCTCCTCAACACCGAGGACTTCACGACCGCGACGCGTGTCCAGGCCGCGATCGAAGCTCAGCTGCCTGGCCTCGCGAAGACCCGCGATGGCTCGGCGATCACGGTCTTGATCAGCGGTGACTGGAAGACCAAGGTGCCCGAGCTGATCACGAAGCTCGAGGCGATCGAGGTCGACCCCGATGTCCGCGCGAAGGTCGTCGTCGACGAGAAGACCGGTACGGTCGTCGTCGGTGAGGCCGTCACGCTGCGCCCCGCCGCGATCACGTTTGGCTCGCTCACGGTCGAAGTGACCGAGTCGCCGACGGTCGTCCAACCGAACGCACCGGTGTTCGGTGGCAAGGGCGTCAAGACCAAGGTCGTGCCGAGCACGCAGATCAAGGTCGACGAGCCCAACAACACGATGAAGGTCCTCAACAAGGCGACCACCGTCGGCGATGTCGCCGCCGCGTTCGCCGCGCTCGGCGCCAAGCCGCGCGACCTCGTCTCCATCCTGCGCGCGCTCAAGGCCGCTGGCGCGTTGCGCGCGGAGCTCGAGACGCTGTGACTCTGAAGCCGGTGCAAGCCAGTCCGTTCGCGGCGCAGCCGCTGAAGGCGGACCCTGCGCACACCGCGGGCAAGCAGCTCGAGGCGTTCTTCCTGCGCCAGCTGCTCGCCGAAGCACGCCCCCAGGCGGGCGGCGACGATGGCTTCGCCGGCGATACGTTCAAGCAGATGTTCGATGAAGCAGTCGCCGACAAGATGTCGAGCGCCGGCGGCATCGGCCTCGCGGACATGTTCGCGAAGCAACTCTCTACCAAGGGTGGCGCTCAAGGCAGCGACGCGACCGGGACGCCGATCGCGAATGCGTTGCCGCACCACACCACCGTGTCCATCCCCGAGCTGGCTGGACCGAACCTCGATGGCATTCCTCGCTTCACGATGCCGGTCGCCGGAACTCCCACCTCTGGTTACGGCAGCCGCATCGATCCGATCCAGCACAAGGAGATCAAGCACCCTGGCTTCGACCTCGCGGCCAAGACCGGCACGCCCGTGTCGGCCGCCGCCTCCGGCACCGTCGTCCAGGCCGGCCCGGCCGGGACCTACGGCAACCTCGTGACCGTTCGCCATGGCAACGGCGTCGAGACCCGGTACGCGCACCTTTCTGCCACCACCGTGAAGGCGGGCGACCACGTCGACGCGGGGCAGCAAATCGGCAACGTAGGTACGACCGGGTACTCCACTGGACCCCATCTTCACTTTGAAGTTCGCAAGGATGGCCAAGCGATCGATCCTGCTCCGTTTCTACCCATCAACACGCACACCCCGCGGCCGAAACCCTAATCACAGAGGTCGCCATGCGTATTGAACCCAAGGTTGTTGGTGCTGTTGTCGCTGATTCACGCCAAGGCAAACCCACCAAGCCCCCCGCTACCACCACGCCGAGCTCGACGCAGCCGGTGTCCACCGTCGTTACTCTGAGCCACGCCGCCAAGGCGAGCGCGAGCGACGACGCCGAAGTCGATCCGATCAATCGTACGCGTCTCGACGAGATTCGTGCCGCGATCAAGCAGGACAAGTATCCGATCGATCTCGACAAGCTGGCGTCGAAGATCATCGAAGACGACAAGCTGCGAGGCCATTCGTGACCGATCGCGAGCTCGACGAGCTGCGCCTTCTAGGCGAAGAGCTGCGCGTCGTGTTCGCGTCGGAACGCACCGCCATCAGCGCGCTCGATCATGAAGCGCTGACCATGCTCGCCGAGACCAAGTCGCGGATCGCGACAAGGCTCTCCGAGCTCGCACCGATCGCGACCCATGACCCCGAGGCGCGCGCGCTGTTCGAAGCGGTGCGCGTCGAAGCTCATGCGACGGCCATGCTCGCCGCGACCGCGAGCAACCTCGTCAACACCATGCTCGGCCGCGAGACCAACGGTTACGACCGTCGGGCCCGCGGCATCACCAATAGCGCCCCGGCGTTCAGGAACCTGCGAGCGTACTGATGTCTGACTTGATGAGCCTCCTCAGCCTGGGTTCGAACGCGTTGTCCGCGGCGAACAACGGCGTCGCGATCGCCACGAACAACGCGACGAACGCGAACACGGAAGGCTACTCGCGCCAAACTATCGATTTCGAATCGAGCCTCCTCGGCGGCGTTACGAGCGGCACGACCGGTCGCGATGCGAGCGCGCTGCTCCAGCAGCGGATCCGCGCGTCGGCAGGATCGCTCGCGCATTCGACCCAGACCCAGGCATCGATCTCGGATCTCGAGGACACGCTGACCTCGGGCAGTGGCATCGATGTCCAGCTCTCAAATCTATTCTCGCGGATCGCCCAGGCCTCGGCATCGCCGACGGACTCCACGTTGCGCGAAGCCGTCGTCCAGGCGACGCGCGACCTCGTGGGCGGTATCAACGGCCGCGCCGCGCAGGTCGCCAGTGCTCGTCAGGATGCCGACGTGCGGATCGGGCAGAACGTCCCGCAGGCGGCGCAGCTCGCACATCAGCTCGCGGACGCAAACCGAATCGTCGCGAAGAGCGGCGATCCGGCGGCACTCGATCACCGCGAGAAGATCGCGAAGCAGCTCAGCTCGCTCGTCGGCGGCGCGGCGCGCATCGATCCGGACGGCAACATGCGGTTCTTGCTCGACGGTGGCGCAGTGCTCGTCGATGGCACGCACGCCGCAACGTTGCAGACCTCTACCGACCCGACGACCGGCTATCAGATCGCGCAAGTCGCCGACGGCGGCGTCACACGCGACGTGTCCGGTCAGCTCGGCGGCACGATCGGCGCGGACATCACGTTTCGCGATACGACCGCGAAGAAGACAGCGGACCAGCTCGACCAGCTGGCGTATGACACCGCGACTGCATTCAACACGCAGCACGCCGCGAACGCCGCGCTCGATGGCACCACCGGCAACAAGATGTTCGTCGCGCCGGCGTCGGTCAGCGGTGCAGCCAGCCAGCTCGCGATCGACCCGACCCTCGACGCAAACGCAAGCAAGCTCGCGCTCGGTTCTCCCGGTGGCGCGATCGGCGACAACTCCGGCGGGCTCGCGCTGTTCGCGCTCGCGACGGCGAAGAACGCGGTCGGTGGTACGAAGACCCTGACGGACGCGGCCGTCGCATTCGTCGGGGATCTCGGCAGTGCGGGCGCGACCGCGAAGAGCGACAACGATCGCGACCAGATCGTCTCCGACCACCTTGCCTCTTTGCGCGACTCGCTCTCGGGTGTCGACACCCAGGAAGAGCTTACAAAGCTCGCACGGTTTCAGAACGCGTCTTCGGCGATCACCAAGTTCGTATCGTCGATCAACGACATGCTCACCAACCTCATCCAGAGCCTGTAACCCATGCGCATCACCGACCATCGCATCGTCGACATCGCCGCGGCGGCCGCGCAGCGGAACCAGTCCACCGTGGGCGAGCTCTCGAATCAGGTGTCGACCGGGCTGCGGGTGTCAAAGCCATCGGATGATCCCGCTGCGTGGATGACCGCGCAGCGCGAGAAGGTCCGCGCCGCGCTCAACGACGGCACCAGCCAGGTCGTCGATGCTGGCCACGAACGGCTCGTCGCGAGCGACGGTGCATTGTCGACGCTCGCCGGCATCGTCTCGCAGGCGCGCGACCTCGCGGTGGAAGGCTCGAACGATACCCTCAGCGCGGCGGCGCGCCAGGACATCGCCACGCAGCTGAACTCTCTCTTCGACACCGCTGTCTCCACGGCGAACACCATCAACGCCGACGGCGAATATCTGTTCTCGGGCGAGAATTCGCTCACGCAGCCGTTCGACATGACGACCGGTGCTTATACGGGTGACGCTGCGGCGCGCGCCGTCAACACGGGCCCGCAGGCGACGCAGATCGCGACGGTTCCAGGCTCCGGTCTCACCGCTGCGGGCGGCGTCGATATCCTGCCGCTGATCAAGACGCTCGCGACGGCGATGAGCACGAACAACGCCGCGACGATCCAATCGTCGCTCGGCGGGCTCGTCACCGCCGTCAATCAGCTCTCTCTCCTGCGCGGCCAGACCGGCGCGCGCATGGCCGTGCTCGAGACGGCGAAGACCGCACACGACCAGCTCGCGACGCGAATCCAGACGTCGATCAGCAACGGCGTCGAGATCGATACCGTCCAAGCCGCGAGCGATCTCGCGAAGGCGAGCCAGGCGTTGTCGATCTCGCAGTCCGTGACGACGCACGTGCTCCAGCTGCTCGCCCCGTCGAAGTAACTGACCAGCGAGTCTCCCCTCTACACGGGAGATTCCGGGACGAATACCTAGTTGGGACCGACGATGTCGGCACCCAAACAAAAAGAAAGCCACAAGGAAACAAGCCATGATCTCCGTCCTCACTAACACCGCATCTCTCGAAGCTCAGCGCAACCTCGCCAACACGCAGAGCGCGTTGGCGAAGTCGATCAGCCGCCTGTCTTCTGGTATGCGCATCAACAGCGCGTCGGACGATGCCGCGGGCCTCGGTATCTCCGAGAGCCTGAAGGCGGACATCACCTCGATGGCGCAGGCGCAACGCAACTCGAACGACGGCATCTCGATGTCGCAGGTCGCAGAAGGCGGCATGAACCAGATGCAGGGCATTGTCTCGCGTATGCGCGAGCTCGCCGTGCAGTCGTCCAACCAGACGCTCGGTTCGAACGAGCGCGGTTACATCCAGACCGAGTTCGCGCAGCTCGGCCAGGAAATCGACCGGATCTCGAACGTCACCGACTTCGCCGGGCAGAAGCTGCTCGACGGTTCGGCGTCCGCGGGCCTGACCCTCCAGGTCGGCATCAACAACACCTCGAACGATCGCCTCCAGTTCAAGATCACGAAGCTCGCGACCACCACGCTCGGCTCGACGTCGCTCCACGTCGGCTCGGCGAGCCTCTCGACCGCGACGAACGCCCAAAAGGCGATCGGCGTGTTCGACAAGGCGATCCAGCAGCTGTCGAGCGCCCGCGCCTCGGTCGGCGCCACGCAGAACCGCCTGAACGTCACGGTGAGCAACCTGGCGATCTCGCAGCAGAACCTGTCGGCCGCGCAGTCGCGCATCACCGACGTCGATGTTGCGAGCGAGACGGCGAGCCTGACCAAGTCGCAGATCCTGAGCCAAGCCGGCCTGGCCGTGTTGGCGCAGGCGAACAAGATGCCGCAGTCGGCACTGTCGCTCCTCCAGGGTTAATCACTAACTAGGAGGATTGGAGGCTAACGATGTCTGCTGTCTCGTTTAGTGGGTTGTCCAGCGGTCTCGATACGGCGTCGCTCATTGCAAAATTGGTGGCGGCGGAGAAGAGCTCCGAAACCCAATACACGAGACAGCAGACAACGATCTCCAGCCAAAAGTCGGTCGTCGACGCTCTGACGTCGGCGGTCGCATCGCTCGGCTCGATGGCCGATGATCTGGCGCTGCCCTCCACGCTCCAGATGCGGACGGCGAGCTCGAGCGATACCCATGTTTCGGTAGCTGCGTCGGGAACGGCCAGCTCCACGGTTCACGACGTGCGCGTGAACCAGATCGCGGCCGCCCAGGTCGCGAGCTCCAACACCTATACAGCTGACACCGCGGGGATCGCCGGCAGCGGCACCCTCGGGATCACGAGTGGCGCGACGAGCGCGATGGTGACGTACGACGCCACCGATACGCTGTCGTCGATCGCCACGAAGATCAACAACGCGAACGCGGGCGTCAGTGCCTCGGTGCTGTTCGACGGTACGAACTACCGGCTGATGGTCGCATCGAAGACGACGGGCACCGCGAACGCCGCCACGTTCGTCGAGACCGGCACCGGCCTCGGAGTCTCGAACGCCGCGAACATCAAGGTCCCCGCGAAGGACGCGAAGCTCACGATCGACGGGGTCGATATCGTGCGCAGCAAGAACCTCATCGACGATGCGGTCCCCGGCCTCACGATCACGGCGAATTCGATCCAGGCGGCGACTGACCCTGATTCGTCGGTCACGGTCTCGAACGACTCGTCCTCGTTGACCGCCAAGCTCAACTCGTTCGTGTCCGCGTTCAACAGCGTCGCCGGCGCCGTCACCTCGCAGCTGACGTACAACGCGAGCGCGACCAGCCAGTCAGCCCTGTTCGGTGATTCGACGCTGCGCTCGCTCCAGGGCGCGCTCGGCACCTTCGCGAGTCAGACGTTCGGCACGATGCACCTCGATGACCTCGGGATGTCGCTCGACAAAGACGGCCTGATGACGCTCGATGCGACGAAGCTGAGCACCGCGCTGCAGAGCAACCCCGACGCGATCACGGGCCTGTTCGTGACCGGAGGCTTCGCCAAGGTGATCTCCGGCATGTCGAAGATGTACAGCGAAGCCGGCGACGGCATCCTCGTCACCAAGAGCGCCGGCCTCACCGTCCGCAGCAAGCTGCTTCAAGACTCGATCGACCAGATCGAGCAGAACGCGACCGCGTTGCAGACGCGGCTGCAGGCTCAGTTCACGCAGATGGAGGCCGCTCTCTCGACGATGCAGAGCCAGAGCTCCTACATCACTCAGATGCTGTCGTCGTCGTCGTCCGGTTAGTCCCTGTCCAGGAGCTCCATGTACAGCCGTTCTGCCGCCACTGCTTACCGCCGGGTCGACCTCGAGTCCGCACCGAGCTACCAGATCGTCGATCGCTTGTACGAGCGCTTCGCCCGCGATGTGGAGCAAGCTCGCGCCGCGATCCTCGCGAAGGACATCCATGCGAAGGCGCGCGAGCTCGACCATGCGCTGTGCATCGTCGTCCAGCTCAAGGTCGCACTCGATCACAAGGCTGCGCCGGAGATGTGCGCGAACCTCGAGGCGCTCTACGACTTCGTGATGGCACGGCTCGCTGAAGCGAACCTGTCGCTACACGTGAAGCCGCTCGACCAGGCCGCGAAGATCATGGCGGAGCTCGCCGCCGCATTCTTGCAGGCGCCCCGATGAATAGGGGTCCCGCGGATCAGAGCGCGAAGATCATAGTCGCTGATTGGCTACAGCGTCTGATCGACGCGACGCCCTATCCCACCGCCACCGACCCAGACGCGTTGCTCGCGGGCTGGGTCGTCGTCGTCTCGGCACGTCAGAAAATTCTCGACGAAGGCACGGTAACGATCGGTCCGGATCTCGCGTCGCAATACGCCGAGCTCGTGCTGCGCCAGGACACCTGGCGTGCCGCCCTCGCCGCGGCGTGCGAGATGCTCGGACAACAGCGCTTGGGTATCGTTCAGGTTCGCCGTTATCAACGCGCGTTCGACACGGCCGACCTTTAAGGTCATGAAGCGTGTGATCGCAGCTGTACTCCTGGCCGGTGCCGGGACGGCCTCGGCGGACCGTTGGATGAGCGCCGAGCTACCGACCGCAGTTGCGGTTTCCGACGTGCAAGAGCAGGCCTTCCGCCCGGGCGCGATGCCCGCGGTCGGAGGTTACGTCCAGCTCTCGACTCACTTCGCCGTCGGCGTGAGAGCCCGCGCTGGCGTGCTCCGCGACCGGCTGAAGGCGCCGATCCTGACCGATGCGAACCGCATGGAGCCGTCGACCGGTGGTCTCGCGACCGCCGGCCTCGCCGCGCGCGTGATGTTCGGTGGTGCGTACGTCGAGCTCGTCGCGGGCGGTGGCGTCACCGGCGCTGACGTGGTCCCGACGTTCGAAGCCGGCGCCGGTTACATGTTCGACTTCGAGCATTACTCGGTCGGCCCGAGCGCTCGTTACGCGCGCGTCCAGGCGAGCGGCGCGGATGCGCTCGGTAGCGCCGACCTGATCCTCGTCGGTGTCGACTTCCAATTTGGTCACGAGCACCACCGCGAAGGCGTGCCTCCCTACGTCCGTACCGAAGCACCGCCGCCGGCCGCTCCGGTCATCGAGAAAGAACCGTTCGAGTACGACACCGAGCGCGTCACCGATGCGCTGCCGTCGTGCGCGGACCTGCTCGAGTACCTCGCCGACGACAGCGGTTGCGGCAACGGCACCGTCGAGATCGCCGGCGATCGGCTCATCCTCGACGACCGCGTGCTGTTCGATACCGACCACGCGCACGTCCATGCCGAGGGCCGCGCGATGATCCGTTCGATCGCGGCCGCCGCGGCGCAGCATCCCGAGTGGACCATGCTGACGATCGAAGGCCACGCCGATGTTCGCGGCAGCGACGAGTGGAACCAGACGCTCAGCCAGCTCCGCGCCGATGCCGTGCGCGCGCAGATGGTGAAGCACGGCTTCCCCGCCGACAAGATCAAGACGGTCGGCTACGGCCGCTCGCACCCGCGCGATCCGGGCACGACGCCCACCGCCATGCAGCACAACCGCCGCGTCGAGTTCGTGATCGACCGCGCGCCTCACACCGTCGGAGCCGAGCTGTGAAATACCTAGTCCTCGCCCTGTTGGCCGGTTGCTCGTCGCTCGTGAGCGATCCGTGCGCGTCTGGTTATCACCTCGACACCGGTGCGTGCATGCAGGATCAGAAGACGCACGGCACGATGGATCCGACCGGCACCATGCAAGGTCCGGACGCCTCGGTCGTCGTCGTGCATCCGCCCGGCGATGGCGCCACGGTCCAGCCGCAAGACGCGTCGGTTGCCGACGCACCTGTCGACGCGATGGTGTGCACGCTGCCCGAAGTGAAGTGCGGCGATCAATGCGTCGACCTCAGCGACGATCCTTACAACTGCGGCCACTGCGGCCGGACCTGCTCGAGCGGCATCTGCGCCGCCGGCACGTGCATCGGTGATCTGCCCGGCCACATCGTCGTGATCGGTCATGACTATGTCGCGTCGGATCCGGCGATGGACCGCGTGATCGCGAACGGCGTCTCGCTGTCGGTCGCGGGCGGGTTCAGCGGCTCGGTCGCTCGCGTCGGTTGGTGGCGCGGTACCGCGACCCAACAAGCCGGCATCGCGGCGGTCGGCCGCGGCCTCGCACAGAGCGGCCACACGGCGCAGGCGTTCACGGTCACCACGATCGATACCGCGTCGCTCGCAAACCTCGATGCGATCGTCGTCGAGCCGCAAGTCGGTGATGGCGATGCCGCGGAAGCTGCGGGCGCTGCGGCCGCCGCGGACCTCGCGACCTACCTCGCCGCGAGCCACACGGTGGTCGTCATGGAGACCTCGTCGGGCGTCAGCTATCGCTGGTTGCACGGTGCCGGCCTCGTCGATCTGACCCCGCCGGTCGACGCGTCCGGGTCGCAGGTCACCGTCGTCGCCCCTGGCGATGTGGTCGCCGAAGGTGTCGTCTCGCCGTACCTCGCGAAGCCGGGTTCGGTCGGCTACACCGGTGCCGCGCATGCCGTCGTCACCGATGGCTCGGGTGACGTCGTCGTCATTCACGCGACGTACTGATCGTCAGTGCGGCCGTCATTCTCGCCGACGGTCACGTCTGCCTACATCTGCAAGTGACCGGAACCGTTCGACCGATCCTGGCCTCTCCCTCGCAATAGCGATGGCTCGATGCTCCCCTACGGACGCCAGACGATCGACGACGCGGATATCGCCGCGGTCGTCGAGGTCCTCCGCTCGCCGCTCCTGACCTGCGGCCCGGTGGTCGCCCGGTTCGAGCAGGCACTCGCCGCGAAGCTCGGCGCCAAGCACGCCAGCGTGTGCTCGAGCGGCACCGCGGCGCTGCACCTGGTGTACGCCGCGCTCGACATCGGCGCCGGCGACGAGATCATCACGACCCCCGTCACGTTCTCCGCGACCGCCGCTGCCGCCTATTACGTCGGCGCGAAGGTCCGGTTCGCAGACGTCGATCGGCGCAGCGGCAACATCGATCCCGCGAGCGTCGCGGCATTGATCGGTCCGCGCACCAAGGCGATCGTCGCGGTCCACCTCGGTGGATTGCCGGTCGATCTCGAGGCGCTGCACGCGCTCGCCGATCAACACGGTATCGCGCTCGTCGAAGACGCGTGTCACGCGCTCGGCGCCACCTATCACGGCACGCCGATCGGCGGCGGCCGCAGCGCCGCGACCGTGTTCAGCTTCCATCCCGTCAAGCACATCACGACCGGCGAAGGCGGCGCGATCGTCACGCCGAGCGCTGCGCTCAAGCGTCGCATCGACCGCCTGCGGCAACACGGCGTCGAACGCGACCCCAGCCGCATGCAGCAGCCACCGGCCGGTTCGTGGTCGTACGAGGTCCAGGAGCTAGGCTGGAACTACCGGCTCTCCGATCTGTCGTGCGCGCTTGGCCTCGCCCAGCTCGGCAAGCTCGATCGGTTCGTCGCTCGCCGCCGCGAGCTCGCCGCCGCCTATCGCACCGCGCTCGCCGGGTTCACCGGTGTCACGGCGCCGCCCGAATCGAGCGATCGCGAGAGCGCGTATCACCTGTTCGCCGTCGCGATCGACTTCGCGCAGCTCGGCACGACCCGCGCGCGCGTCACCGACCAGCTCGCCTCCCGCGGCATCGGCACGCAGGTTCACTACATCCCGCTGTATCAGCATCCGCTCCACCAGCAACGCTGCGGCGATATCGGCCCGCATCCGGGTGCCGACCACTACTACGCCCGCACGTTGTCGCTCCCCCTGTTTCCCGCGATGACCGACGCCGATGTCGGTGAGGTCGTCGCGCAGCTTCACAGCGCCCTCGGAGATTCTAAATGACCACCAGCAAGATCGTCCAGAACGCCACGACCTCGATGCTCGACGGCAAGAGCGTGCTCGTGACCGGTGGGACCGGCAGCTTTGGCCGGGCGTTCGTCGAGAAGGCGCTGACGTCGAAGGCGAAGAAGGTGATCATCTTCTCGCGCGACGAGCAGAAGCACTACAACCTCGAGCGCGTGTTCAAGGACAAGCGCGTGCGGTTCTTCGTCGGTGATATCCGAGACCGTGACCGCCTGCAGACCGCGCTGCGCGACGTCGATATCGTCGTCCACGCCGCGGCGATGAAGCACGTGCCGATCTGCGAGTACAACCCGATCGAGGCGGTCCAGACCAACGTCAACGGCGCCCGCAACCTGATCGAGGCATCGATGGCGAATGGCGTCGAGCGCGTGATCGCGCTGTCGACCGACAAGGCGGTGTCGCCCGCGAACCTCTATGGCGCGACCAAGCTATGCATGGAGAAGTTACTGACGGCGGCGAACGCGTACGCGGGTGACCGCGCGACCCGGTTCTCGCTAGTTCGCTACGGCAACGTGATGGGCTCGGCCGGCAGCGTCATCCCTCTGTTCCGCAATCAAATGAAGTCGGGCAAGCTGACGATCACGGATGCCCGGATGACCCGGTTCTGGATCGAGATGGACGAAGCGGTCGCGCTCGTGTTGCGCGGCCTCGAGCTGATGAGCGGCGGCGAGATCTTCATCCCGAAGCTGCCGACCTCCGATATCGAGACGCTCGCCGAGGCCGTCGCGCCGGGCACGCCGCGCACCGTCGTCGGCATTCGCCCCGGCGAGAAGCTGCACGAGACCCTGATCTCGTCGGAAGAAGCGCGCCGCACGAGCGACATGGACGACCTGCTCGTCGTGTGGCCCGAGTTCCAGTTTCACTCGAACACGCTGCAAAATCTCCGCCCCGGTACGCCGGTGCCGGAGGACTTCACCTACTCGAGCGACTGTGCCGAGCCGCGTCTGGGGCTCGAAGAGACGCGCGAGATGGTTTCGCGGGTCGCATGACCGCTCGCCGAGTCCTGTTCCGTGCGGATGCTTCGCACGGCGGCGGATTCGGCCACGTGGCGCGGGTGTGCGCGCTGATCGAGGAGCTGAACGATCGCGGCGCCGAGCCGATCGCGATGTTCGGCGGTGACGCGCCGGGGCTCGGGGCGTGGTGTACGGCACATGGCATCGAGGCGTTGCTCGGCAACTGGAGCCTGACGCAATTGGTCCAGGTCGCCGAGGCCGAGCACGTTGGCTCGGTCGTCATCGACGGGCCGGCACTGGTCGAGGAGCTCGTGCCCAAGCTGGCGGAGAAGAAGATCCGCACGGTGATCGTCGACGACAAAGGCACGCTCGCCCATCCGGTCGCAGCGGTCGTCAATCACAACATTCATGCCGAGCAACTGGTCGCGACGTATCCCAACGCGAAGAAGCGGCTGCTCGGCCGGCGCTACATGATGCTACGCAAGGAGATCCGGCGGTACACGCGCGGCTCGTGCCGGCCGATGAACATGTCGCGACTGCGCGTCGTGATCACGTACGGTGGTAGCGACCCGGTCGATGCGACATCGCGGACGTTGCGGCTGTTGCCCGATGACCGCCCGCTCGAGCTCGTCGTGATCGCCGGGCCGAGCTATCAGCACGACGAAGAATTACGCGCGGCGGTCCAGGAGGCCGTCCAGCGCGGTCACACGGTCGATCTGCGGCGCGCGCCCGACGATCCGGGTGGCTTGTTCGTCAGCGCCGACGCAGCGATCTGCTCGGCCGGTGGCACGCTCGGCGAGCTCGCGTATCTCGGTTGCCCGGCGTTGGGCTATGCGATCGTCCCGGACCAGGTCGTGCCGGCCCGGCATCAGGTGTGGGCCGGGTTGATCGCCGGCGGTCGCACCTGGGCCGAGACTCCCGACGCCATGCTGCGCGCGGACTTCGAGGCCTTCCTGCTCGACGATGGCGGCCGCGCCACCCAGCGCCAACGTGCGCTGGCCACGGTAGATTCGGATGGTGCCAAGCGCATCGTCGAAGAAGCGCTGTAAAGGATATAACCATCCCGTGACCGAGCAGGTGTTAGGGGCGTTGATCGACGGCATCGCCGTACTCGATGAACGTGGTGTCGTGACGTACGCGAATCCCGCGGCGATCGCGTTCGGCGTTACGGTCGGCACCACATACGAGGTCCCACTCGAAGACACGTTGCTCGCCGGACGCGTGATCTCGGCGACGACCACGCCGCTGCCCGCCGGTGGTGTCGTCGTCGTCCTGCGCGACCTGACCGATCACACGATCGCGGCGCGCCGCGCCGAGCTCGCCGAGCGCCGCGCCGAGCACGCGGTCCACGCGGCGTCGTTCGCGCACCAGGTCAACAACCCACTCGCGATCATCAACGTCCATGCCGAGCTGATCAAAGACGAGCTGGCCTCGCTGCGCGCGCGCCACCGCGACGACGCGAGGCGCTACGCGGACATCGACGAATCGATGGCCGAGCTCGAGAGCGCGGTCGCCGCGATCACGGGACTCACGGCCGACCTGCGCGCGTACTCGCAACCGATGCCCGGCGCGAACCGCGGCGACCTGCGCCGCGCTGTCGAATGGGCCTGCCGCACTGCCGCACCCGCGCTCCGCGATCGCGCACGCCCGGTGATCCAGCTCGCCGCAGACGGCAAGCTCGCGCTCGAAGAGCCCAAGCTCGGCCGGTTACTCCTCGCGCTGCTCCACAACGCCGCCGCTGCGACCCCGCTCGGCCACGCCGACCGTAACGACGTCGTGATCAGCTCGCGCGAATCGGCGACGCCGGGCCGGCTCGTGATCGAGATTACGGACACCGGTGCCGGCATGCGCGAGCCCGCGACGTTCGTGCCGAAGCTGACAGGCCACCCGATCCACGTCGGGCTCGGCCTCGCCGAGTGCCGCGCCATCGTCGACGAGGCGAAGGGGGCGATGCTGATCGATTCTCAGCCCGGTGTCGGCACGACCGTGACGATCGAGATCCCGCTGCGCTAGGCCGCCAGCAAGACGCGGTCCGCCAGGCCCTCGACCAGCCGCTCGATCACGTTGTCGTCCGCGCCGAGCATCGAGCGGCCGATCATGATCATCGCCTCGATGTCGGCCGCGTCGACGGGCCCCGTCGTGAAACCCTCACGCTTCGCGAGTGCGTTCGCGAACCGGACGACGTTCGCCGGGCCGTTGCGGTTCGCCGCGTCGTATTCGTTGCAGTCACGTATCGCCGAGGTCACCTCTTCCGGGAGCTTCCATTCGGTCGCGAGGGCGACGCCGACCTTGCGGTGCGTGGTGGAGATCGTCCTCGTCCACACGGCGATGTCGAGCCAGTCCGACCGATCCTTGCCGAGCATCCTCTCGGCCTCTAGCAGCATCGCAGCGAGGACCGGCTTGCCGACATCGTGGAGCAAGCCGGCGAGATAGCAGGCGTCGCTATTGACGCCGCTCGTCAGCGCCGCGATATCGCGCGCGAGTACCGCGACCGCCACGGAGTGCTGCCAGACGTTCTTGACCGCTGCCTGAATACGCGGGTTCGCGCTGCGGAACAGCTCGCGCGTCATGAACTCCACGATCAGAGACTTCAGCTTCACCTGGCCGATCGCCGACACCGCCTGATCGAGCGTCTTGACGTTCGTACCCGCATTGGCCGCGGACAACGCGGTCTTCATGACCGAGGCTGCCAGCAACGGCTCGCGCTCGAGGTCCGAGGTGAGCTTGCTCTGGATGAATTTCGGATCGCGGAGCGTCGCGAGACAGCGCTGCGCGATCTCCGGCATCACAGGCAGGACGAGTCGCCCCGACGTAATCCTGCCGAGGACGATCCGCCCGAGCTCGCCGACGAGCTTTTCGCTCTCGCTAACCGTGGCCACCATCACGCCACCTTCGCTTCAGCGAGCGTGTTGAAGAACGGCAGCGACGCGGTCTCGACGAGCTGGGATAATACCCGCTTCGCTTCGGGAACCCCGACGAGGCGCAGCGTGATCCCGAACTTCTTGGCCTCGCTGTCCATCTCCATCACGAGGCGCGGCAGCTTGTCGTTGTGCATCGGGACCTTGGACAGGTCGACGATCGAATCCTCGTAGCACGCAGAGGCGAGCTGCTCGAACGAGCCGCGGCACAGGGTCTTTAGCTTCGCGTAGTAGCCGTCCACCTTGTCCTGCTTGCCGGCGAACTCCGCGATCGAGAGCACGTTGTCGTTGATCGCGATGAGGTTCACGACGGCGAAGTACTTCGCGCGCCAGTCCTCGACGACGGAAGCGTCGAACGGCTTCTGGATGCAGTCCTGAAAGCCCATTGCTTTGGTCTCCGCAGCGATGTCACTCGTGCTGCGCAGTGCGAGCGCGGTCATGACCGCTTGCGGCTGGAGGATGCGCAACTGGTTCATCAACGCCTGGGAGTTGACGTCGGGGATCACGAGATCGATCACGATCACCCTGTAAACCGCTTCTTGAGCGAGCTGCAGGGCATCGCGCGAGCTCGCGCATGCCTTCATGGTCAGGGTCTCGGGCAGGAGCGAACGAAACTTCTTGTGCACGTTCTCCATGTCGTCGACGAGGAGCAGGTCGACCTGCGGGCGCTGACTGGTCGGCGCCGGCACGACGGTGGGGGCCGGTGAAGCCGCCGCCATCTGCGCCATCTGCGCGTCGGCGGAGCTCGGCTTCGGAGTCGATCCGCCTTCCATGCGGAGCGTCTTCAAGACCTTCGCCTTGAGCTCCTCGGGCTTGAACGGCTTCAGGATGTAGTCTTCGACGCCGAGCTTGATCGCGCCCGTCATGATCGAGCGCTTCGATTCGCTCGTCAGCATGATCACGGGCGTCTTGTTGCCCGACGCGCGGAGCTTCTCGAGCATCGTCGGGCCATCCATCACGGGCATCGTGACATCGAGGAGGATCAGCTCGAACGAGGACTCCGCGAGCTTCGCGAGGCCTTGCTGACCATCCTCGGCCGGCTCCGTCGTGAAGCCGAGCTCGCCGAGCGTCTTGCTGATGATGCTACGAATGGTACTGGAGTCGTCGACGGTCAGAATGTTCGGCATGGCTCTTCCTCAGACGGTGCTTGGTGCGAGCGAGACGATCAGGGAAATCGACTCGCTGGAAAAAACGTGATGCGTCCAGGCGAGATCGGCGCTGAGCTCGTCCAGACAGCGCGGCATGCCGAGCGCTTGATCGAGTGCAAGCTCGCACCTGATCTGGCCAGCCGTCATGTTGACGAGCTCGCGCATGAAGTCGTCGATCATCTCGAGCTCGAGGTCGTCCTCGTCGATCATCAGCATCGCCGCCGCGAGAGCAGCGCATCCCGATCGGTCAGATGACAGCGCCACGGTAAGAGGCGTCGCGCCGGAGATGGTGAGCATCGCGGTGCGCCACCTTTCCGGGGCCGCCCGCGTGGTGACCTCGAACGTGCGACCGAGCATGGTGCTCGTCACGCGTGACAAGGAGGTCGCGATCCGAGCGGCAGGAAGCATCGGCGTTCCCTACGAAATTCGTCCGCATCACCCGTATGTAGAGACGCCCCGAGCACGAATGTTCTGGCGAGTTTTCCCCACCTTACGCTTTGCTCGGCGCGGTCGACTTACCCCCCGGATGGGAGCCGACGAAGAGATCCTTCAAGAGTTCCTCGTCGAGGGACGAGAGAACCTCGATCGGCTCGAACGCGAGCTCGTCGGCTTCGAGGCCAACGGCGCGAGCGAGGACTCGATCAGCGCGATCTTTCGCACCGTTCACACGGTCAAAGGCACGGCCGGCTTCTTCGGATTCGACCGCTTGCAGTCCCTGACGCACGTCGCCGAGAGCCTGCTGTCGAAGATCCGCGATCGCGAGCTCGCTCTGACCAGCGGCATCGTGTCGGCCCAGCTCGCCGTTGTCGACGCGTGTCGGATGATGCTCGATTGGGTCGAACAAACCGGGACCGATGGCAACGACGACTACGCGCCACTGAAGACCCAGCTGGAATGGCTCGCGGCACCTACATCGCTGCCCGTGCTCGCACAGACCGCGACGGCCGCGCCGCCGGCAATGGAGAGCGAGCGCGCTGACACGACGGTCCGCGTCGACGTTCAGCTGCTCGACAAGCTGATGGATCTCGCGGGCGAGCTCGTACTCGCGCGCAATCAGTTACTCGAGCTCGCATCGACGAGTCGCGATGCGGGACTCGCCCAGTCCGCGCAGCGCCTCGATCTGATCACGTCGGAGCTGCAGGACCACGTCATGAAGACCCGCATGCAGCCGATCGGCGGCGTGTGGAACAAGCTGCCTCGCGTCGTCCGCGATCTCTCGGCGGAGCTCGGCAAGCAGGTCCGCCTGGAGCTCGAGGGCAAGGATACGGGGCTCGATCGCTCGGTGCTCGAAGCGATCAAAGATCCGCTCACTCACATCATTCGCAACTCGATCGATCATGGGATCGAAACACCGAGCGAGCGGATCGCGAAGGGCAAGGACGCGGAAGGCGCCCTCCGACTCCGCGCGATCCACGCCGGCGGACACGTGCTTCTCGAGATCGCCGACGACGGCGCTGGAATCGATCCGGATCGCGTTCGTGCAAAGGCCATCGAGCGCGGCATCGTGTCTCCCGAGCGCGCCGCAAAGCTCACCACGGAAGAGGCGCAGGCCCTGGTGTTCGCGCCCGGTTTCTCGACGGCCGAGAAGATCACGAACGTGTCAGGTCGCGGTGTCGGCATGGACGTCGTCAAGACGAACATCGAGGGGATTGGCGGCGCGGTCGAGATCGACAGCGTGCCGGGCCGGGGCACCACCATCCGGCTCAAGATCCCTCTGACGCTCGCGATCATCCCCGCGTTGCTCGTCGTGGCTGCCGGAGAGCGCTACGCACTTCCCCAAAGCGGCGTGCTCGAGCTCGTCCGGATCGATCCCGCAGCCGGCCGCAAGGTCGAGCTCATCGACCACACGCCCGTGTATCGGCTACGCGGCGAGCTGTTGCCACTGGTCTATCTCTCGCAACTGCTCGGGACCGGTGGAGCGACCGCCACCACGATCGTGGTCCTCCAGAACGAGGGCCGTCCGTTCGGCCTGGTCGTCGACACGGCGCAGGATACGGAGGAGATCGTGGCGAAACCGATCGGCAAGCGGCTGATCGACCTCGCCACGTACTCGGGTGCAACGATCCTCGGCGACGGCAGAGTCGCGCTGATCCTCGACGTCCGCGGCATCGCGATGCACGCAGGTCTCGGTTCGCTGAAGCGCCGTGAAGCGGATGTGCCCAGAGCCGTGATTCCCGTGGCCGATCGCTACCTGCTCGCCAGGCTCGGTGCGGACCGCCGGATCGCGGTCTCGCTGGAGCACGTCGCACGGCTCGAAGAGCTCTCCACCGCCACGATCGAGCGCGCCGCTGGACGAGAGGTCGTGCAGTACCGCGATGGCTTGCTGCCGCTGATCCGCCTCGGCGATGCGCTCGGCGCGATGCCGAGCGAGCCGGACAAGTCGGGCGAAGGCCCGGCGCGTAGCGCAGCCGAAGACGGTGCGAAGGAAAATGACAGGATTCACGTCATCGTGTACTCGTCGGGTGATCGCGACCTCGGCCTGGTCGTCGACGGCATCCTCGACGTGATCGAGGAACGCGCGGCGCTGTCGACCAAGGGCGCGCATCACGGTCTGCTCGGCTCCGCGGTCCTGGACGGCAAGGTCACCGACGTCGTCGACGTCGCGGCGATCGCAGCGAGCGCCGGCTACGCGACGGGGGGCATGTGATGTCCGAGCAACTCTGCTCGTTCCAGCTCGCGGGGATGACGTTCGGCATCGCGGCGCTCGACGTCCAGGAGATCCTGCGTGCGCAACCGATCACGCGGGTCCCTCTCGCAGACCCGGCGACGGTCGGCCTGATGAACCTGCGCGGCCAGATCGTCACCGCGATCGATCTGCGCGTGCGGCTCGGCCTACCGCCGCGCGCCGACGACGAGCGCTCGATCAACGTCGTGATTCGATCGACCGAGGGAGTGTTCAGCCTTCTCGTCGATTCGATCGGCGATGTCGTGGTTCTCGACCGAGATCTGCTCGAGCTCGTCCCCGAGAACGTCCCATCCCATTTTCGCGATCTGATGGCAGGAGCCTACAAGCTGCCTGACCGGTTGCTGTTCGTGCTTGTTGTCGATCGCGTCGTCACGCATCGAATCGGAGAATCGTCATGAAGGGCCTCGCTGTTCGCACGCTTCGTTCACAACTCCTGGTCGCGTTCGGCGTGTTCGCGGGCGTACCGCTTGCCACGCTCGGCTATCTGTCCACCCGCGAGGGCACGCGAGAGCTAACGCAGCAGGTCAGCGAGCGGTTGATGAGTCATGCGAGCAGCGTGACGAATACGATCGCTGCTTACCTGGACGAGCGAAGCGGCGACGTCATCACCTTCGCGAAGAATCCGCTCGCGTCGACCGGCACCCCGGAGCAGCTCACCGCGCTGGTCACGGACTACATCGCGTCGTACCCGACGTACGACCTGATCGTGATCGCCGACAAGGACGGCAAGGTCATCGCGACGAACACCCAGACCGGCGATCACAAGCCGGTCGCGAACCTCGTCGGCATGTCGGTGCGCGGCCAGCCGTGGTTCGACAGCGTGGTCTCGGTGCCGGCCGGCACGGGTTATGCGTCGCAGACGGTCGAGACCGATGCGCTCGCGATCCAGGCGCTTCACGACAGTGGGCGCGAGCTGATCTACTCGGGCGCCGTCACCGACGACAAAGGTCAGGTCGTACGCGTGTGGTCGAATCACCTGTCGTGGCCGCGCAGCATCGGCGCGATCGCAGCAAGCGAGCTCGCCGAGATGAAGCATGCCGGGATCCAGACCGGCAAGATCGAAGTCGTCGACAAGACCGGCAAGCTGATCGCGTTGGCTCCGTTCCAAGGCGACAATCCGCCGAGCCTGAATCTGACGGCCATGGGCTCGGAGGCCGCCAAGCTCGCGCTCGCGGGAACCGCGGGCTACGGCATGGAGACCGATCCGATCGTCCGCGATACCGACGTGGTCGGCTACGCGCAGGTCAAGGACCGCAACCGGTTCAAGTCGAGTGGCTGGGGCGTGATCACGCACGAGACCGCGAGCGAGGTCCACGCTCGGGTCTCGGGACTCCGCGACTTCGCACTGCTGGTCTTTCTCGTCGCCGCCGCTTTCATCGCGATCGGCTCGTTCTTCGTCGCGCGGCGGATGACGCGCCGGATGCGCAGCGTCGTCAGGGTGCTCGAACAGGTCGCCGCAGGCAACCTGACCGCGCGTGCTCGGAAGATCACGGGCGCCGACGAGATCGCGCAGATGACGACCGCACTGCACGCCGCGCTCGATCGGATCGGCCTGGCGTTCTCGAACATCGGCCACAGCGCGGGCGAGCTGACGCGGTCGTCGGAGAGCATCTCGTCGGTCGGAGTGACCCTCAGCTCGTCGGCGGACGATACGTCGCGCCAGGCGGGCATCGTCGCGGCGGCATCGGAACAGTCCGGCAAGAACGTCCAGACGGTTGCCACCGGCACCGAAGAGATGAGCGTCACGATCAAGGAGATCGCGAAGAATGCAGCCGAGGCGGCTCACGTCGCGACGGCCGCGGTGATCCGCGCGCAACGCACGAACGAGCTCGTCGGCAAGCTCGGCGACTCGAGCGCGGAGATCGGCAACGTCCTGAAGGTCATCACGTCGATCGCGGAGCAGACCAATCTCCTCGCATTGAACGCGACGATCGAGGCTGCGCGCGCCGGTGAGGCCGGCAAGGGCTTCGCGGTCGTCGCGAACGAGGTGAAGGAGCTCGCGAAGGAGACCGCGCGGGCGACCGAGGACATCAGGCGCAAGATCGAAGCGATCCAGACCGACACGGCGAGTGCGGTCGACGCGATCGGCGAGATCACGGCCGTCATCGGCCAGATCAACGATATCCAGAACACGATCGCCAGTGCGGTCGAAGAGCAGGCCGCGACGACGAACGAGATCGGCCACAACCTGCACGAGCTCGCGCAGGCATCGAACGAAATTGCTCACAACGTCACGAGCGTCGCAGCGTCGGCGAGCTCGACGTCCGAGTGCTCGATGCAGACCCTCGATGCGGCCCGCCAACTCCAAAAGCTCGCGCGCGAGCTCGACGGTCAGATGTCTCAGTTCACCTACGACGACGCCCGCCACGATGACGTCCCGCGCCGCCGCACGGTCACGGGCACGCTCGTCCGCATCCCCGCGGCAACGCCACTGTCCACCCTCCCCTCTACCGGCATTCGCCACTAGGAAGCCATGCGCGCCCTGATCGTCGACGATTCGCGCACCATGCGCATGATCCTCAAGAAGCAGCTTACCCAGCTCGGATTCGCCGAGGTCTTCGAGGCCGGCGACGGAATCGAGGCGCTCGGGGTCCTGGACGGTATCGCTGCACCGGACGTCGTGCTCGTCGACTGGAACATGCCGAACATGACCGGCATCGACCTCGTCACCGCGGTTCGCAAGAACGCGGCCTGGAACGCCATGAAGGTCGTGATGGTGACGACCGCGTCTGATCTGGTCCACGTCCAGGCAGCTCTCGGGCAGGGCGCGAACGAGTACGTGCTGAAACCGTTCACGCCACAGATGCTGTCCGAGAAGCTGACGATGATCGGCGTCGCCGCGTGACCAAGATCCGGGTGATGGTGGTGAACGACTCGGTGGTGGTCCGCCGCCTGATCAGTGATGTGCTGTCAGGTGACCCGGAGATCGAAGTCGTCGCGACGGCCTCGAACGGACGAGTGGCCCTGCAACGGCTCGAACAGATTCCTTGCGACCTGCTCACGCTCGACGTGGACATGCCCGACCTCGACGGCATCGGGGTCGTCACCGCAGTTCGCAAGAAGTACCCGAAGCTGCCCGTGATCATGTTCAGCGCGCTCGCCTCGCGCGCCAACCTCGGTGCCGAACGCGAGCGCATCAAGACGGACCTGATCCCGAAGATCAAAGCGCTGTGCGGCGTGTCGCGCTCGACGTCGAGGATCCCCCTCGCTCGCCAGATCACGTGCGTGATTCCGGTGACGCCGCCGAACCGCCAGACCACGAGCGTGATTCCGGTACAACGCCACACCACGGGCGTGATTCCGGTGCCGTCGCCGCAGCGCCCCGTCACCGGCGTGATCGATCTTCCGATCCCTCGCTTGCGGTTCGCCTCGGCGGTCGCGATCGGCGTGTCGACCGGCGGTCCGCCCGCGCTCCAGACGCTGATCGGCGCACTGCCAGCTTCGTTGTCGGTGCCGGTGTTCATCGTCCAGCACATGCCGCCGACGTTCACGACGATGCTCGCCGAGCGCCTCGCTCGGACTGCTGCGGTCCCGGTGGTTCAGGCGGTGGCGGGAATGCGGGTCGAGGCGGGCAAGGTCTACCTCGCGCCCGGCGATTACCATCTCGTCATCGATCGCGGTCCGATGGGCACGTTCCTGCGCACGAACCAGGACCCACCGGTGTGCTCGTGCCGCCCTTCGGTCGATGTCCTGTTCCGCTCGGTTTCGGCCGCGTACGGTGCGAGTGCGCTCGCGATCGTGCTCACCGGGATGGGGAGCGACGGGACGCGTGGAGCGGAGTACATCCGCGCGGGCGGAGGCACGGTCCTCGTCCAGGACCAGGCAACCTCGGTAGTGTGGGGGATGCCGGGGTCGGTCGCGCGCGCGGGCCTGGCCGCCGGCGTCCACCCGATCGGGGAGATGGCGGGTGAGATCGTCTCGCGGACGCAGATGCGTGCGCGCGAGACGGCGACGGGACGCTGATCGTCATGCAGGCCGCGGCGTTCGGATACATCCGACAGATGGTCAAGCAACAGGCCGGCATCGTCGTCGAGCATGGCAAGGAGTACCTCGCCGAGAGTCGGCTCAAAGGCTTCGCACGCGATCAGGGTTTCGCGACGCTCGATCAGTTCGTCGATACGCTACGCGTGTCTCCGTTCGGCGAGAGTCATCGCCGGGTGATCGAGCTCCTCACCACGAACGAGACGAGCTTCTTCCGCGACGTGCGCCCATTCGAGGCACTCCGCCAGACGATCATCCCGCGGCTCGTCGCGGCCCGGCCCGGGCGCAATCTGGTGATCTGGTGCGCGGCCTCGTCCAGTGGCCAGGAGCCGTACAGCGTCGCGATGCTCCTGCGCGAATACTTCCCCGCGCTCGCCTCGACGACGCGGATCATCGCCTCCGACATCTCGCGCGACATGATCGCGCGGACGCGCGACGCCACCTACTCGCAATTCGAGGTCCGCCGCGGCCTACCCGCTCCGATGCTCGCGAAGTACCTCGTCCCGAACGGCGCGCGGTGGCAGATGAAGCCCGAGCTCCGCACGATGATCGAGACGCGCGAGATCAACCTCGCGGGGCCTTTTCCGGCGCTTCCGCCGATCGACATCTTGCTGGTCCGCAACGTGCTGATCTACTTCGATGCGGCGAAGAAACAGGACATCATGATCCGGATGCGCAAGGTCCTCGCGCAAGATGGCGTCCTGATGCTCGGCGGTGCGGAGACCGCCTTGGGCGTCGATGCCGGCTTCGATCGCTGCACCGCGGACAACAAAGCCGCGTGGTACGGCCCGCGCTAGGAGAAGTAACGATCAGGCGCAGCGGCGCGGCCCGGCCCGAAGCTGCGCGGTGGCGCGATTACCCGGGCGCACGCGACGCCATACGCCGCGAGCTCGGCTTGCGCCGCGTACACCGCCTCGAGCTCGCCGAGCGTCTCGAACGTGCGCGAGCCCGGCCCGAACGCGTGAATCTTGAGGACGACCCGTTCACCGCGCGCGAGGTCGAGCACGAACACCGCGCCGACGCTCTGGGTGAACAGCTCGCAACTCGCGATCGGTTCGCCAACGTGGGCAGCGACCTGGGCCGCGATCCGCACCGGATCATCGGTGCCGAGGATGTCGCGCGCGAGCAGCGCGTCCGCGGGGTCGCATAGCAGATCCTGGATCGCGTCGACCATGGGTGGCGAACCGGCCGCCGCCGGCAGATCTTCCCACTCGAGCGAATTTCTAGCTCAGCCGGGCTGCTCGAGCTCGCGGTGGATCCACAGCGGCATCGTGTGCTCGTGCTTGATCCGGACGTGGCCGCGCAGCGTCGCGAGGTCCATCTCGAGCACGCTCGCCGCCAGCGCCCGAAACGACGCGTGGGCCGGCTCGCTCCGGTCGGCGATCGTGCCGATGCCGGCCTTGAGCCCGCCGCCGAGCGCCGCGACCCGGCGGACCGCCGCCATCACGGGCGAGTGAACGCGGAGCTGCTCGTGGATCATCGTCGAGATCCGATGGAGCACGCCGAGCTCTTGATCCCCGTTGAGCTGGTTGCCGACGAGGCCCACGCCAAACCGCGACAGCGCGTCTTCGACCTTTGCCGCGAGCACCGAATCGAGCGGGCGGACCGCGTCGAGGAACTGGGGGATCGTGCGCGACTTGGATTCCTGGCCGAGCGCGGAGTCGATCATCGCCTCGCCGATATCATCGACCGCGAGCTTGCGAACCACGCGGTGCACGCACGCCTTCATCAACGCGTAGGCGTTGTGGAGCGACGGCAGCGACGGCGTCACGACGAACAGCTTGATGTCGGCGACCGCGACGAGGTCGACGACGTTGAACGAGGTGCCGGCGCCGACATCGAGGATCACGACATCGGTATCGAGCTTCAGTACGGCCTTCAACAGGCGGTTCTTGTCCACGGCCGACAGATTCGCCGCACCTGGCCGCGACGTCCCCGGGATCAAGCTGACCGTCGGCAGAGCGACCGTAATCCGCGCCTCGTCGAGGTCGGTGATCCGGTTGTCGAAGAAATCTGCGAGGCCGCACGCCGGGCGCGTCACGCCGAGCATGGTGTGCAGATTCGCGGCGCCGAGGTCGGCGTCGACGAGCACGACCCGGTGACCGAGCCGGCCCATCGCGAGCGCGAGGTTCGCCGCGATCGTCGATTTGCCGACACCGCCTTTGCCACCCGCGATCGCGACGATCCGAGGAACCGATTTCTTACGCGGCTTCATGATCGCTTTTCACCCCATCCAGCTTCACGGACGCGGCTGCGAGCAAAGGCTCGAGCACGTCGAGCACACCCACCAGCTTGTCGAACAGATTCGCGGACGCCGCGAGATAGCGATCGCTCGTCGCTTCGTGCAGCGCGATCGAGTGCGCGTTCTCGATCTCGCGCTGGGCGAGCAGCGACACGAACGGGAACGGCTGGAGCGCCGACGCGAGCGAGCGCTCGGTCTTCTGCAGCTTCGCCTCGACGCCGCCGGTGCGGGCCATCCGGCGCGCGCGTACCGCGTGATAGCGAATGCTCTTGAGGCCGCGGCGGAACGTGCGGATGTGATCCGCGAGTTGCGCATTGCGCCGGTAGCCGACCTGCTGGACGGCCGCTTCGAGGATCTCGTCGGTCGGGACGACCTCGTCGAACGTCGCGAGCAATTCACCGAGCGGCCGGTGATCCATGCCCTGGATGAACGCGCCGCCCTCGGTGCAGTTGTAAACGCTGACGCCGGCTCCGGCGATCTCACGCATCTTCTCGACGAACCAGCGATGGAACATCGAGAACATGAAGCTCGAAGGGACCTCGCCGCCGTGCCAGCCCGGCAGCGTGATCGCGCGCTCGATCGGCGCACCCGGTCCGCCTCGCGCTTTCATCGCGTGGAAGCCGGAGCTCCAGCCGTTCACTCTCAAGTGACCGTTCTCGTCGGTGCTCGCGCTGACGTCACCGTCGACCGAGGTCTTGACGTAGTACTCGCCACCCGGAAACGACAGATCTAGGCCGACGAACACGATCGGATCGCAGCCCCAGCGGAGCGCGAGCGAGAATGCCGACGTCGCCACCGAGCCACCGCCCGGCACGCGCGCGTCTTCGCCGACACCGTCGAAGATCCAGTCGTCGATCGCGGAGTTCGCGGACAGCGTGATGAACCGCTTCGCGGGCAGCTCGTAGAGCGAGGGATGCGCCGTCGCCGCATTGACGAGCGTCATCTGCGAGACGTCACAGCCGTCGAAGTGATAGCGGACGTCCTGCGGATCGACGGTGATCACGACATCCGGCACGAGCCCAGCAGCGACCACCGGCTTCAACGAGTGCGAGAAGCACGCGAGCACCGCCCGGCCTTCGAGCCCGCGCAGCTGATCGATATTCTTCGCGAGCGACGGACCCGGCGCGACGATCACCATCGGGCGGTTCGCGAACGCGCCATCGAGCCCGGCGACCGACGGCCACTTCGCGACGGCTGGCAAGTTGAGCGCGGCTTGATCGAGCCACGTGCGCGAGAACACCTGCACGGTGTTGCGGTGGATCCGCATGTCCGAGAGCGACGACCGCACGCACTCCTTCACGGCCTCGACCTCGTCGCGATCGACGCCGAGCGCACCGCGCACGACGAATCGCGACGGTGCGACCGGGATCATCGTCCGCACCGCGGTCACGACCTCGTCGGTCGACACGGTCGCGATCGCACCGATCGGCGTACCGCCATCGTGGACGATGATGCGGCGCTGGCCGAGGTCATGCAGGATCTCGGCGACGGGCTCGAGTCCCGCCCCCACCAGCACCACGGCATCGAGCTCGAAGTCCCAGACCTCGGGCAGCATCATGTCGGCGAGCACCGCGACGCCCATCGGCGAGCGCAGCAGCATCGCATCGCCCGGCACCTTGCGGCCGAGCCACGAGGCCATCGCGGCCTCGGCGGCGCGCGCGTTGACGAGCGCCTGGGTGACATCTTCGAGCGCGGCGACGACCGCGGGGTTCGCCTCGAGCCGAACGGGCGCTTCGACGCGTGCGAGCGCGGAGCGGGCGCGCCGGAGCTCCATCATCGTCGCGACGCCGGAGAGCACGTCGCCGGCTCCGATCGCGTTGCACAACGCGGTGCCGAGCGTGCCGACGTCCGCGAGCAGAATGCGCCAGGTATCGAGCAGCTCAAGCGACATGGCTGTCCTGCCAGTTCTTCTGCGTGATGTGAGCGTTGATCGCCGCCAGCTCGGGCCGCGCGCGCACCGCGGCGACGACCTCACGATAGGGCCGGATCGTCGCGAGCTCGAGCTCTGCGTACATCGCTCGGACGAGCGCGAGGTCCTCCGCGGTGTCGACGGTCCAGCGCAGATCGCTGTCGTCGGTCTCCGCGGTAACTTGATGAATCGCGAACTCGCTCGGCTTCTCCATCACGTACGCCGTGACGTGCTCCTTCGCCGCCGGCGTCGTCGCCGAGCGAAAGATCCGTTCGAGCGTCTCGAGATAGAACGCCTCGACATCGAGCCCGCGCGGATACGACCGCACGTGCGTGTTCGAGCTGTAATCGAGTGCCGCCGCGCGCAACGAGCCGACCACGCGATCGACCGTCTCGGGATCGAGCAACGGACAATCGGAGGTCACGCGCACGACCGCGCCGGCGTGGTACTTGCGCGCCGCGCCGATGTAGCGAGCGAGCACGTTGTGCTCCGAACCCCGCCAGGTGTGGACGCCGAGCCGCGCCGCTTCGTGGACGACCGGGTCGTCGGATTCGCTCATCGTCGTCGCGATCACGATGTCGTCGATCGACCGAGCCGCCTTCAGGCGAGCCACGACGCGCGCGAGCATGGTGTCACCGGCGAGATCTTCGAGGACCTTGCCCGGTAGTCGGCTCGAGCCGAGCCGCGCTTGGACGATCGCCACGGTCCTCATGATGCCTACGCCACCTTCTCGAACAGGTGAGCGGTGCAGTTGTCGTAGCCGTCGGACGGCGCGAGCTCGAGCTTGCGAACGAGCCGCAGTGCCGGGTACGCCGCCTGCCAGATCTGGCCGTGCGGGCGCTTCCACAGCGAGTCGCCGTTGCCGCGGTACTTGATCTCTTCCTCGGTCGGCCAGTCGTATTCGATGGAGACGATGTAGCGACGCGATACGCGATACATCTCCGCCATCACCTTCGCGATGTCCGCCGGTGCGATGTGGATCAACACGCCACTCGTGAACGCGAGGTCGGCGAAGCCATCCTTGAACGGCAGGTCGAACCCGGTGCCGCACAGGACGTTGTATTCGGGGTTGCGCGCGCGCGCCTTCTCGACCGCATAGTGCTGCGGCTCGACCGCGTACAGCTCCTTCACGCCGAGCTCGCGCAGGTACGTCAGGTTCCAGGCGACGTTGCAGCCGACCTCGACCACACGGTGCGGCACGATACCGTCGAGCAGCCGCTGCCACGACACGACCCGCTCGGGCTTCGCGATGTCGTTGCGGTCGGTGTACTCGCGTCCGAAATGGGAGCGCCACAGTGAAAGCTGCGAAGAAGTCTGCATCACGGTCTCCACTCGTAGGTCTCGCGACCATTCGAAACAAAGCCGCATGCCTCGAAGGCCGCACGGCTCGGTTGGTTATCATTGTGAATCTGCGCCACCACCGGCTTGCCCCACGCCGCACACGCCGCCGCGATCGCGCGTTTGCCGACTCCCTGATTCCGGGCACCCGCCGCCAACGCGATCGAGATCCTGCCCGCGTCGATCCGGACGACGCCAACACCCTCACCGTCACACTCCACGATCCAGATCGCGCCTTTCGCGATCCGGTCCACGTACCACGCCGCGTGCGTCGCGAGCTCGACGATCGATTGATCGTTCGACATCGCGCGGACGTCGACCGCAAAGTTCCATTGCCAGACGCGCTCGAGATCATCGAGCTCCGCCGCGCGCAGCGTGACGGTCATGCGATCAGCTCCCACGCGAGCGGCGTGCCACGCGAGATCTTGGACTTCGCGAGCCGGCCGATCAGCGCCGGCAGGTCGCGCGGCGGCAGACCGTGACCGGGGCGAATCGAGCGCACGTTCGCGCGGGTCAGCGCTTCACCCGGCGCGATATCCGCGGCCGCGTACAGCGAACGGCGGAACTGGCGCGAGCCCGACTCCGCGGCCGGCCGCTTCGCCGAGCCATCGCCGAGCGCGGCCCAGGCGGCCTTACAGCCGGCGGTGACCTGCGCGAACTCGTGCGGCTCGAGCGAGAACCCGGCATCCGGGCCACCGTCGGCGCGCGCGAGCGTCAAATGCTTCTCGACCATCATCGCGCCGCGCGCGACGGCCGCGATCGGCACCGTCGAGCCCGGCGAATGGTCGGAGATGCCGACGATGTCGACATCGAAGTCGTGCAGCGCGTCGAGGCGCCGCAGGTTGATCTGTTCGATCGGCGTCGGATAGCCCGACACGCAGTGCATGAGCACGATGCCTCCGGCGCCGTGCGTACGCGCGGTCTCGATCGCTTCGCGAATCTCGGCGTCCGACGCCATGCCGGTCGACATGATGATCGGCTTCCTCGTCTTCGCACACGCGGCGATCAATTCCAGATCGACCAGCTCGAACGACGCGACCTTGAACGCAGGCGCTCCGAGCTTGTCGAGGCGCTCGACCGATTCCTCGTCGAACGGGGTCGAGAATACGGCGAGGCCGCGCTGCGCGCCATGCGCGAACAATTCCGCATGCCACTCCCACGGCGTGTGCGCCTCGGCGTAGAGGTCCCACAGCGTGCGGCCCTGCCATGGGCCATCGGCGATCGCGAAGCCGCCGTCGCTCATGTCGAGCGTCATCGACGCGGGTGTGAACGTCTGAAGCTTGATCGCATCGCAGCCGGCATCTGCCGCTGCATCGACGATCGCGTGCGCGCGAGCGAGCGAGCCGAGATGATTCGCCGACAGCTCGGCGACGATAAAAGGCGCGTGGCCTTCACCTACGTCGCGCCCGATCGTCACGAGGTGGACCCGCTTTTTGCTCGTCATTGAACCATGAACTCCTGGAAGAACATCCGGCGCACCTTGTGCTCGCCGACCACCGCCTCGATTCGCTTCATCAGCGCTTCGCGGATCGTGTCCTTCGCGGTCGCACCGAGCGTGTCTTTCACGTGCAACCCCGACAGGTAGCTGAGGACCTCGTCGCGGATCACCTGCTTGGACTTCTCGATCGCTTCGCCGTCATGCTCGTTCACGAGCTCGAGCTGGACGGTCATCTTCAAGTAGCGAGCGTTGCCGGGCTCGTCGAGGTTGACGACGAACGGGTCGAGCGCGATCACGGGTCCGGTGATCTCTTTCGCCGGCTTGTCCTCGTGCGGGACGACCGTCGCGGCCGCCGCCGGCGTCGCGGTCATCAGCTTGAACACGCCGAAGCCGCTCGCGCCGAGGTTCAACATCAGCAGCGCCATCACGATCGGTGAGGTGCTCTTGGGTGCCTTGGGCTTCACCGCTTCTGGCGCTTCTTCTGCCGAATCACTCATACGGTTCCCTTAGAGCAACCGACGTGCCGTGCCATCTGGCTGTGATCACTCGATCCGCTCGGCCGGCCTATCGTCAAAACAGACAACATCAGGCTGCTTCCAACGCGAGCATGCGCATCGCGTCGCCGTTGCACACATCGGGGACGACGTAGACGCCCGACGCATCCCGCGTGACGGTGGTGATGCCCGGGTTCTCGTCTTCGAGGTCCGCGTAGAACTGGGTCCGGCGCAGCATCACGTCGCGGTCGGCGGCGACCCGCGCGAGCTCGCGGTGGCGCGCCACGGCATCGTCGACGATCGCGCGCATCGAGCTCGCATCGAATGGCTTCTGGACGTAACGGAAGATCTCGCCGCGGTTGATCGCGTCGACCGCGGTCTCGAGCGCCTGCATGCCGGTCATCAAAATTCGCACGGCGGCAGGCTGGCTGCGGCGCGCCGACGACAACAGCTCGGCGCCGTTCATCCGCGGCATCTCGTAGTCCGACACGACGACCGCGACGTCACGCGTCGCCAGCCAATCGAGTGCCTCGTACGCGTCGGTCGTCGCCATCACGTGGACCGGTAGCTGCTTCAAGACCTTGACGGCCGCGGCGAGCACGCCTGCGTTGTCGTCGACGACGACTACGATCGGTTGGGTATCGTCACGACGCACGGCGACCCTCCTGTTGTGAAACCAGCCAAGCGACGCGATCGAGCTCGGCGGCGAATGCGGCCATGGTCGGGAACCGGTGGCCCGGGGACTTTGCGAGACAGCGCGACAATAACTTGTCGAGCTCGGCCGGCAGCGGCCCGAACGGGCTCAGCAGCTCGGGCACCGGCTCGGAGATGTGCTGCTTGCACAGCGCGCGCAGCTCGGGCGCGTGGAACGGCGTGATGCCGGCGATCATCTCGAACAGCACGATGCCGAGCGCGTATTGATCGCAGTGCTCGCTCGTTGCGCGGCCGAGCAAGCGCTCCGGCGCGACGTAGCGCGGCGTGCCCATCACGTGGGTCGCCATCTCCTCGACGACCTGCGACTCCATCAGCTCCGCGAGGCCAAAATCGACGAGCTTCACGTGGTCGCCGGAGACCAGGATGTTCGACGGCGTGACGTCGGAGTGAATGACGCCGGCCTCGTGCGCGGCGCTGAGCGCATCGCACAGCTGCTTCGCGACCGCGAGTGCGCGGTGCGGCGCGAGAGGGCCCTTGTGATCGATCCGATCGCCGAGGCTCTCGCCCTCGAGCAGCTCCATCACGAAGTACGGGCGGCCGTCGGCGAGGTAGCCGAAGTCGAACACGTCGATGATGTGCGGATGCTGGATCCGCGACGCAGCGCGGGCCTCGCGCACGAACCGGTCGATGCTGCGCGGATCGCGCTGCAGGATCTCCGAGTGCAACACCTTGAGCGCGTACGGGCGGCCGAGCGTGACATGCTCGACGCGATAGACGCGACCCATGCCGCCCGAGCCGAGGCGCTCGATCACGCGATAGTGATCGACGATATCGCCGGCGGTGAGGTTGCGGAACCGTTCGTTCTTGCTGCGCGCGTCGCGCTGGAGCATGAGCTCGGCGCGCGGCTGCGGACCGGGGCGCACGACGACGACGAGCTCGCAAACGTGGTCGCCGCGGCGAACCTTCGCGGCGCCCGTCGACGGCTTCGCGGTCGACAGATCGACTTCGGCGATCACGCCGAGGCGCGAGATCACGGCGCGCGCGAGCTCTTCATCGATCGTCGCGGTCGAGATCACCTTCGCGCGCCGCTCGACCGAAATCATGTAGCAGGCGTCCGTGAGTGCTACGGGCTCGATCCACACGCGGTCCGCATCGGCGGCGAGAGCCGCGTGCAAGATCGCGTCGGCCAGGTCGATCGCGACGGTCATCACTGAATCGGGTCGGCCACTCTTACATCCCGTCCAGTGTCGGCAAGAATGACGCTCTGCACCCGGTGCCAACCCGCTAGATCAAGAGAATTGCTGGCCTGACCACCGGCACACCGCTTGTAGTTACGCGCCGCGTGGCGAACCCTGTCCCGCTTTCGATTGTTCCCCCGGCGCCGGCCGACGAGCCCCGCGCAACCGTCTCGGCGGCGCACTCGCTGGCCCCGACCGGCGCACGCATCCTGATCGTCGACGACAACCCGAGGGTGCGTCGTTCTACGGCAGCTGCCTTGTCGCGGATCGGTTTCCACGTGATGACCGCCGAGGACGGCGCTCCCGCGATCTTGCTCGCCGAGACCACGCCGCCCGACCTCGCGATCGTCGACTTCGAGATGCCCACTCCCGGGATCCTGGTCGTGAAGCGGCTCAAGGAGCTCTACGGCGCCGCGGTCTGGGTCGCGGTCCTTTCCGGCGACGACGCAGATGAGATGAGAAGCGCCTGCTTCGACGCGGGTGCGGACGACGTGATCGCGAAGCCCGCGGCAATTCCCGAGCTTCACCGCCGGATGGTCGCCGCCGCGCGCACGCAACGCGCGTTCGTGGAGGCCCGCGTCGCTCGGGAGCGTACCGATCGCTTGCTCGCGTACGGCGCCGAAGCCTCGGCGATGCTCGCACACGACCTCAACAACGGCCTCGCCGTCGCTCTGTGCAACATGGACTACCTCGAGGACACCGCGACCGGGCTCGATACGGATCAGTCGCAGGCGCTGACGTCGACCCGCAACGCTTTGCGGCGGATGTCGGGCCTCGTGGCGAACTTCGTCGACATCGCGCGGTTCGAGGATGCCGCCGTCAAACCGCACTGCACGCTCAACCACGTGAAGGGCCTGCTCGAGAGCGTGATCGAGGTTCACGCGGTGAACTGCCGCGTCCGCGTGACCGTCGAGTGTGAGCCAGATCTTACAGGGTGGTTCGATGTCGCTCTCATCGAGCGCGTGCTCCACAACCTGGTCGGCAACGCGGTTCGGTACTGTTTGGTGAACGGCGAGATCAAGGTCACTGCAAATCGCCTGGATCCGGCCGACCCGCAGTCCGTGGAGATCGGAGTCTTCAACAACGGGCCTACGATTCCGCCCGAGCTCGAAGCCAACTTGTTCGGCAAGTACTCGAAGGGTTCGAACGGCAAGCGCGGCTTCGGTCTGTACTTTTGTCGCCTGGCCTGCGAAGCGCACAACGGTCGGATCGTGTATCGTGGGAAGAGCGACGGGCCGACGTTCTTCATTAGGTTGCCCGGGCGAGGTTGATGTTTAGGTGAGCAGCAAGGACCCGATCAAGGTTCTGATCATCGATGACGATCAGGCGATGATCAGCGCGATCTCGAGCGCCATCACGAAGAAGCTCGAGGACGAAACGGTCGAGATCGAGAGCGCCCCGGATGGCGTGACGATCCTGTACAAGCTCGAGACCCGGAACGCTCCATGGGATGTGGTCCTCCTCGATGTGGACCTGCCCGGCATCTCGGGGCCGCGGCTCCTGGATCAATTCCGCGAGAACGGCGCGTCGTGCTCCGTGATCATGCTGTCGGCCGATGCGAGTGCGACCACCGCCGCCGATTGCATGCGCGCCGGCGCGTTTCATTACTTGACCAAGCCGTTCAAGCCCGTCGAGCTCGTCGAGCACGTCGTGTCCGCGGCGCGGCACTCGCGGCTGCGCCGCCAGCTCGTCGGTTCGCGCACGACGACCCAGCGTGCGACGAACATCATCGGCAGCTCGATCCCGATGAAGCAGATGCGCGCCGCGATCAACCGGGTCGCCGAGCAGAGCGTCTCGATCCTGATCCAGGGCGAGAGCGGCACCGGCAAGGAGCTGGTCGCGAAGGCTGTCCACGATCGCAGTCCGCGCCGCCACAAACCGTTCGTGCCCGTCAACTGCGGTGCGATTCCCGAGAGCCTGATCGATAGCGAGCTGTTCGGTCACACCAAGGGTGCGTTCACAGGTGCGCTCACGGATCGCGCCGGCTTCTTCGTCGAGGCCGATGGCGGCACGATCTTCCTCGACGAGATCGGCGACATGCCGCTCGCGGTCCAGGCGCGCCTGTTGCGCGTGCTCCAGGAGGGCGAGGTCCGCCCACTCGGCTCGACCGGCGTGCGCAAGATCGATGTCCGCGTGATCGCGGCGTCGCACGTGGATCTGAACAACGCCGCCGAGCACGGCAAGTTCCGCAAGGATCTCTACTACCGTCTGAACGTCGTCGTGCTCGCGATCCCCGCGCTGCGCGAGCGGCTCGAGGATCTCCCCGACCTCGCCGCGCTGTTCTTGCAAAAGCACTCCGGCGGCGCGCCGATGTCGTTGAATTCGTCGGCGCTCGACGCGATGACGAACTACGGCTGGCCCGGCAACGTTCGCGAGCTCGAGAACGCGCTGATCAGCGCGATCGCGCTGCGCACCGGCGACGCGATCGGCGTCGAATCGCTGCCGCCGCACATCCGCAAGATCCGCGGCTCCGTCCCGATGCAAAAGATCGAGCTCGAGGGCGACGAGCAGCTCTCGCTCGTCGAGGCCAAGAAGCGAGTGAGCGCCGCCTTCGAGCGCGACTACCTGCAACAGATCATGCAGCGCGCCCAGGGCTCCGTCGCCGAGGCCGCGCGCATGGCCGGCATCGACCGCACGAACTTCCGGCGTCTGTTGCAGCGCCACAATATCGATCCTGGCCTCTTCAAGTAGGCGCTAACGTATTCGCGCCGTCGCTGGTTAGATCAGCGCCGTCGTGGGTGCATGTTCGCGGATCGCTCCTACGTCGAGGACATCGGGTCGGTGCGCCAGGTTCGCAACATGCGGTCGTACGTGCTCGACAACTGGCGGCGTCATCTCGATGACACGTGCGCCTACACATTGTTCGAAGGACGCCTCGACCCTTACGCAAGTAGGCTCGCCGGCGCCTCGCGCTCGGGATCGAAGGCCACGCAGCGCAGCCCGTCGAGAAAGAGCGTCGAGCCTACGGCGATAACCTCGCACGAAGAGGCATCTTGACGCCTTCATTTTTAGGCATCATGATGCTTCATGCGGACGACGCTTACCCTCGACCCCGACGTAGCGAAGCTGCTCGAGGACGAAATGCATCGCTCCCGGAAGACCTTCAAGCAGACCGTGAACGACGCGATTCGGCGTGGGCTGTCCTCGGGGCTCCGCCCGACCGTTTCACCGCCCTATCGGATCAAGCCGCATCTTGCGAGCCTCGCAGCTGGCCTGGACAGCGAGCGTATGAACTCGCTCGTCGACGAGCTCGAAGACGCCGCGGTGCTCGCGAAGGCCCGTCCTTCGCGCGCGGCGCGCGCGGCGCGCGCGGCCGAGCGACGACGGTGATCGTCCCCGACGTCAATCTGCTGCTCTACGCCGAGATCGCGGCGTTTCCGCAGCATGCTGATGCGCATCGCTGGTGGCTCGGTCAGCTCGGTGGCGCGAACGAGGTCGGGTTCACGCCCCCGGCGGTGTTCGGCTTCATCCGGATCGCAACGAATCCACGCGTGATCACGCCGGCGCTCACGATCGACGCCGCATTGCTCCGTGTCGAGACATGGCTCGCAAGACCGAACGCGCGCGTTCTGGCTCCTGGGCCGAATCACTTCGACATCGCGTTCAGGCTGCTGCGCGCAGCAGGTGCCGCCGCGAATCTGACGACGGACGTCCAGCTCGCAGCGTTCGCGATCGAGAACGCTGCGACGCTATGTTCGAACGACCGCGACTTCGGTCGCTTCGCCGGACTCGCGTGGTCGAATCCGCTCGAGCTCTAGTTGAGGAAGCTCGCGAGCGCCTTCGGGTTGCGCTTCAAGCGGTGCACCGTTGCCGCGGCGACCACGAGAAACTTGATCGTAGAAATCATCTTGGTGATCACGAGCCTCGTTACGCGGCGTACTTGCGGAGCTTCTCGACGAGCGTGGTGCGGTTGAGACCGAGCAGCGCGGCGGCTTCGGTGCGGTTGCCGTTCGCCTTCGAGAGCGCGCGGTCGATCAGGGTGCGCTCGACGGCTTCGAGCGCGCTGCGGAGGTCGAGGGTCGAGTCGTCGGGCGCCGGGATGTCCTGCTTCGGGATCGGGCCCGAGCCCTCGGCGACCATCACGGGCGTCGGCGCGGCGCGGGAGATGCGGACATTGCTGGTGGGCAGCGACAGGTCGCCTTCTGCGATCTGGGTGCCACGGGCGAGGAGCGCGGCGCGCTCGATCCGGTGGGCGAGCTCGCGGACGTTGCCCGGCCACGAGTAGCTGCGAATCGCCTGGCGCGCCGACGGCTCGAGCGTCATCAGGTCGCGGCCGGTGCGCTCGCACATGCGGACGAGCGTGAGGTCGACGATCAGGTCGAAGTCATCGCCACGGTCGCGGAGCGCGGGGAGGTGCATCGGGACGACCGAGAGGCGGAAGTAGAGATCCGCGCGGAACTTACCTTCGGCAACCATCTGCTCGAGGTTGCGGTGGGTCGCGGCGACGATGCGGACGTCGATCGCGATGTCGCTGTCGGCGCCGACCGGGCACACGACGCGCTCTTCGAGCACGCGGAGAAGCTTGGCTTGCGCGGCGAGCGGCAGGTCTCCGATCTCGTCGAGGAACAGGGTGCCGCCCTGGGCCGAGAGGAAGCGACCGGCGCGGGCCGTCATCGCGCCGGTAAAGGCGCCCTTCACGTGGCCGAACAGCTCGGCTTCGATGAGAGTCTCGGGCAGCGCGGCGCAGTTGACCGGGATGAACGGCTTGGCGCGGCGGTTCGAGGCGCGGTGCGCGGCGCGGGCGAACAGCTCCTTGCCCGAGCCGGTCTCGCCGGTGATCAGGATGCTGCAGTCCGTGTTGGCCACGCGACGGATGGTGTCGAGGGCATCGACGATCTCCGCCGACTCGCCCACGATTTCCGAAGCAAACTGGCGCCGCCACATCTTGAGGTCGCTGCTCATCGTGAATCGGACTAGTTGCGACTAGCGGGCCAAATGAAGTTCCGTCGGATCGTAGGGAGGCACACATCGGATCACGCGGCAGGGATCAAGCTCTTGCGAGATCCACTGTTAGCCGAGACTTAACTCAGCGATGTACCCCACCGGGGTTCGCGATCACCCTGCCCCCAAACCATGTTGGGCCACACCACAAATCCGGGAGAAGCCGCGTGAACGGTGCGTTTCATTTCGCTCATTTGGATATCGCACCGTTCGCTACGAGGATCCGGATCGGCTCCTTGACCGCACCGACCTTGAAGTGGCGGGTGCGCTCCAGGAAGCTCGCAGAGATCACGTAGCCGTGCGACACGAGCAGCGCGCCGTTCAGGAAGATGTCCTCCGCGAGGACCATCCCGACCTTGAGGCCGATCAGCGGCAGTTCTGCGATGTAGGTCGACGCGACACTCCCGACGACGACCTCGAGCGCGTCGATCAGCTTGGGCGAGTAACCGCCGCGCTGGCGCAGCAGCTTGACCATCGCCTCGCCGGTCACCCCGCTGGTCTCGATCGCATCCGCGTCGTTCGCGATCCGCAGGATCGCACCGGCGATCTCGGTCGGGCTCTCGCCGGCCACGCCGCTCCACGCCGCCTGACGCGCCGAGATCGCGAGGATCTCGCGGATCGTCTCGAGCCGCGGGATGTGGCGGAACAACTGCTCCGTCACTTCGGGCACGCGCGCGACCTGCTTCGCTTCTTCGTCCGACAGCGTCTTGCCGGCGTACAGCTTCTCGAGGGTCGCGCACGGCAACGAGACGTAGCCGACGTGCTGCAGCGACACGGCCATCTCGAGCTGCCACGGATCGGGCAGCGCGAGCTGCTGGGCCAGCGCATGCGAGCGGGCCTTCACCCGGTTCGAGCGGCCAAACGCGAGCGGCGACGCGAGCGCCAGCACGTCGCACAACGCCGACACGGCGCCGCGCAAGGTCTCCTGGAGCAGGACCTTCTCGGCGGTCATGAGGCGGTGATGCTCGACCGCGGCGCTCAACGCGGCGATCAGCGGCTCGCGATCGCACGGCTTGGTCAGGAATCGGAAGATCTGGCCGTCGTTGACGGCGCTGATCGCCGAGCTCGTATCGGCCTGGCCGGTGAGGAGCACGCGCGAGATATGGGGATAGAGCTCGCGTGCGCGAGTCAGCACCGCGGCGCCGTTCATTCGCGGCATCCGCATGTCGCACATCAACACCTTGATGTCGGAGGTGCTCTCCAGGATCGCGAGCGCTTGCTCGCCGTTGAGCGCGGGGACGACCTCGAACTCGCGCCGCAGGTTGAGCTGGAACGCGGCGAGCACGTTTGGCTCGTCGTCGACGCACAAGATTTTTGGTTTCACAGCTGCTGCGGTCACGACATCACCGGCCTTGCTAGCGCGAGCCATTGCTCGAGCTCACCACCGAGTCCGGTCTCCTGAAGGAACTCGAGATCGATCGGGGTTTCGTGGTCCTCGCCCGACAACGCGTCGGCGACGTGGACTGCCGCGACAACCTCGGCGAGGTCGCCCGTGACACCGCGCGGTTCGTGGTGCAGCGCGACGGTATCGACGATCACCTGGGGCAGCCCCCACATCTGGAGCAGGCATGCCCCGACGCGCGCGTGGTCCGCACCGAATCGGCGACGCTCCGCCGCGGACAGCGTCTCGCTGACGTGCTGACAGCCTTCGATCAACCGGCCGTATTCGCCCGGCGTACCGAGCGCGAGCACGATCCGGCCGACGTCGTGGAGCAGGCCCGAGACGAAAGCGAGGTCGCGCAGCGCGGGGTTGCGCACGAACTGGCGCGCGAGCCGGGCGGTACGGAGCGAGACCTCCTGCATCCGATCGAGCGAGAATGGCAGAGGCGGTCCCGACGGCGGCGCGTAGATCGAGGTCGACAACGCGATCGCGCGGATCAGCTCGAGCCCGAGGTAGTGAATACCTTGCTTGAGCGAGGTCGTATCGAGCTCGCCGAACGCGGCCGAGTTCGCGATCTGCATGATCTTCGCGGCGAACGCCGAGTCGCTCGAGATCGCCTTCGAGACGTCGTCGAGCGACGCGCGCGGATCGTCCGCGAGCTTGGTCAGGATCTGGTACAGGCGCGGAGGCGACGGCAGCTTGTCGACGCGACCGATCAGCGAGCGCAGCGCCGGGTCATCCGTCATCGCGGTGACCTTGAGGCAGCGATCGATCGCGGTGCGCAACACGCGCGGATCGCACGGCTTCGCGAGGAAGACGTGCATCGCGGGCAACACGCGCAGCATCGCTTCGCGCTCGGCGTGACCCGACAACACGATCCGGCACGTCGACGGCCAGCGCTCCTGGACGAGCGTGAGCAGCTGCGCACCGTCGATCTTGGGCATCCGCATGTCGGTGACGACGACGTGAAACGGGCCGGCCTCGAGCTGCTCGATCGCCTGCTCGCCACCGAGCGCGAAGACCATGTCCCAGTCCTTGCGCTGGCGGTGGAGCAGCGAGCGCAGGCCCGACAGGATCGCGGGCTCGTCGTCGACAAACAGAATTCGCATGCGTTCTTCGGTCATGCTGCCTCTCGCACTTGCTGCTCGACCGGCAGCGTCAAAAAGAAGGTCGTACCCGCGCCGACCTCGGACTCGAAGGCGAGCGTGCCGTGGTGCTTGTCGACGATCGCGGCGCGCGCCATCGCGAGGCCGTGGCCGCTGCCGTGACCTACATTCTTGGTCGTGAAGAACGGTTCGAACACTCGATCTCGGATGTCGGCCGGAATGCCGCAGCCGGTATCGCTGATCGCAATCTCTACGCCGGTCTCACGCTGGCGCGTTCTCACCTTGATCGTGCCGCGCTGGCCCGTGCCCTGGACGACCGAACCGATCGCCTGCGCGGCGTTGACCACGAGGTTGAGGACGACCTGATTGATCTCGCCGAGGTGGCACATTACCAGCGGGATGTCGCCGAGCTCGGTCTCGACATCTGCGACGAGCTTGTATTCGCCGGACGCGACGATCAGCGTGCTCGCGACAGCCTCGTTGAGGTTGGCCCGGATCATCCGCTCGCCGTCGGGGTGCGCGAACGCCTTGATCGAGCGCACGATCGCGGCGACGCGATCGATCCCGGTGACGGCGCGTCCGATCGCCTCGGGCATCGCCCGTTGCAGGAACGGGAGGTCGACCTCCCTCTCGCTCAGTGCGGCGGCGCGTGCGAGGTCGGGCTCGACGACGCCGGCCAGCAAGCTGTTCGTGTTCTGTCGATGCTTCTCCACCACCACCATCACGTCCTCCACCGCAGTCTGCAAGAACCGGACACTGTCGTTGACGAACTGGATCGGCGTGTTGATCTCGTGCGCGACTCCCGCGGCAAGTCGGCCTACCGATTCGAGCTTCTGCGCCTGACGCAGCTCGAGCTCGAGCTGGTGTTGCTTGGTGACATCGAGCGCGACGCCGTGAATCCGGTTGGCAGTTTTGGCGGTCGCGAACACGCGGAGATGGACCGTCTGACGCTCGGGGTCCAGAGCGCGATAGTCGAAGCTCGCAGCCTTGGTCGTGCTCAGCGAGGCCAGTGTTGCGCGGACGCGCGCGGCATCGTCGGGATGGACGTATCCGAACAACATGTCGGGAGAGGTCGGCCGGCGGAGGATCCGCTCGGCTTGCGGCGCGATGTACGCGAGCTCGCGGTAGTCGACCCGGTATTCGAACGGGACCGCCTCGATGTTCTCGACGAGCTCGCGAAACTGCTCTTTCGCGACGCTGAGCGCGCGAGTCCGAACCTCGATCTTGCGCTCGACACTCGCGTTCATCGCCTCGAGCTCGACGGCGTAGCGCGAGTGCATGCACATCTCGCGAAGCCCTACGACCGCACCGAAGATCAGCACGGTGTCCTCGAACGCGATCCAACCGGCGTACTCGAGCACCGACCACCAGTGCAGCGGCTCGTGCCTCCACAGATGGGCCACGAGGTGGTCCGAGAGCACCGTGACCGTCGCGATCGCGATCACTCGCCAGTCGCGATACAGCGCGAGGCACGCGAGCGAGCCGAACACATGGAAGTGCGTCTCGATCCGGCCACCGGTGATCATGATGTACATCCCGGACCACATGACCTGCGAGACCGCCACCACGTATCGGGTCCAGGCGGAGCCGGGACGGGTCAGGATCAAGACGATCGGCGGCACGTCGATCACGATTCCGACGACGAACGCGAGCTTGACGTGCAGGTGAACCGAGTCGGCGTCAGCGAACGTGAACGGCGAGACTACTGCCGCGAGGACCACGCCGAACACCCACTCGGCGATCAGCAGATACAGGAACAGCTGATCGATGCGGCCCTGGTGAGACGCGATCTGCTCGGCGAAGACTTGGGAGCGAGAACGGTTCACGTTCTTGTGGATCGGCCATGTTCGGAGGTGGTTGATACGCTGCCTGCCAGGCATGATCTGGGCGTGACTCCTCTGATCGTCCTGGGATGTGGCTACGTTGGCTCGCGAATTGCGCGCGCTGCACTCGCTGAAGGGCGAACGGTGCGCGTGTGTGCGCGCGGCACCGGCAAGCTCGCACCGCTCGGCGCGCTCGGCGCCGAAGTGAAGTACCTCGACGCCAGCGTCCCTAAACAGTTGCCGATCGCGCTCGCGAGCCTGAAGGGCGCGACCGTCGTCTACTCGATCCCACCGGTCACGAACCTGCCACCAGGTCAGATCGTGCGCGCGGCGCTGCAAGCGGCGTACGGCGCCGGATGCGCGTGCTTCATCTACTTCAGCTCGAGCGGCTTGTACGGCGCAGCCCCCGATGACGACGCGTGGATCGACGAGGACACGCCGATCGCGCTCGACGATCCGAACATGAAGAACGTGATCAGCGATGAAAGCGAAATCTCGAGCTGCAACTTCGAACGGCTGCGGCTCGTCACGCTGCGACTCGCACCGGTGTACGGGCCCGGGCGCGGCGTGCGCAATCGGATCTTGAAGGGCGACTACAAGCTGCTCGATGACGGCCAGCACGCGATCTCGCGGATCTATATCGACGACGTCGTCCGCGTGATCGGCGCCGTCGAAGCCAAGGCCGCGACCAAGTCGCTGTACCTGGTTGCCGATGACGAGCCGACGACACAGCGCGACTACGCGACGTGGTTGTGCGAGCGTCTCGGTGTCGCGCTGCCGGGCTCGCGAGCGATGTTGGAGCCCGGCGCGCCGCGGGTCGCGCACCGCAATCGCAAGATCCGGAACGCAAAGCTGAAGCGCGAGCTCGAGCTCGAATTGAAGTACCCGACGTTCCGCGAGGGCGAAGCCGCGATCGAAGCAGAATTAGCCGGTTAGAAGCCAGAGAGCAGAAAGTCGAGAAAGTTGGGATCACGAACCGGCCTCGCGCGACTCCCTGGGCGTCATGCGTGCCCTCGTCGTTTTCGTTATGTGCCTGGTTACGGCGTGCCGCGCGCCTGCGAATTCGGGCGGCGGTGATGATTCTCCCGATGCAGCGTCGGCTCCCGATGCCGCGCCGAACATCTACTGCAACGCGACCGACCCGCGCGCGCCCGCCGCCGAGATCTACGCGACGCCCGAAGCCGGCGAGCAGCCGTATATCGACGCGCTGATGCCGGCGCAGTCGTCGATCGACGTGATGATCTACGAGATGGGGTACGGCGCGATCCTCGACACGCTGAAGGCAAAAGCGACCGCGGGCATCCCGGTCCGCGTGTTGTTCGATCGATCCGAGATCGCGGTGAACCAGAAGTACTACGACCAGCTCGCCGCAGCCGGCGCCCAGGTCAAGTGGAGCGATCCGAAGTTCACGTACCAGCACGCGAAGTTCTTCGTCGTCGATCACGCGGTCGCGTCGATCTCGACCGGCAACTATTCGAAGGACTACTCGATCGATCTCGAGCGCAACTTCGTCGCGACCGATCGCGATCCGGCGGACGTCGGCGACCTGGTCGCGCTGTTCACGGCGGACTGGGGCGGAGTCGATCCGGTGATGACCTGTACGCGCATGGTGATCTCGCCGATCAACTCGCGGTCGCGCGTGATCGACGTGATCAACAGCGCTACCCAGACCCTGACGATCGAATCGATGCAGCTCGCGGACGCGGCCGTGCGCGCGGCGATCGCGCAGCGGATCACGGCCGGCGTGACCGTGCGGGTGATGATCGCGGATGTCGGGTTCGTCGGCGCGAACGCGGCTGCCGCGTCGTTCTTGAAAGGCCTCGGCCTCGCCCCGCGCTATATCCCGCATCTCCACACGAAGGTGATCGTCGCGGACGGCGCGCGCGCGTATGTCGGGTCCGAAAACCTGTCGCAGACGTCGCTGGATCACAATCGCGAGGTCGGGCTCGTGGTCACCGATCTCTCATCCATCGAGCCGCTCGTCACAACGTTCGAACATGACTGGGATATCGGTACGGCGTTTTAGGCACACGCGCGCACATCAAGTGTGAAGTTTCCTATAGTGCATCGGGAGCGCTTCGCGATCGTCCTATGATCGTGGCAACCGTCCCCGGAGAACGCATGACCAAAACGACACGGCTGATGATCACGTCCCTACTCGGCTTCGCGATCAGCGCGACCGCATTCACCGTGACGGCGTCGGCCGATCCGGACCGCAGGCGTGAAGAGCGGCGCGACGAGCACAAGGAACAGCGTCACGAGGAAAAACGCCGCGAAGAGCGCCACGAGGAGAAGCGCGAAGAGCGCCGTGAGGATCGCCGTGAGGAACGTCGTGAAGGACCGCGCGCGGCTCCGCCCGCGGCACGCTTCGAGCGCCACGAAAACCGCCGCGGCTACGCGTGGGTCGGTGGCAACTACGAGTGGCGCGGCAACGCGTACGTGTGGAACCCCGGCCGCTACGAGGCCGAGCGCCACGGCTATCGCTGGCGCGAGCCGCGGTGGGAAGTCCGCGACGGCGTCTACGTCCGCACCGAGGGTGGCTGGATCGTCGATGGCCCCGGCATGGCGCCGCCCACGATCCGCGAAGAGCGTTGGGAAGCTCGCCGAGGCTTCACCTGGATCCGCGGTCAGTGGGATTGGGGCAACGGCCAGTGGAACTGGGTCCCCGGTCACTACGAGCGCGAGCGCGTCGGTCACCACTGGCGCGAGCGCCGCTGGGAGAACCGCGACGGCGTGTACGTGAACGTCGAGGGCGGCTGGGAGTAGTCTTCACTATCGCGTCGCGGGCACGAGCTGCCCGAACGTGACGCGATCCGGAGCGAGGAGCTGATCGAGCTCCTCGCTCGAGCCAGCGAGCACCGCGTGAATCGCGAGCTCGTTCTCGGCTCGTTTGGGGGCGTGGCGCGCAACCGCGGCTTTGCCGGCTGCGAGCGCCGCGGTCGCGAGCTTGCAGGCCTCCGCATAGCCATCGACCACACGATCGAACCCGGCGATCTGCTTCGCGCGTTCGAGCGTGATCCGCATCGAGGACGATGCGTAGCAGAGCCGGGCCGGATCCTCCGCGCTTAACTGCCGACGGTCGTTGCCCGGTTCTGGGCGTCGATCTGCGCGGTCGTGGCGTTCTCCAGACGGCGATAGACCTCGTCCTGGGTCGGCGGATCGGTCTTCGGGACGTGCCAGACCCGCAGCGTGCCGTCGAAGGATGCCGTCACGATCTGATCTTTGCCGCGCCAGACCACCGCGGAGACCGCGAGGGAATGGCCGCGGACCACGCGGTGACGCTTCGTCGCGATCTCCCAGATCCGCACGGTGTTGTCGTAGCTCGCCGACGCGAGCTCGGTGCCGTCAGGGGAGAACGCGACGTCGAGCACGAGATCCGTGTGACCGCGGAGCACCTTGACGAGCGCGCCGTGGACATCCCAGATCCGGATCGAACGATCTTCCATCGCGCCCGCGATTCGCTCGCCGTCTGGCGATACTGCGATCCGCGCGATCGTGAGGCCATCGGTCGGCAGCGCGACGAGCTGCTTGCCGTCGTAGATCTCGAAGCCGTTGTCGCAGCGCTGGATCAACAGCCGATCGCGGACCTTCTCGAACTGGGCCTTGCGCGTGCACCACGCCGCGCCGGTGCCGATCGTCTCGGCGTGACCATCGGGATAGATCATCATCGCCGCGTCGCCGACCTGCGCCGCGACGCGCTGATCGGCTGCGACCGCAAACCCGCGCACCGGCGCATCACCGTCGACGAGCAGCGTGCTCTTGCCAGTCGCGAGGTCCCACTTGCGAAGCGTGCCGTCGTACGACGACGAATACGCGGCCGCGCCATCGCGGCTCCACTCGATGTGGCTGATCACCGCGTGGTGACCGGCGAGGACGATCGGTGCTTTGCCGTCGCGGCCGCGGAGCTCGAGCGACCACTTCGGGCCGAGTGCGATCAAGCGCTGGCCATCCGGCGACGGCACGCCGACGCCGAGCCCTTGTTGCCAGGACAACAACGGTTCGCGTGCGCCGGTGACGACGTCCCACCGCGCGAGCGACGTCTCGGTGCGCACCAGCGCCTTGTCGCCGTCGACCGTCAACGATTCGATCGGCGGCCCCTCGAGCATCACCTTCGCCGCATCGCTGTTCTCGAGTGGCCAGACGCGGACGGTGCCGTCGAGCGACGCGGTCACCGCGAGCTTCTCGTCGGGCGAGAGGTGGATGCGATACGCGTCGTCGTCGTGGCCGCGCAGGACCTGCGAGGAGCCATTGGCGACGTTCCAGATCCGCGCGGTCGAGTCGTCGCTCGCGGTGAGGAGCGTGCGGCCGTCGTGCGTGAACACGGCGCTGTACACCGAGTCGCTGTGGCCACGCAGGATCCTCACGGCGTGGCTCGGGAACGCGATCAGCGGGATCTCGGGCCGCTTGCCGGTGACGACGACCTGCGAGAGATCTTGCGACCACACGACGCTCTGGATCTCGGCCGGAAACTCGACGAGCTTCGCGAGCTTGCCACCCTTGTACGGCACGGCGTAGACGTTCTGCCCGTCGGCGAGCAACACGACCTCGCCATCGGGCGACAGCGACAGCCACGTGATCTGGCGATCGGTCTGCGCGATCACGCGATCCGGATCGCCGCTACCGACCGCGACCTGGTTCGGCGCGACGAGCGCCGCGCGCCGGGTGGTATCGCGCTCGGCGACCGCGATCCGCTGCGCCGACGCCGGGCCGATCCGCGTCAAGTTGCCATCGAGATCCATGAGCTCGGCGCGGCCGTCGCGATCGACGATCAGCTGGTCGCCGCTCGCATCGAATTGCAAGCTCGTCACCATCTTGCCGCTGTGGGTCAGCGGCGTCGGCTTCCCGCCGTGCAGCGGGTACGAGATGATCTCGCCCAACGCGCCGCCGACGACGACCGCCTTGCCATCCGGCGCCATCGCGATCGCTTCGGGATCGGAAGGCATCTTGCCGAGGATCGTCATCGCGCCGGTCGACAGGTCGTAGCTGCGAACGTTGCCGTCGCGCGCCGCCGCGACGACTTCCTTGCCGTCGGGCGTGAACGTCGCGTCGAACACCCAGTCACCGGGACGGAACACGAACCGCGCCGCGCCCATCGCGACCGCTTCGTCGATCACGTCGACAACCTGCTCGAGATCCGCGGACGCCATCGGGTACTGCTTCAACCACGCGATCGCCGCGGTCGGATCCTTGCGCAGCGAGGTCTCCGCCTGGACGAACACGAGCTCGCGGCGCTTGGCCTCGGCGAGCTCGCGCGCGGAGTCGGCCCGGCCGCGCTCGCCGCGTGCGATATCGCGTTCCGCGACGACGGTGTGTAACGACTCGACGCCGACCGCGCCGAGCGCGACCGCACTCGCGAGGGCGACGGCGACGACACCGCGATGCTGCGCGAGCTTCTTGCGGACGAGCTGCCATGGCGTGTACGCGTGCGCGGAGACCAGCTTGCCGGTCTGGAACGCGCGGAGATCCTCGGCGAGCAGCGTCGCGTTTGCGTAGCGCTCCTCGGGTAACCGCGCCATCGCCTTGCCGATGATGTCGGCGAGCTCGGGCGGCACCGTCGTCACGACGCTGTCGATCGGCGCGGGCGGTCCCGCGATCACCCGATCGAGCATCGCCTGCGGTGTCTCGTCCGCGTGCGGCGCCTTGCCGGCCATCAGCTCGTAGAGCACCGCGCCGATCGCGTAGACATCCGCGCGCGCGTCGACGAGCTCGCCACGCGCTTGCTCGGGCGCCATGTACGCGGGCGTGCCGACGACCTTGCCGCTGATCGTCGAGATGCCCGAACCGTGGGCGAGGAGCTCCTGCAGCGGCTCCGCGATATCGCGCTTGATGTCGCGCGCGAGGCCCCAGTCGACGACGATCGTCTCTCCGAACGATCCGACGATCACGTTCGAAGGCTTGACGTCGCGATGGACCACGCCTTCACTGTGCGCGTAGCCGACGGCGTCGGCGACCGCGATCAAATGCGGCAACAGGCCGAGGCGCTCGCGCGGCGTGCGATGGGTCGCCATCAGCTCCTTGAGCGTGCGGCCCTCGACCAGCTTCATCACGTAGTACGGGTCGCCGTTCGGCCAGCGCCCCGCCTCGTGAACTGGCACGATGCCGGGGTGCTCGAGGCGCGCGGTGATCAGCGCCTCGCGGACGAACCGCGCTTCATGGGCGTCATCGCGGCGGAGCAGTTCCTTCACCGCGACGGTGCGGCCGAGTCGCCGATCGACCGCGCGCACGATCCGGCCGAGGCCGCCACGAGCGTGCTCGCAGATCTGCTCGTAGCGATCCGGATCGTCATCGATCGGCAGCTCGGCATCGAGGGGCGGTTCGACATCCCGCATCGCGTCTCCCCGAACGTCGCCCGCGTTCACCGTCGCCGTGTTCGCCAACCGGTCCGAGCTCGTCCGGGGCTGGAGCGTGGCGGTGCGATCGTTGGGGTCGGCGGACATAGGGCAACGGCCGACCCATCAACCCGGGCCGACACCCTCAGATTCCCATGTCACGGGTCCGGTGGACACTGTACATTCCGCGCCGTGCGAATTCTGCGCTGGTTCATCTGTACGGCCCTGGTTGCAGCGGGAGCTTGTGGCTCGCCCACGCGCGGTCCGGGCGGCCTGACCGACGCATCGAACACGTCGGACCAGCACGACGCTCCGCCGAATACCGGTGACACATCGCGGGTGTACGCGCACAGCGGGACGACGCTCTATCGCATCGACACGCACACGTTCGCGCCTCAGATGATCGGCGACATGACCGGCCTCGCCGGTCAGAGTCTGACCGACCTCGCGGTCGACAAGGACGACCATATGGTCGGCATCACGCTCGACAAGTTGTACGGTATCGATTCGACGACCGGTACGGTCACCTTGATCAAGGATCTGTCGCAAAGCGCGAGCGGGTTCACGAGCCTGTCGTACGTGCCGACCGACCTCAACGATTCGGCGAGCCCCGACATCCTGGTGTCGGCGAACGATCAGGGCGACGCCTACCAGATCGATCCGACGACCGGTAACGCGACGAAGATCGGCAGCTATGGCACGGTCGCCCAGGGCAAAGTGATCTCGTCGGGCGACCTGATCGGGATCCGCGGGCTCGGCATCTACGCGACCGTGAATGTCGGGACCTCGACGACCGACTACCTCGCGAAGATCGATCCGGTGACGTGGAAGGCGACGCCGCTCGGCACGGGCACCGGCTACTCGAACATCTTCGGCCTCGGGTACTGGGCCGGCACGTTCTACGGCTTCATCGATGCCGGCGCAGGCGCGGGCAAGATGATCACGATCGATCAGAACACCGGCGCCGGGACGCTGATCAAGTCGGGCAGCGAGCGTTGGTATGGCGCGGGCGTGACGACCAACGCGCCCATCCTGCAGTGAGATGAGGTACGCGGTCCGGATCGGGCTCGGGCTCGGGCTCGGGCTCGGGCTCGTCGCCGATGCCGATCCGGTGAAATCGGTCGGCGTCGACGCGACGCTCTCGATCCCGCTGTCTCCCTGGATCCACGCGACCGGCTACGGCGGTGGCGGCTCGATCTGGTTGCACCTCCCCGTCACCGGCCTCGTCGAGGTCACCGCGCGGCTCGGCGCCACGGTCCACACCGATCGCCCCGTCGGCGACATCTCCCCCGGCGCTCGCGCCCGGCTCTCCGAGATTCCGCTCCTCGGCGGCGCCCGCTACCGGCTCACCGACGGCCCCGTCCGAGGCTACCTCGAGGGTGAGGTCGGTCTGATCTTCCGCCGCGTCGATGTCGACGTCGCCGGGCTCACCGACAACAGCGCGCGGATTCGACTCGCGAGCTCGCTCGGTGCGACGCTCGAGGTCGATCGCTTCGACCTCCGCGCGGCCGTGTGGCTCGCGGATCTCTCGGATCTCGACGGCGAGATCGGCGTGATCGTCTCGGCCGGCGCGCGGTTCTACCGGTTCTAGGTCTCGCGCACGAGCTGCGTCGGATCGTCGGGCCAGGGGTGGCGCGGGTAGCGCCGCGCGAGCTGCTTGCGTAGCGCCGGATAGTGCTTGACCCAGAAGCCGGGCAAATCGGTCGTGACCTGGACCGGGCGCTGGTTCGGTGCGAGCAGGTGGAGCACCAGCGGCACGCGGCCATCGCCGACAGTCGGCGCGCGCGCGAGGCCGAAGAAGTCCTGAATCCGCGAAGCGAGCCATGGCGGTTGATCGAGCTCGTAATGGATCGCGACGCGCGCCCGGCGGGGCAGCGAGAGGTGGGTCGGCGCCATCCGCTGGACGAGTGCGCGCTTGTCGCCGAGGCCGGCGTCGAGGAGCTCGAGGAGGTTCGCTTCGCGCAGCTCGGTGAACGAAATGCAACCGTCGGCAGCGCGCGCGATCACGTCGGCGAGCGCATCGTCGGTCGGAGCGACGAGGCCGGACTCGGGCGCGCACTTCGCGACGAACGCGATCCGCGCGCGCCACTCGGCGAGTGCGTCCTTGTCGACGAAGCGGTCGAGCCCGGCGGCGATCGCCTGCTTCGCGAGCAGCGCAGCCGCGGCGACACCCGCGCGGCGCGCGCCCTCGACGTCCCGCTGCTCGTCGATCACGAGGCCGTCGTACGTCATCTGCAGCACGCGCTCGACGCGCTGGCGCTCGGTGTTCCACACGAGCTCGTCGCGCTCGACGATTCGATCGAGGTAGAGGTCGAGGAGCCAGCTCGCGTCGATGCCACTCGCGCGCCGGATCTGGACGCGCGAGCTCTGGCCGCGTAGGCCGGTCTCGGCGACGTCGACGGTGACGAGCAATTCCGGATCGAGCACTGCGGAGCTCGCGGCGAGCATGCCGCTGCCGCCACCGGCAAACAGGATCTCGTTCGAGCGCGGCGCGCGCCGGCGGCCGACGCGATCGGGGTATGCGGTGAGGATCGCGATCTGGAGCTCGCGATCGACGGCGGCATCATCGGCGGGTGCACGCGTGCGCGTGTCGACGAGGCGCTCGAGCTGCTTCGCCGCACGGTCGACGGCGAACGCGGTGCCGATATCGAGGTTGTCGCGGCGCAGCCGATCCGCGCGCAAGCCGCTGGCCCGCGCGTCCAAGAAAGCGTCGAGATCGTCGATCAGATCCGAAGGCGACGATAGCTGCGCGGTCGCACCCGGTCCTCGCCGTTGCAAGCGCAGCTCGCGCACGCCGAGCAGTCCCGCGATCACGCAGCCCTCTCGCGCGACGCCTCTCGCTTCGCACTCGCAAAGCATTCGGCCGACCCGCGGGTGCACCGGGAACCGCAAGATCCTCCGTCCGAGCTCAGAAATCGTACTCGAGATCGGGCTCGAGATCGGGCTCGAGATCGGGCTCGAGATCGGGCTCGAGA
>JBDUAS010000393.1:0-5572 GCA_040004535.1 Deltaproteobacteria bacterium
CGGCGAGCAAGGACTACGTCCAGGACAAGCTGCGCTCGGCGCAGTGGCTGATCCGGTCGATCCAGCAGCGCCAGCGCACGATCATCAAGGTCGCCGAGTCGATCTTGAAGTTCCAGCGCGAGTTCTTCGACAAGGGCATCGCCCACCTCAAGCCGCTGATCCTTCGCGACGTTGCCGAAGACATCGGCATGCACGAATCGACCGTGTCGCGCGTGACTACGTCGAAGTACGTACACACGCCGCAGGGTATCTTCGAGCTCAAGTTCTTCTTCAACAGCGGCATCTCGCGCACGAACGGCGAAGACCTCGCCTCGCAGGCCGTCAAGTCGAAGATCAAAGAACTGGTCGACGGTGAGGACGTAAAGCGCCCACACTCAGACCAGAAGATTGTCGAGCTGTTGAAGAAAGGCGGCATCGATATCGCCCGCCGCACGGTTGCGAAGTACCGCGAGCAGCTCGGCATCCTCAGCTCGAGCAAGCGCAAACAAGTGTTCTAAGCGCGATCCACTTCGGTGGCGATTCGCCGGCAATTGAGAGAACGATTCGCTAGAATCGTTGTGAACCACTTGGGAGGCGCTCGATGCAATTCGCGGTGACGTTCCGTCACATGGAACCGACCGATGCACTGAAGAGCTACGCGCGAGAGCGCATGGAACGCGTGAAGAAGTACCTTCCCGATCCAATCGCATGCCACGTCGTCCTCAGCACCGAGCGCCATAACCATCGTATCGACGTCAGCTTCCAGCTCCACAACGGGCTGTCGATCGCCGGTCACGAGACGACCGAGAACATGTACAGCTCGATCGACCTGGTGATCGCGAAGATCGAGCGCCAGGTCCGCAAGTACAAGGGCAAGCTCGAGGGCATGAAGGCGCGGCCGCACGGCGTGCACGCGCTGCCCTGGTCGCACTCGATCATCGACGAGGCGTTCGTCCACGCTGAGGGTCAGACCGACGGCCACGCGAACGGCAACGGCCACGCGGCCGAGGTCGCGCCGGCGCCGTCCTTCACGGTCGTCAAGACCGAGAAGTTTCACGCGCAGCCGATGTCGGTTTCGGACGCGTGCGTGCAGCTGAATCTGCTGAACGAACCCTTCCTCGTGTTCAGGCTCGATGGCAACGACGGCCGCGTCGCGGTCGTCTACAAGCGCGAGGACGGCAGCTACGGTTTGATCGAGACGCCCACAGCGTCTTGATTTCGGGCAGCCGTGGTAGCGTATTGATCGGCGCATGAAGATCGTCGACCTGATCAAGCGCGACATGGTTGTCCCCGCGCTCGAGGCGACCGAGAAGAAAGCGATTCTCGAGGAGCTCGCCACGTATATGGCCGGGCACCACGACCGTATCGATCGCGCGGCCCTCGCCCGCGTGTTGGTCGAGCGCGAGCAACTCGCCTCGACTGCGATCGGGGAGGGCGTCGCGATCCCGCACGGCAAGCTCTCGGCCGTCGGTGAGATCGTCGCGTGCCTCGGCCGCGCGCCGGCGGGCGTCGAGTTCGACTCGATGGACGGCCAGCCGACGTATCTGTTCTTCGTGCTCGTCGCGCCCGAATCGTCGACGGGCGCGCACCTGAAGGCACTCGCGCGGATCAGCCGCGTGTTCAAGGACCCGGAGTTCCGCCGCCGCCTGCTCGCCGCGCCGGATGCCGAGACGATGTACAACGTAGTTGCCGACGAGGACGCCAAGTACTAGTGGCGATCACGATCGCCGAGCTACTCGGCCGGGCTGAGCTCGGCGCGATCGCGGTAGCGGGGCAGGCGGGGCTCGCGCGCACGACGAGCGTTCCGCGGATCCAGAAGCCGGGGCTCGCGCTGACCGGCTGGCCCGAGCAGCTCCACGACGGCCGCGTGCTCGTGATCGGCGGCACCGAGATCGATTTTCTGCGCGAGAACGACCGTGCTCGCACCGTCGGGATCCAGACGCTGTTCGCGTCGGATCCGGCGTGCATCGTCGTGTGCCGCGGCCAGCACCCGCCGCCCGAGCTCGTCGAAGCGGCCGAGCGCGCCGGCGTGGCCGTGCTCGTGTCGTCGCTCGCGACCGCCGACTTCATCGCGCTCGTGACGGCGTGGATGGCCGACCGGCTCGCCCCGTCGACCCAGCTCCACGGCGTGTTGATGGACGTGCTCGGGATCGGCGTGCTGATGGTCGGCAAGAGCGGCATCGGCAAGAGCGAGACCGCGCTCGACTTGATCGTGCGCGGCCATCGTCTGGTTGCCGACGACGTCATCCTCGTGCGCCGCCACGGTCATCAGCTCAGCGGCCGCGGCGCCGGGATCCTCGGTCACCACATGGAGATCCGCGGTCTCGGCATCATCAACATCAAGGACCTGTTCGGGATCTCGGCGGTCCGCGAAGGCAAGGTCGTCGAGCTCGTCGTCGAGCTCCACGAGTGGGACGCCGCGGAGGAATACGATCGGCTCGGCTTCGACGACGAGGTCGAGCATCTGCTCGAGATCGCGGTGCCGAAGCTGAAGCTGCCGGTGCGGCCTGGGCGTAACCTCGCGACGCTGATCGAGGTCGCGGCGCGCAACCAGCTGCTGAAGGCGCAGGGGACCCACTCGGCGCGCGCGTTTCGCGATCACCTCGAGCGCGAAGCGGGCTTGGCGCGAGAAGCGGGCTTGGCGCGCGATGCCGCGGATGCGGTGGAGTGAGCCGTGCAGATCGTGATCGTCACGGGGTTGAGTGGGGCCGGCAAGAGCACGGCGCTGCGCGCATTGGAGGATATCGAGTTCACGTGCGTCGATAACATCCCGGTTCCGCTCGTCACCCAGATGGTCGATCACCTCGCGCACGAGGGTGACCGCGACAAGCTCGCGATCGCGCTCGACGCGCGCCAGCGCAAGAACCTCCCCGCGTGGCACGAGACGATCTCGAAGCTGCGGAGCTCGGGCCACCGGCTCGAGGTCATGTTCCTCGACGCGAGCGAAGAGGTGTTGCTACGCCGGTTCTCGGAGACCCGGCGGCGTCATCCGCTGAGCGGCGATGATCTCTCCGAGGGCGTGCGCCGCGACCGCGAGGTCATGCACGACCTCCGCGACGGTGCGGCGATCGTCGACACCACGAACCTCAACATGCACCAGCTGAAGGCGATCATCCAGGACCGTTACGGTGGCACCGGCAAGCTCGCGGTGACGTTCGTGTCGTTCGGGTTCAAGCACGGCCTACCGCTCGAGTTCAATACCGTGTTCGACGTCCGGTTCTTGCCGAACCCGTATTTCGAGCCGAGCCTCACGCACCTCGATGGCCGCGATCCGGAGGTCGCGAAATTCGTGTTCGGCCCCGATGGCTCCGAGTTCGTGCGCCAGGTCGAGGGCTTGCTCCGGTTCCAGCTCCCGCAGTTTCAGAAAGAGGGCAAGCTCTACGTCACCGTGTGCGTCGGCTGCACCGGTGGACGGCACCGATCGGTCGCCGTCGTCGAGGAATTGCGGCGCAGGCTCGGCAGTGAGTGGGACATCCTGGTGCGCCACCGCGATGTCGATCGCGATGTCCAGCACCGTGAAGAGAGGTCGCGTTGATGCCGGATACCGCCGCGCAGACGGTCATGATCATCAACGAGCGTGGGCTCCACGCGCGCGCGGCGACCAAGCTCGTCCAGCTCGCGGCAAAGTACCCCTGTGAAGTCCTCCTCGAGAAGGATGGTCACGAGGTCAACGGCAAGAGCATCATGGGCGTGTTGATGTTGGTCGCGAGCAAGGGCACCACCCTGACGGTGAAGGCCAAGGGCGACAAGGCGGCCGAGGCGGTCTCCGAGATCGTGAAGCTGATCAACGACAAGTTCGGCGAGGACATCTAAGGCCCGTGAGCGAACCGCGTCCGGAGATCCGGAAGATCGGACTCGGCGTCTCGTCGGGAATCGCGTTCGGGCGCGCGTATCTGATCGGCCGCGACACGCTCAAAGCGCCGCGCCATCACATGGAGGCCGAGGATCTCGATACCGAGATCGCGCGCCTCTACAAAGCGATCGCGACCTCCGACAAGCAGCTCGCGAAGATCAAGGAGAAGCTCGCCTCGGAGAACGAGAGCGACTACCACATCATCACTGCCCACCAGATGATGCTCCACGACGAGCACATGGTCGGCGCGGCCGTCGAGTACATCAAGGAAGATAAGATCAACGCCGAGTGGGCGCTGCGCCGCGCGGTCGACGACATCCGCGGCGTGTTCGATTCGATCGAAGACCCGTACCTGCGCGAGCGCAAGAGCGACGTCGAGTTCCTGTTCGAGCGCGTGCTGCGCAACCTGCTCGGCCGTGCGACCGGCCCGTTGGCGCCGCCGCCGGATGCGGTGGTCGTCGCGTACGATCTGTCGCCGGCGGATACCGCGCAGCTCCACAAGGCGGCGGTGTCGGGCCTGATCACGGATGCCGGCGGCAAGACGTCGCACACCGCGATCATCGCGCGCGCACACGAGATCCCCGCGGTCGTCGGACTCGAGGACATCACCGAGGTCGTCGAGACCGATGACTACCTGGTGATCGATGGCGCGACCGGCGTCGTGATCGTCAACCCCTCGCCGGCGACCGTCGCCGAGTATCGCGAGGAGCAGCGCCGCCAGGTCGCGCAGGGCATGCACCTGCACGCGATGAAGGACTTGCCGGCGCAGCTACGCGACGGCACGGACATCATGCTGTGTGCGAACATCGACGGCCCCGACGAGGTCGACGATGCGGTCGACTACGGCGCGCAAGGCGTCGGCCTGTTCCGCACCGAATACCTCTACATGACCGGTGATCTCCCCGACGAGGAGACGCACTACCAGACCGCCGTGAAGGTGATCGAGAAGCTGCGCGGTCGGCCGGCGACGATCCGCACGTTCGATCTCGGCGCCGACAAGCTCGCGAAGTTCGTCGAAGAGGCCGACCTCGACGAGGCGAACCCGGCGCTCGGCTTGCGCTCGATCCGGCTGTGTCTATCGGAGCTCGGCAGGGAGCTGTTCCGTTCGCAGCTTCGCGGGCTATTGCGCGCGTCGAAGCACGGCCCGGTGAAGCTGATGTTCCCGATGATCTCCGGGGTCTCCGAGCTTCGCGCGGTCAAAGTGATCGTGGACGACGTGAAGCTCGAGCTCCGCGAACAGGGCCACGAGTTCGACGAGAACATCAAGCTCGGCATCATGATCGAGATGCCGTCGGCGGCGCTGACCGCGGACTTGCTCGCGAAGGAGTGCGACTTCTTCTCGATCGGCACGAACGACCTCATCCAGTACACGATGGCGGTCGATCGCGTGAACGAGTACGTGTCGTACCTGTACGAGCCGTTGCACCCGTCGCTCTTGCGCTTGATCGCCATGGTCGTCGAAGCGGCGAAGGCCTCGAACATCCCGGTCACGGTGTGTGGGGAGATGGCGGGCGAGCCGATGATCGCATCGGTGCTCGTCGGTCTCGGGATTCGCGATCTGTCGATGAGCGCGGTGTCGATTCCGGAAGTCAAAGACGCCGTGCGCCACATGGCGGTCGAGGACACCCAGCGCCTGGTGGCGCGGGTGAAGACGGTCGCGACGTCGGCGGAGGTTCGCGCGATCGTCAGCGCTTACATGTTCGGAATATCTGCCCCGCCGCCCGGGCGAAGCCCGGCCAG